>NZ_JBFAWA010000035.1:5436-150045 GCF_040680035.1 Nonomuraea sp. NPDC052116 | reverse complement strand
GACCCCGGACAGCTACCTCGCCGGCCTCTACCTGCGCGCCTCAATGATCTGGATCAAGGACCTCACCCGAAACCACCCATTGATCACGACTCAATACATGCCCTAGTCACCTGAAAGATCAAAAGGGCCACGTCCCATGTTGGGATGTGGCCCTTGACATTGGTGGGCGATACTGGGATCGAACCAGTGACCTCTTCGGTGTGAAGGAACACCGGGGAGTCTGAGGATGTCGATTCGAGTCGATCGGGTGCCTCTCACCTTGCAGAACCCTCCGGAGAGAGCGCGGGAAGTCTGAGGGAGCCGCAAGGCGGTGGCTCCCAAAATTGGCTCCCGTTGCTCCTCTCCGGAGGGGCGGCAGAGTAACCTTACGACCAGCAAGATCAACGAGTACTCGGCGGCAATGGCGACATTTTCCTGAGGACGCTGCCGACCGCATCAGGTTCCACGATCTGCACCCATGCGCCTCGCCCCTGCTCGCTCAAGGGGTCGACCGTGACGGTGCCATCGTCGGTGCGCGGCCTCCGTGGGGATAGGCCGCAATACGTCGATGACGCCAGCGCAGGCATCGCGTCCTCCCCACGCACGTGGGAGTGAGCCGACGGTTACCGGCAACGTAACGGAAATCGCCTGCTCAACCGGATGTTCTAGGGATCAAGGATCCAATCCGGCAGCCAGCTAGACGGACTAGAACCTGCTGGTTCTAAGACGGCTACGACGTACGGCAAACCACGTGCGAACAGGCCGAGCCACCACTCCACGGTGCGTGACCCATGGCTGCGAGCTTTCATCCGGTACGTCGCACTCCGTGCCAGTTTGATAGCTGAGATGACTCTTGTTGTCTGATATTGCGAAAGTTACGCTTTGCCCGTTTGGTCAGTGCTCCAGAGCCGCACGAGTCAGGACGTCCCTGCCGGGTGGGGTGGAGCGACGTCTGGCACCCCTTCGGGTGCCCCTCGTTGTGGTTCGGAGCGTGACGACGTATGGGCCGGAATTTGGCATGGGCTCGTTCTGGAGGAATGCGTGCGGTAGTAGCCGCCATTCTCATGAGCCTGATGCCCGGCTTGCTCTTCCTTCAACCCTTACCGGCGGTCGCGGATGCGACCACCCCTGTCACGGCCGCGGCATTTCAAGGCCCTTTGGAGACGCCAAAGCAGGCTTTCGGGTCCACGAAGACGTTGCCCACGCTCACCTCGAGTGAGGCGACGCGCGCTTCTGCCGCGACCGGTACGCCGAGCAAAGCGACCAAGACGTCAAAGAAGGCCCTGCCGCAGGAGAAGCGTGCAGGTGTCACGCGGGAGAAGAGGGCTTCCGGCAAACCTGTGAGCAGTGCTTCGGCGTTCATGGCTCAGTTGGCGGCTGAGCCGCCGTGTGGGTCGTATGAGCCGTGGCGGCGAAGCGTATACGTTGCAGTCGGCACGTATGTTTCCTCGGGCGGGCGGATCTGGAGAGCCACTCAGAACATTCCTGCCAATCTCAACTTCTATCCGCCGCACGAAGAGCCCACGGGATGGCAGTTGATCGGCAACTGCCCGCCGCCGCCTGCGCCATCCATCATCTCGATGGAGCCGGACAACGGCCTGCAGTTGATGACCACTGAGCCTACGTTTAGTGCTACCGCCATCACGTGGTCGGGCGGCACGATCAGCTTCGACTTCGAGGTGTGTGAGAGCCCGACGTTGGGCAGTTGCCGCACGTACAACGACTGCTGCTGGTCATCAGCCGGCAGCGTCACCCTGCCGGAAGGCGCGCTGGCCTGGGGGCGCCAGTACTGGTGGCGGCTCAAGGCGACGGACGCCTCCACCATCGGCGGCCAAAGCTCATACTCGGAAGCGCGGACTTTCATCGTCGGGGTGCGCCAGCCCACGATCACCTCGCAGTTGTCCACCCCCGGCGTGAACGGACAGGAATTCCACCAGGCGTCCGGCAACTACACCACCACATTCACCGACGTCCAGGTGCCGGTAGCCGGGCCGCCGCTATCGGTGGTGCGCTCCTACAACAGCATGGACTCACGCCGCGACGGCGTCTTCGGCGCGGGCTGGTCCACTCGCTGGGACATGAGCGTGGTGGAGGAGAGCATTCGTGGGCTCGCGTCCGTGCTGGTGACGTATCCAGACGGGCGTCAGGTGCGCTTCGCCAAGAAGAGTGACGGCGCCTATCAGCCTCCGCCAGGTATGTTCGCCACCCTTGCCAAGAACGCCGACGGCAGCTGGCGGTTGATGGACAAGTCCTCCACTTCGTACGTGTTCGACAGCAGCGGGCGTTTGCTGAAGGTGACCGACCAGCGTGGCCGCACCCAGAACCTGCAATACGGCAGCGACGGCAAGCTCGCGAAGGCCACCGCGCCCGGAGGACGGTCGCTCAGCTTCACCTGGAGCGGCGCACACGTCGGTACAGTGACGACGGACCCGGTCGATGGCAAGCCGTTGACATGGAATTACACCTACAACGGCGACGTGCTGGAGAAGGTGTGCAACCCGGCGCAGGGATGCACCGTCTACAGCCATAATCCCGGGTCGCTGTATCGCAGCACCGTGTTGGACTCCGACCCGATGGGATATTGGCGGTTCGGGGAAACCACAGGCCGGAGTGCCAAGGACCTGGGCTGGCTGGATGACGCCTTCTACAACAGCGATTACACCTTGAGCCAGCCCGGCGCGCTGGCTGGAACGCCGGACACCGCAGTCGGCATCCCTGCCTCCACCACCGGTGCGATCCACCTCCCCGCTGGGATCATTCCCCGGGCCGGCGCCTGGGCCTCGATAGAGACCTGGTTCAAAACCGCCGCCAGCGGAACCATCATGACCGTCGACGGCACCTTCCAGAACTTCCCAATGCTGCAGGTCACCACCGACGGCAAACTGGCGGCCGGCTACGACGCCGCCTCCCGCATCGTCACCACCGCTGCGGTCAAGGACAATGCCTGGCACCATGCCGTGCTGACCGCCGCCGGGGACCGGCAGACGCTGTATGTGGACGGTGTCGCCGTCGGCACCTTCAACGGAGAGATCACCAACACAAGTTCCTACTACGCCGAGTACATGACGCTCGGCGGCATATCCGCAACGGTCGACGAGCTTGCCGTCTATGACCGCCCGCTATCCCCAGCCGAGATCGCCCGCCACTACGCAGCTCGGGCGGAGGCTCTGCACAAGCTCACGAAGATCACGTTGCCGTCGGGCCGGATCTGGGCCGCCAACACCTACGACCCCCTCACCGATCGGATCAAAACCCACACCGACGACAACGGCGGTACCTGGCAACTCAGCGACCTGGTCCACGACGAGGAAACCGGGCTCTCCACGGTTACAGTGACGGACCCGAACTTGAAGCCCCTCGTTTCGGTGCATGACGCCTGGCGTGGCTACCGGATCGTCACCCATACCGACCAACTCGGCAAAAAGACCAACTACAGCTATGACACTGGCGGCTACCTGAGCGAAGTTGTCGACGCGAATAACAACGCCGTCTCTTTAGAGAATGACAAGCGCGGCAATGCCATCTCGCAGAGGACCTGCCGCGACGTGGACAGTTGCCAAATCGTCCGCATCGAGTACTACCTCAACGACGCCGACCAATTCGACCCACGTAACGATCACGTGGTCAAGGTCCGCGATGCCCGCTCGGCCAGCGATACCGACAACACGTACGCCACTGTGGTCGAGTACAACACCTACGGCGAGCAAACCAAGCAGACCACGCCGGCCACTCCCGACTTCCCCAATGGTCGCTCTGCCACCGTTGCCTTTACCGACGGCACCGAGCCGGCCATTGGCGGCGGCACCACCCCGGCTGGCCTGGTCAAGACCCGCAAGGACCCCAAGGGCAACGTCACCGAGCTGCGCTACACCGCCTCAGGCGACCTGGCCGAGCAGATTGACCCGTCCGGGCTGATCACCAAGCTGGACTACGACTCGCTCGGGCGCGCGATCGGGCGCACCCAGATTTCCGCTGCCCACCCCAGCGGGGTGAAGACCACCTTCACCTACGATGATGCCAGTCGGCCCGCCACGCAGACCGACTCGGCCGTCAAGAACGAGATCAGCGGCGTCACCCACACCGCCAAGACGACGTACACCTATGACGCGGACGGCAACCCGCTCACCCAGTCCGTGAGCGATCTGACCGGCGGCGACGCCTCACGGACCGTCACTTACGCTTACGACGCCCACGGCCGTCAGGACAGCCTCACCGACCCCGCGGGCGGCGTGGTCCGCGCCACCTGGAACAAGCTAGGCCTGCAGGAAACGGTCACAGATCCGCTCGGCTCAATCTTCGGCTACACCTATACCGAGCGCGGGCAGTTGGCCTCCCGGAAGCTGATGAACTGGACCGGCAGCCCGGTCAACCCGCAGCCGGCCAAGGAGATCGTCCTGGAGTCGTATTCCTACGACGACGGCGGCCGTCTTGCGGCGCAGGTGGATGCGATGGGCCGCAAGACCTCTTACACGTACTACGGCGACAACCGCCAGGCGCAGGTAACCGGCGACGATGTCAAGCTGAACGGCTCCACCACAACCAAAGACGTAGTGCTGAAAGCCGACACCTACGACGCGGCAGGCAACCTCATCAAGCAGGTGATCGGGGCGGACCCCATCACTGGCGTGGGTATCACCTCCACAGAGAGCATCTACGACGCAGCAGGCAGGCTCACGTCGACGACGCTGGACCCGGCCAAGCTCAAGCGCAAAACCGCCTACGTCTACGACGCCAACAACCTGATCACGAAGGAAACACGCACCGGTGCCACCAGCGGCACCCGCGAAGAGATCGTCAGCTACGCCTACAACGCCGCAGGCCTGCGTACCCGCCAGACGATCGAGAACGGCACCCAAGACCTCGTCACCACATGGACGATCGACGACCGCGGCCTCATCACCGCGATCACCGACCCGCGCGGCAACGCCGACGGTGCTACCGCCGCCGACTACACCACCACCAACACCTATGACGCGCTCGGTCGCCAGATCGAGACCAAGGCCCCCAACGTGGAGGTGGGCAAGGCAGGCACACAGTCGTCCGCCATCCGTCCAACTGCTCGCGCCGGGTACGACACCTTCGGCAACCAGACAAACACGATCGACGCCGAAGGCGGCACGATCACTACTGCCTTTGACAAGGCAGGCCGGGCCGTGAACCTGACAATGCCGACCTACACGCCGCCCGGCGGTACGGCGGTCACCCCGACAATCTCGCACGGCTACGACGCAGCCGGCCGCCGCACCACCACCACCGACCCACGCGGTTATGTCACCACCACGCACTACGACGCGCTCGGCAACCCGGTCCGCCAGATCGACCCCGGCCCGTCCGGCCCCGGTGGCGCCTGGATCGCCGAGTTCAACCTGGTGGGCGAGCAACTGTCCGCCGTGGACCCCAACGGCGCCCGCATGGAGGCGACCTTCGACGACTTGGGCCGCAAGATCACCGAAACGGTGATCGAGCGTAAGCCCACCACGGCGGCCTACACCACCAAGCTGACCTACAACGACGCCGGAATGCTCATCCAGGCAGTCGAGCCCGGCCCCGGCAGCAAGATCACCAAATATGTCCCCAACGCTGCAGGCGAGATCGAGAGCACTACCGACCCTGCCCAGAACAAGACCACCAGCACCTACGACCTGGCCGGTCGCCCGCTTCGGGTCACCGACGCCACCGCCAACGCCACCGAGACCAGCTACGACCTGGCCGGACGCCCCATCGAGGTCAAGGGCCTCAACGGCTCCGGCACCACACTCCGCTCCACCAAGATCGGCTACGATCTGGCCGGCAACCCGACGAGTCAGACCTCGGCCGAACAGCACACCACCCAGCAGAGCTTCGATGCACTGAACCGGCTCACCACGCTCACCGAGCCGGTCTCCGCGAACAAGGAGATCGTGACCCGGTTCGGCTACGACGCCAACGGCGCCCGTACCAAGCTGACCGACGGTCGTGGCAACACCACCTGGACCACCTACAACAGCCTCGGCCTGATCGAGAAGGTCATCGAACCGGCGACCACCCAGCACCCCAACGAGGCCGACCGCACCTGGGTCTACGGCTACGACAAGGCTGGCAACAACACGGGCGTCACCCAGCCCGGCGGCGTGCAGATCATCCGTACCTTCGACCACCTCGGCCGCCTCGCCCAAGAGGACGGCAGCGGCGGAGGCGCGGCCACCGCCCAGCGCACCTTCGGCTACGACACCGCGGGACAGCTGACCGCGGCCGGGGACTACACCCTCGAATACAACGACCGCGGCCTGCTCACCAAGCTCACCCAGCCCTCCGCCCAGCCGACGACAATGGCCTACGACGACAACGGCAACCTTGCCCAGCGCGTTGACGCCGCCGGTACCACCACTTTCACCTGGGACAACGCGGATCGCCTGAAGACGGCCACCGACCCGCTCACCGGCCGCACCTTTACCTACGCCTACGACAAAGCCAACCGCGTCGAAACCCTCACCTCAGCCAACCCCGCCAATACCCAGATCTTCGGCTACGACGACCTGGGCCGCGCCACCTCCCAAACCCTGAAGAACAGCGCCGGCGCGGAAATCGCCAAGATCACTTACGGCTGGGACAAGGACGACAACCTCACCACCAAGACCACCACCGGCTTGGCCGGTTCCGGCACCAACACCTACGGCTACGACCACGCCAATCGCCTCACCTCTTGGACCGCCCCCGGTGGCACCACCACGTACGAATGGGACGCCGCCGGCAACCGCACCAAGGTCGGCGACAAGACCTTCACCTACGACGAACGCAACCGCCTCACCAACGGCGACGGCACCGACTACACCTACACCGCCCGCGGCACCCTCGCGAGCCAGACCAAGAACGGCACCGCCACCCAACTCACCTTCGACGCCTTCGACCGCCTCATCGCCGACGGCGACAGCGTGTACGCCTACGACGTCTTCGACCGCGTCACCTCCCGCATCAGCGGCCCCACCAAGCAGACCCACCTGTACGCCGGACTCAGCAACGACCTGGCCGCCATCAGCGTCAGCGGCACTCTCCAGGCCAAGTACGCCCGCGACGCCTTCGGCGGGCTGCTCAGCCTCCAAGAAGGCACAGCGCCGGCGGCCGGTACCCTGAGCGATCTCCACGGCGACCTGATCGGCACGTACAGCGGAACCGCCGTCACGACATCCACCTCTTACGGTCCCTTCGGCGAGATCGCCGCGCAGACAGGAGACCGGAGCAACCTCGGTTACCAGGGCGAATACATCGACCCGGAAACCGGCAAGGTCAACATGCACGCCCGCTGGTACCAGCCGGGCACCGGCACCTTCGCCAGTCGCGACACCGCCAATCTCGACCCTGCCCCGTCGGTGCGGGCCAATCGCTACACCTACGCCGATGCCTCTCCCCTGACCGGAATCGACCCCACGGGTCACTCCACCATCGACGCCGGCAGTGTCGGCGGAGCATGGGGCGCGCCCTACGTCCCCGGCGTGGACTACCAGACGGCGGTGGGCATCTACGCCGAGCACGGCATCGTGAGTGGAGGGTGCGCAGGAAGCGGATTGTATATCGGGGGCTGCAAATCTATCGGCGGTGCCGGAGGAGGAGCCATCGCGTGCCTCGCCATCCACGACAGCTGTGGCGGCCTCGAAATCGATCCAGCCGCGCTAGCAGGCGACAACGAAGACCGCTTTGGGAAGCTGCGGCTCATACCGAAACTTAAAAACCTCATCAGCTGTATAGAAGGCGGCCGCTGTTTAGGGAATTCCAGCGCAGGGTTTGGCAAAGGGGCGGCGTTCGGCGCAGGGTCGCGTAAGATCTCTGAAGCGCCGATGAATTGGAATGAATGCGAGAAGACTCTCGGCAAAAAGACCTGCGAAGTCTGGCGCAAGGCAATTCAGCAGATCGAAGGCGCAAAGGAGTTTGTGAAAAAATGTGTCCCCCCTACACCCGGAAAAGGGACTCATGACTGCGGCACCCTAGCGCAAATTCTAGGCATATCGGAGAAGCAGTGGCAGAATCTCATAACCGGGAAACTCAAAGAATCTGCCCTCTATAAATTTATAGACTTCATGGCTTCTGACATTAAGGGGTGCGAGTCCGGCGACCTGCTGGCCTGCGCGTTTGTGGTGGGAGAGATCTTTGGCGGCCTTGAACTGAAGGGCGCAAAAGAATTCCTTGCAAATATGCCCAAGGTTGCCGATGTCATACACGATCTATCGAAAGTACAGAAAGTAAAGTTCGCCGCCGGATCGGGAAGAGTTGCGGGCCAGGTGGTACCGAAATCACAAGCCGAACAATTGGCTAAATGGCTCGGATACACGCCCGCTCGAGGCAAAGGTTTCCCCAAGGGACAGCGCGTATGGGAATGCAAGAAGGGATGCAGCGGGCCGAAATATATATCATGGGATGAAGGTGGACATAATGGTGCAATTTTCAAGGGCGCTAGCAGGCCGGAAGACTTGTTCAGCAAAAAGACCCGTGAGGGCGGCTATGACCTTGGGAAGTTGCCAAACGGCGGATATGGGTTAGTATGGACCCATGAATGATATGCATGCCTTCACTGTATCTAAACATCCGAACGCTATCGCTCTGCGAGATTCCAGCAATCAGGCTTCCAGCGGCGAGGCGTGGAGCGCCATATCTGACACGGGTCGAAGCTTTGGCGACGAAAGATTTACGCTCTCTCAATATCTCAACATTGAGAATACGTTTATAAGCGTGGTTCGACTCCTTGCGACTACGGTGCGGGCAAGAGAACTGGAAGTTTGCTACCCATCGGCATGGGCCCCGCTTCCCTGGTGGATCTCGAAGTTCCATGCTGGTCAGAATCTCACCTTGCCGGAAGTGGAGATTCTATGCAGGACGATGCTGCGTGAGTATCGAGTATTCTCAGAGCTGGCATACAAGGACAGGCTTAGAATTGCTTTCGGGCAAGATATGCACATGCATTTTGCGGTAAGGGACTCAGATACTGCCGTAGTATCGCAAATAGAAGAATTCGGTCTACACGTTCGACACTCTGACTTTGCGGACATGTTCGAGATCAGCGCGGATTCGCCCGAGACACTCCAGCCGGTTAACGTCGAATTTTGGCACGATGTAAAGAAGCTGGGGCGAGATCGACGTGTTGATCACATAACTATTATTGAGCGGTGGGCGTATGGCCTATACGGGCGAACCTTCTATCAAGTACCAAGCAGTTCTCCCCAAGTTGTAGAGCGCCATCTTTCGCCAAATTCGCTGATAACCGCTTTGGTGGACGTAGAGGAATTTTCCATTAATCCGGGACCCAATGCGCTTATCGACATATGTGAATACTTGTCTGTGCCATTGGATGAACAGCCACTCATTTGGTCAAGGGGGGCCACAGGCGTAGATTTCAAACTTGCGGTCCGTCCGTTCACGTCTTTCAATTCTCTACAAGAGATGCTGGCGGACCAAAAAGGTAAGATGACATTTTTCTTCGATCCGGAAGATTGCGATGAAGGACGCCAGATCGTCGGCGTAACTCCCGATCGCGACGGAAAGATAAGAGATATTTGGCAGGTGTGAGGATGTATTGATAGCGATTTTTTAGCATGGGGGCCGACGTCTTGTGCTCAACCTCTATTTTCATTTGGCTGGGTTTCGTGAGTGGCTTCATGGACTGCCCGTAATGTCCCCCACAGGATTGGGGCGGGCCATTGTATGACGCTGCGGGGGCGCCGAGGTCTCCAGTCCCGAATGGAGTTCCTTCTGGATAGTCCCAGAACGGCCGACCGAGCTAACTATGTGCAGGTCTCCGTTGATTATTTCCGGGACGAGAGATTGTGAGTACGGCAGTCAGGATTGTCAGCGGAACCGTAATGATGGTAGCTACCCAACATTCGTTCCGGAGGCGTTGGCGACGACCGAGTCCCCCGGGTGGATGCGAACGCGATCGGCTCTACAGTAGGGCCCTACGTGATCACACCTTCGACTCAAGGGGAACTGGGTTGTGAAAGGTTACATACAGGTCCTAACCACTGTGCCGAATGCCGACGAGGGTGCTGCTCTGGCGCGTAGCATCACCTCGCAACGTCTGGCCGCTGGTGTGCAGATCGTCGGGCCGATTCGGTCCTTGTATTGGTGGAAAGGCTCTTTGCGTGACGAGCAGGAATGGCAGTTGGTTATCACGACTACGCATACTCTGCTTGCCGCGCTTGAGAGCCACATCAAGGCCAACCACAGTTACGAGACGCCGGAAATCATTACAACCGAAATTATTGCAGGAAGCGATGATTATCTGGACTGGATTAGTGAGGAGACGCGGAGAATTGACGCTTCGTGATGGCCAATTCTTCTAGGAACGCGCGGACTGGCGGTTGAGTCTGCCAGCGCCTGAGCGACTCCGCTAGGACGATGAATCGCGGCAGCCAGATACCGGACTCCGTTTCACGAATGATCGCAAGACCCTCTCTGGCTGCTTTGACAGCTTCCATCACCGAGCCGTGCACGAGATGAGCTGTGGCAATGTCGCCAAGAATGATGCCTGCGCGCTTTCGTTCCACCTCTGGCAAGCGCGCTATGACAGCACGCGCTACCCGCTCGGCTTCATCCAGTCGGCCGATTTGGGCATAGGTGGAGATCTGGAAGGAGTCAAGGCGATCCCGGTCTAGGAATCTTGTCCATACGCGGTCCTCTTCTGGATCCGCGATATTGAACGCCTCGTTGGCGTCAGCCCACGATCGAAGGGCTGCTTCCTTTTCCCCTAGTGCGGCGCTCTCTTCCGCATGCCTTGCGGCCAGCCACGATGTGGTTCCAGGTGATGTCTCCCTGGGCAGATGCTGTAGCGCGGTTGCCAGGAGTGCGCGCGCCCGCCCGTGGTTTCCTTTGCCGCTTGGTATGTAGCTCCTGTATCTGAACGCGCAGGCGATGATAGCTGGGTCGTTTGCCTCCTTGGAGGCTTTCTCTGCTGTGTCGTAGAAGTTCCGGGCAGCGGATACGTTTCCTAGATCTGTCGCGATCCAGCCGGCCAGTACGCTGCTTTCTCCCGCCACGACGATCAAGCGTTGGCGAAGCTCGTCTTTGGGATCGGTCGCGGTGCCGTTCAGGATGGTGCCGACCTCATTCAGGTGGGCCGCAAGCCCTTTGAAGATCGTATGTGCGGGGAGCATTTCTTCGAGACGGTGGAAGCCGGCGGATCTGGCCTCCAGTTCCCGCACTACCGCTTCGTCAAGTGCGCTCGGCCTGGACAGGGCGAATGCGACCTTCTCCCATGCCTCACTTTGAGCTAGAGCTGACTGGGCACCGAGTTGTGCGACCATGGCTAGCAATTCGCGGCGTTTCAACGGCTCACCCCTTTTCCCGATCGCTTCAGCGAAGAGCTGCAAGTCGAAAGTGTCTGTGGGGATCTGGACCCCGTCACTGACGACCTGTGCACCGGCCCTGCCGCCAGAGGACGACAGTCCCAAATGGCGACGCAAGTGGGCAGGCATGCCCAAACCATCAGCGAACGCCTCAAATGTATGCTTTGCGGTCGGGATGCGCTTGCCGCTCTTGTACTCGCTGATGCGGCCCTGGGGCCTCCCGGTGAGATGGGCGATCTGGCCTTGGGTGATGCCGTACTTGGTGAGGATGCGGATTAACCCGCCCAGATCACGGCGTTTGCACGCGTCTTCCACGTCTTGACGTGCAAAAACAGTCTCAAGAACTTGTCGTGCCCGCTCTTGATCCATAGTCATGGCGGCGTTCCGTTCCCCTGGTAGCGCAGCCTTTCGAGAGAAGTGAAGCTCTTCAAGTCCATCACACCGTGAGATATCACGGTGAGATTCTGCAGAACCGGTCTACTTGGAAACCTCACATCAGTTCGTGGCGCAGGTCAGGGCTGATCTGAGGCAGAGCCGAAGACCCGCATTTGTCTGGCTTCCGCCTGTTCTTTGCTCGGAAAGCGGAGTTGCGGGAGGGCCAGAGCATGACCGGGGAGCACGAGGCGTATCGCCTCAACCCCATCGTCGCCGTTGCCGATCAGCTACAACGGGAGCTGGCCGTGCACGGGATCACAACCGATGTGCACGACGGCTACGGGCTGGCTGTGGTGTCGGTATGGCGTGGCCTGCTCGTCTGGACCAACGGTGATCTCTTCTGGTGGCTGGCCGGCTGGAATGACCGCCGCGCCCGCGCCATCTACGCCTGGCATTCCACGACCGACCCGAAGAGGGCTGCGCGACGTATCGCCGCCCGGTACAGGGATCTTCGCGCTGCGCTGGACAGGTCGTGATCGAGATGGCACAGAGCAAGTGGAGCCGAGCCCATCCGGTGGCCGATCAAGCGTCCCAGCTGGGGAAGAGTCACGCATGGTGCAGCCCGCTTTCGAAGGCCGCGTTCCTCGACCTTTTCGATCTGAATATCGATGACTGCCGTCAGGGTTACAACGCCACCTCGCTGTATCACCTGTACTTGGACTCTCGTATCCGTACGCGAGTCCGGGCCTGGACCGAAGCGGAAGACGCACGGTCGGCGCTTGCTGAGAATCCTGCGCTGCCGCCGCCCTGACGCGCGACGGTGCGGTTGACCGGGCTCGCTCACACCTGTGCCACCGCGTCCCGCATCGTCGCGTCAACGCCCCCGGCAGAGCCCTCTGCGCTCGAAAGAGTGCCAGTTCCCAAGGGCTCTGTCGGGGGTCCCTTTGCGTCTGGCGTCGTGAGCTGGGGTTTATCTCACCGCAGGATCTGATCCATCTCATCGCCGGATGTTTTTGATCTCACTACACGATCACATCGCGCGATGGGTTCACCCCTTCCCCGAAACCTACTTTCGCCTCGTAGGTCACCGGAAACGGAAGGGAAGTGATCTAGATGAGCCCAGCTCAGCGCCACCAGCGCCGCGACCTGATCGCGGGATTGCGCACGCTCGCCGCTTTCCTGGACAGTCACTCGCAGGTGCCCGTTCCCAGGTACCGGACAGTGCGGGTGTCGGTCCACACGCTCTACGACACCGACGCGACCACGGAGGCGGAGGCGATCGCCGAAGTCGGGCGGGTGGCCGCGCTGTTGGGCGTCACGCCCACAATCCAGCGAGGACATCACGTCGCCTGCGCGACGTTCGGCGCGGTCTGTTACGAAGCCCTCCACGTCACGCACGCGGCCATGGCCCGCATCCAGGCCTTGGACTCCTACCGCGACGCGATCACCCTCGACGAGACCGAGGGGGCGTGAGCGATGGACCTCGGACTGTTCGTCGTGTTCCTGGGCCTGGCCCTGTCGCTCGGCACGCTGACGCTGTTCGCGGTGCTGGTCACCGTGATCCGCGCCGAGGACCGCCGCCACGCCCCCACCGGAATCCTGAGCCGCCGCCTCCTGGGCACCCACGCCCACCACTGCCCGCCAGCCGCCTGTCCCGGGAGGAGGTGAACCCCTGATGCGAGCCCTCCCATTCCAGCCTGGCCGATGCCTGTGCGGAGCCGCCACGCCCGGAACCCTGCGGTGCCGCAAGTGCCGCGCTCGCTGGGCGCTGGTGCCGCCGCAAGTCCCGGCACGACGGCATCTAGCCCCATCCCCAGTCCCCCGCGAGATCCCGTGAGAGGAGGTGAAGCCCTCATGACGGTGACTGTCCCGCTGGTGCTTGTGGTCGGTGCGGTGGTGTTCATCGCCTGGCGCTATCTGGGCCTGCGCTGGTGGCACGCGCTGATCTGCCTGCTGTTCGGCTTCCTGCTGGCCGCCACCACGCTCGCACCCGACATCCGCGCCGTTATCCAGGCTGCCCTGAGCTGGATCACCGGCCACTGAACTGCCCGCCAACCGAAGAAGGTGATGCTTAATGACCCAACGCCACCCCTACCCACACGCTGATCTCCAAGGAGCTGCCACCCGCAACACCACCGCCGCCGAACTGCTAACGGCATTCGCCAAGTCCGCCCCCGCTCTCGACCACCTGTGGCGCCACATCTTCGACGCCCTGGCCGACGCTCCCGCCCTGATCACCGACATCGACCGTCTCCGCGCCGAGCTGTCCACCGCCCGCTACCAGCGCGCCAACCTGATCGCCGCCATCCGGGCCACCCTCGCAGCCCACGACGAGGGCGAGTACGACCCCCTGTTCTACGTGCGCGACGAACTGCACTTCCAGCGCCACTCCGACACCCGACGCGCGACAGGTGGTGGCCGATGAACCGTCATCGCGCCTCGCGCTACCAGATGCGGCGCAACGCCCGCCGCATGCGCCGCTACGGCGTCGAACCCATCGGCCTTATCACCGACGACCTCGAATTCGCGCCCCTGGTCATCGCCGGCATCGCCCGCGCCGTCTGGCGCTACCGATCCGAACTCGCCCCCCTCACCGCCGCGTTGGTCACCGTGGCGGCAGGGGCGACCCTGCACATCTGGTACCCGACCTGGTGGCCCACCGTCCCCCTGCTGACCGCCACCGTGGCACTGGCGCTGCTCGTGTGGGGACGATGGTTGAACCTCACTCGCCCGATCGAACGCAGCTATGCGGCGACTGCCACGGCGTTCGCGGGCGGGTGGCTGACCGCCGCCGCCCGCAATGGCCCCTTCACACCGCCGCTACCGGCGATCCTGCTGATCGGCGGAGTGCTGCTGGCCGTTCCGTGGTGGGCGCACCGCCGGCGACGTGCCCGGGTCCGCGTCGAGCGCACCCTGGCCGCCTGGCCCGACATCGCCAAAGCGGCCGGTCTGGCTGGATCCCGTGTTCAATCCGCGATGGTGGACCTGTGGGGCTACCGCTTCCGTCTCGGACTGGGGCTCGGCCAGACCGTAGAAGACGCGGTCAACGCCGTCCCCCGCCTGGAATCGGCGCTCGGCACCACACGCGGTGGTATCCGCGTCCAACCGGTGGCCACCAAGCAGGCCAACCGTGCCGATGTTCGGGTCATCGAAACCGACCCGCACGCCGACGCCATCGCCTGGCCAGGCCCATCCATCACCTCGATCACCCAGCCCGCCAAGCTTGGGCTGTTCGAGGACGGCACACCCGTCCGCGTCCCCCTGCTGCGGCGGCATGGGCTGTTCGCGGGCATGTCGGGGGCAGGCAAGTCAGGCGGCGTGAACGTGCTGCTCGGGGACCTGACCGCCTGCGAAGACGTCATCTTGTGGGCGGTCGACCTCAAGCGCGGCATGGAGCTGATGCCCTGGGCATCGTGCATCGATCGCCTGGCCACCACCCCGCAAGAGGCAGAGAACCTGCTGGCCGATGCCGTGGTCATCCTCGACGGACGGGCCGACGACCTCACCAAGCGTGGCGAACGCGTCTGGGAGCCGTCCGCCGACAGGCCCGCGCTGATCATCGTTATCGACGAGTACGCCGAGCTGGCCAGCGAGGCACCACGAGCCATCGACTACGCCGACTCGATCGCCCGACGTGGCCGCGCCCCAGCCGTCAACCTGATCGCCGCCACCCAACGCCCCTCCAAGGACGCGATGGGCAAGAGCGCGGTCCGCTCCCAGATGGATGTTCGGCTGTGCTTTCGCGTCCGGGAACCCCGCGACGGTGATCTCATCCTGGGCCAGGGCATGGTCAAGGCCGGCTGGCACCCCCACAAGCTCGACGCCCCCGGCAAGTTCCTGATCAGCTCCCCAGAACACGACATCCCCCGCCGCGCCCGCACCTACCTCCTCGACGACGAGGGCGTACAGGCCACCGCCGAACGGCACGCCGAACACCGCCCGCCCCTCGACGAGGTATCGGCTCAAGCTCTGCAACGCGCAACTGAGACGCCCGCCCCGCCGCCACAACCCGCCATCCGACCGTCGCCCCGGCACGCCCGCGACAACGCCGTACGGGAAGCCGAGGAGGCTCTGACAACCGCGCTGAGGCAGGCCCCCGACGACGGGACAAGCGTCGGTGATCTCATACGTGCAACCGGCATGCGCCGCACCTGGGTCTACCAACGCCTCCAAGAACTAGGCCATGCGCGCCAGGTCGAACAGGTCGCGCGGGGACGCTGGCGCGCCCTCCCCGAGATACACGATCCGTAATCGTCCGCATCCGTTGTCCGCGTCCGTCCGCGCGTCTGCGCGTGTATAGGGCGCGACAGGCACGGACGGACGAACGGACGGACCATCACAGCCCGTAACCAGAAACACGCGAACCCCGCGAAGGAAGAGAGCCGTCCACGACAAACCGAGAGGGGGGATGCGCATGCAGGCATACACCGTCGAACAGGTCGCAGAGATGCTGAGCATCGGACGCGACAAGGTCTACTACCTACTCCGCACACAGCAGCTCAAGAGCATCAAGATCGGCAAGCTTCGCCGGATCACCGACCAGCACCTTGCCGACTTCATTTCCTCGCTGGAACCGATAGACGAGGCGTAGAACGCCGTGCTACACCGTTCGTATAGGCCGGACGCGAGACAAAGCCCGCCGTCCGGCCGGCGCCTCTTGATAACTGCATGACACGAAAGGAAGCCGTCTATGACGAGCGACCGAACGACCCTGCCTCCCGTACGCGTGGACACAGAACTGAAAGACCGTCTCCGCAAGTACGCCGAGTCGCAGGAACGAGATGTGTCGTGGGTGATCAGGAAGGCGATCGAGGAGTACCTCAACCGTCACGAGAAAGGGTGATCCCTTGGCCAAAATCCTGATCGGCAAGTACGAAGCGACCATCTATCCCGAGGGAGAGGGTTACACCGGAGCCATCTCCCTCGGGTTCGGCCCCGACGGCAAGCGCCAGCGCCTCAAGCGCAAAGGCAGGACCAAGACCGCGGTCAAGGACAAGCTGATCAAGGCCGTCAAAGACCTTGAGGCGGGCATCACCGCATCGGAGACCTACACCGTGCGCGATGCCGTCAACGACTGGCTCAGCAAGGGCCTCAAGGGCCGGTCCGAGAACACCGTCACCAAGCTACGCATCCTCGCCGAGACACACGTCATCCCACGGCTGGGAAAGATCAAACTCCAGCAGCTACGTGCCGATCACGTGGATGAGTGGCTTGATCAGCTCGCCGGCAAGCTGGCCACCACCACCCTCCGAGAGATCCACAGCGTGCTCAAGAGAGCCATCCGGCAAGCTCAGGCACGCGACATGGTGCTCAGGAACGTTGCCGAACTGGTCACCACGCCCAAGGGCACGGACGGCCGGCCGAGTAAAGCACTCAATCGGCAACAGGCAGAGGCAGTGCTCAGGGCCGCCGAGTCGTCCGAACTCCACGCGTACGTGGTGATCAGCCTCACCACTGGCGTCCGCACCGAGGAAGCCCGCGCGCTGCGCTGGGATCACGTCGTCGCCTGGATACCGGAAAGCAAGTCCTGGCGACCGGTGACCGAAGTGGGGTTCAACTACAGGAAGTTCGCCATCTACGTATGGCGCGCCGATCGAGATGGAGGTGACACCAAGACCCGTAAATCGAGGCGCACGCTGGAACTGCCCAAGCTGGCGGCGCAAGCCCTCCGGCAACACCACGTCCGCCAAGCCGCCCACAAACTCAAGGCCGGCGAGGCATGGCGAGACCACAACCTGGTGTTCTGCACGAGTGTCGGCACCCAACTGGACGCATCAAACGTGCGACGGGCATTCCGCAAGATCACCAAGAATGCGGGGATCGGGTCCGCCTGGACGCCCCGCGAGCTGCGTCACTCGTTTGTCTCGATCATGAGTGACCAGGGCGTACCCATCGAGACCATCGCCGATCTCGTCGGGCACGCGGGCACGCGGGCACCAGCGTCACGGAAGCGGTCTACCGGCACCAGCTCAGGCCGGTGATCACCAAGGGGGCCCACACGATGAACATCATCTTCGGCGACAGCCGACACGGGTAGAGAGTCCGAGTGAGATGGCTCCCCGATTGGCTCCCATCGACTTGCAGACACGAAAAACGGGGCTCCGGATCTCTCCGAAACCCCGTCTCACCTGCATCTTCGTGGTGGGCGATACTGGGATCGAACCAGTGACCTCTTCGGTGTGAACGAAGCGCTCTCCCGCTGAGCTAATCGCCCGCCCTGTTGGCTCCTTGCGGTGCCGACGGGGAAAACCATACCGCACTCTGGCACCTGCTGGCGAAGCGAAGCGACCGGGCGGTGGGGCCGGGGTGGATGCGGGGTGGATGCGAGGTGGTTCGCAGGTGGCTCCGCGGTTGCTCTGGGGTTGCTCCGGGGAGGATCGGGGGAGGTTCCGGGGTGACGACGACGGGGCCGTGGGAGGGATTCAGGTGAAACGCGGCGGTTGCCCACCGGCGGGGTGGGTCGGTGGCATACCATCGTCCTGTTCCGTAAGGCACCGATCGCGATCTTTTGGTGAGAAACGTTCATGGTCGGCGCGGCGGGACAGGCTCCACAACACGCAAAACCCTCGTAAATACGACCCGATTTGATCCCGTTTAGCCTGGTAGATGCCTAAATGTCCAGCTGTGATGTGCGTTACAGAAGGCCCCTGGAGCGGAATCTTTCCTACAGGTTTCTTCGTTCCGCGTCATAGCTCAGGACGAAGTCCGTCAGAGCAGTGAAAGCCCCGAAGAGGGGACCTACGACGAAAAGGTTTGGCTGACGATGAACAGCACCACCGTCTCCGCCGAGCTTGGCCTTCGGCTTGTGGTCCCCGACCGTACTACCGTCCCCCTGCTCGCCGGACTGAGTTACACAGCCGACGATCCATACGCCATACGCATGGCCTTCCACGTGGGGAATGACGAGCCGGTCGAGTGGATCTTTGCTCGCGAACTGCTCACTGTGGGCATCGTGAGGCGTGTCGGCGACGGCGACGTGCAGGTGTGGCCCGCGCGTGCCGATGGCGAGCGCACGCTGCACATCAGTCTCACATCCCCGTTCGGGCAGGCGCTCTTCGAGGTGCCGCTGGCCCCGCTCACCGAGTTCCTCCACCGTACGTACGAGAAGGTCCCCGCGGGCCGTGAGACGGACTACATGGACCTCGACGCCGAGCTGACCAACATGCTCTGGCCCTCCTGACGCCCTAGCCAGGCAGCGTTTCCAGGACTTTGCGCATGCGGGCGATCTCGATGCTCTGACCCGAGTACACGTCCTTCGCCATCAGCCGCATGCGCTGGTCCCGGCCGGCGGCCAGCTCCTCCCCCGCCATCTTGACCGCTCCCTCGTGGTGCCTGGTCATCAGCTGCAGGAACATGCGGTCGAAGGCCGCCCCCTTGGTGGCGCGCAGCGCGTTCAACTCCTCCTGCGTCGCCATGCCGTACCCCGAAGCCTGGGTGTGCGTGTGACCGTCCGGGGCGGAGCGGCCGAGCTCGGCCAGCCAGCCCGTCATGGCCTTGATCTCCGGGGTCTGGGCGGCGGTGATCTGGCGGGCGAACGCGCGGATGGTGTCCGTGGTCGTACGGTCGTTCACCAGTGAGGTCATCTCCAGGGCCTGGCGGTGGTGGGGGATCATGGCCTCGGCGAAGCGCACGTCCGAGGCCACCGTCGGTCTGGGCGTCTGCCCGACCCGCTCCCCCGGCGTCGCGGTACGGCCTGGGGCCCCCGGACTCCCCGGCACGATCACCGGCGCCCCCGTGCCCACGGGGGAAGGACCGGCGGGCTCCTGAGAGCAGGCGGCAAGGGCGATTGTGGTCACAACTGTGATGAAGACCGCACGCGTGCGCGTACCCACTGGCATAGCTTCCATAGTGAACTACGAGACAAAGGGGAATGCGCGTTGATCTCTGCCAAGTTGCGCGGAGCGTTGTTGTGTACGGTACTGCTGTTAACCTCCGCCTGCGCGGCGGGGCAGACGGCGTCCGGGCCCTCAACGCCCGACACCTCCACGCAGGAGACCAGCGCTCCAGCCGGCAAGCCGTCCCCCACCGGTGACGTGATGACGAGTGACAACGTCAAACTCGTCGCCCAGATGCGCCGGCCCGCCCCGCTGAACGGACGGGACGACATCAACACCGACCTGGCGTTCCAGGGCGATTACGCGTTCGTGGGAAACTTCGGCGGGTTCGCGATCTACGACATCAGCAACCCGACCAAACCTCAGCTGGTGAGCACGGTGTCCTGCCCGGCCCAGCAGAACGACGTCTCGGTGTACGGCGACCTGCTCATCCTGTCGATCGACGAGCCGCGCAGCGGTGAGGGGTGCGACTCCGGTGAGGACAGCCGCGACTGGGAGGGGTTGCGGATCTTCGACATCAGCGACAAGAAGAGCCCCAAGTACCTCAGCGCGGTCAGGACCGACTGCGGCTCGCACACGCACACGATGGTCCCGGCCGGGGAAACGCTCTACGTGTACGTCTCCTCGCCCGGCCCCGAGCCCGAGTCGAAGACCTGCCCCCCGCCCCACGAACTCATCCAGATCGTAGAGATCCCCACAAAGTCGCCTCAGTCCGCAAAAATCGTGGCGAAGCCGGATATTTTCCCTGAAAGGCAGCACTCCGAGCTCGCCTCCGGCTGCCACGACATCACCGCGTACCCCGAGAAGAAGCTGGCCGCGGCCGCCTGCTTCGGCGACGGCGTGCTCCTCGACATCTCCGACCCGGTCAATCCGAAGGTCCTCCAGCAGATCACCGACACGGAGAACTTCCAGATCTGGCACTCGGCGACGTTCAACAACGATGCCACGAAGGTCGTGTTCAGCGACGAGCTGGGCGGCGGCGGCCAGGCCACGTGCGACAGCAACACGCCGCGCACGAAGGGCGCGGACGCCGTGTACGACATCGTGAACGGCAAGCTGGAGCGGCGCGGGTTCTTCAAGATCCCCCGGGATCAGCAGGAGAACGAGAACTGCGTGGCCCACAACGGCTCCCTGATCCCGGTGCCGGGCAAGGACGTCATGGTGCAGTCGTGGTACCAGGGTGGGGTGTCGGTCTGGGACTTCACCGACTCGGCCAACCCCAAGGAGATCGGGTTCTTCGAGCGCGGCCCGTTCCCGGGCGGTGGCATCGCCGGGTCCTGGTCGGCGTATTACTACAACGGGTACATCTACTCCAGCGACATCATGGAGGGGCTGGACGTCCTGGAGATCAACGATCCCCTCACTGATCCGGCCAAGAAGGTCAAGATGGACGATTTCAACGTCCAGACTCAGAAGTCGTACTGAGGCTGAGGACTGGCGGGCCGGCCGCCACTCCGGGGTCGCGGCCCGGCCTATCCAGGCTGGGGCGCGGCTCACCCGGCCCGGGGCAACTCATCGGGTGAGCGCGACGGGCGTTCGGCCGGTGCCGGGCCGGGTGGGGGTGGCGGGCTGCTCGGTCGCCGTCAGGTGGAGGTGGCGGGCTGCCCGGTCGCTCCCGCATGAGGGTGGTGAGCTGGGCGGTCGCCCGCCGGGCGAGGGTGGCAGGGCGGTCGGTCGGCACTGGGTGAGGGCGGTTAGGGGCTCGCGGGAGTCGTCTGAGCAAGTCGGAACAGCAAGAAGCCCCAGCCCCGGCGAGTGCCGTGGGCTGGGGCCTTGAGCATGGTGGACGATACTGGGATTGAACCAGTGACCTCTTCCGTGTCAGGGAAGCGCTCTCCCGCTGAGCTAATCGTCCTTGTGAGGTGGCGACGGGATTTGAACCCGTGTGGACGGCTTTGCAGGCCGCTGCCTCGCCTCTCGGCCACGCCACCGAGCCGGAAGCTCCGAGCGGAAGACGGGATTCGAACCCGCGACCCTCACCTTGGCAAGGTGATGCTCTACCACTGAGCCACTTCCGCATCCGCCCCGTTTAACCGGGGTGACGAGAGAACTCTAGCGAATCCTGGCCGAGTACCCAAACTGGATTACGCTCACGCAGGTCACGTGTGGCCTCCGTTAACGGTGATGCGCTGGCCCGTGACGAACGCACCGCCTTCCGAGGTGAGGAACGAGACGGCCGCCGCGACGTCATCAGGCGTGCCCATGCGGCCCAGGGGCACCTCCGCGAGGTAACCGCTCTCGTCGAGGCCCGCGTGCCGCTCCACCGGGATCCAGCCGGGGGCGACGACGTTGACCGTGATGCCGTACGGGCCCAGCTCGCGGGCCCAGACCTCGGTCATGGCGTGCTGGGCGCTCTTTGCCGCGATATAGGCGGACATGCTGGGCAGTTTGCGGTCCACGATGTCCGAACCGATCTGGATGACACGTCCGCCGCCGTGTTCCTTCATGCCCGGCAGCACCGCCTGCACCAGCAGTGTCGGGCTCTTGACGAAGAACTCGAGCTGGTCGAGCTGCGCCTGCCAGGTGAGGTCCTCCAGCGCGATGGACGGCTGCGGGCCGGTCGCGTTGACCACCAGGACGCGGATCGGGCCCAGGCGCTCGGTGACGTCGGCGACCAGGGACGACACGTCGGGCTCGTGCGTGACGTCGGCGGCGAACGTCTCCGCGACGCCGCCCGCGGCGCGGATCTCGTCCACCACCTTCGTGGCACCGGCGGCGTCCCGGCTGTAGTTGACGGCGACGGCCAGGCCGTCGGCGGCCAGCCGGCGCGCGATCACAGCACCGAGGCCGCGCGACGCGCCGGTGACGAGGGCGACTGCTGTCATGAGACCCGACTCTAGCGACGGGCTCCGGTGACGGGCTCTGGTGACGGGCTCATCGAGCGCCCCCGCCAGGGCTTGGGCGATGCGAACGCTATCGGCCAGACTCAGGCGACGTAAGCGCCGTGGAGCGCCGTAAGACCCAGCGCGCCCAGCCCGACGAGCCAGGTGGAGCCCAGTGAGCACCGTTGGGCACCCTGAGGCAGGTGAGCGCCGTAGGCCGGGTTCTAGTGGCGTGGCGGGCCGCCGGACACGCCCGTCGAGTACGGTGCCTCCGTCTCCAGGCGGTAGTCCCGGCCGGAGACGGCGCGGTTACCCTCGATGACGCGTTCGGAAGGCGGCCGTTCCCCGTCCGCCAGCGCCTGCCGCATCCTCCGGAACCGCTCGTGCTCCTCCAGCACGTACCCGGTGCCCAGCGTCGTGCGGTCGGCCTGGGTGGCGAGCAGGTCGCGGAGGTAGGCCTTGTTCGGCTCGAACGTCATCGGCGGCGGGCACGCCTGGGCCAGCACCTGGTCGGGATCGCGCCCGTCGAACCGCCTGAACAGCTCGGCCGCCAGCCGCAGGTGCTCCAGCTCCATGTTGAGGTGCAGCTCCCAGATGCCCTTCACCCGGGGATCCGACTCGGTCTCCATGCACGAGTAGTACAGGTAGCACTCGTTGTACTCGTGGTTGAGCAGCCGCTCCCACCAGCTCTCGCCCCCGTCGGCCAGCGACTCGTAGTGGGTGAGGTGCCCCTCCTCGACCAGCCCGATCTCCTGGTAGAGCCGGCGGGCCGCGGGCTCCAGGCACATGGGGCCGGCGTTCATGGAGAAGTTCATGATCTGCTGCTCGACCGCCATGACGGTGAGCGCGTGCAGCCGCGACAGCGGCTCCGTCTTCCCCCGGTCGTACGGCTCGCGCACGTTGTCCACCGGATCCCGATGCTGCAGGTACGTCGGCCGTCCCGGCATCACCTCGGTCACCCGGCCCACGATCTTCTCGGCCGCGCGGTGCTCGATCATCTCGTACAGGTTCGCGTACCGGTAGAGGTGGTCGAGGTGCTCCAGCAGGCCGAACTGGTAGGCCTGCTTCAGATAGTCGTCCGGCTCCAGCCGCGCCGCCCACGCCGTCAGGTCCACCGCCGCCTGCTCGTAGGCGATCGTGGTCTCCAGCACCGACGACAGCCCCGACAGCAGCCAGTTGACCGCTTTCTGCTGCTGCGCCTCGATGTAGCGCACCCGCGCCAGTTGCTGCCTGATCTCGGTGTCGGGACAGTGGCGGGCGAGCTGGTGGCTGAAGAGGATCGCCTCCGTCTCGATCGCGTTCATGGTGATGATGCGGCAGCGCGTGTAGGGGTCGGTGTGGTCGGGGTCGATCGGCGTGACGTTCAGCTCGTTCCAGTGGCGCAGCTGGTCGTCCAGCGGGATACCCCGCTCCTGCAGTGGGTCGAAGGCCATGTCGCTGCGCTTACCCGGGGCGAAATGCGGCAACCTCCGCTTTCGGTCCTCTGACGGCCCGTGTTCGGTAAGGAAGCGCGTGCTCGCCGGAGGCTCGGGTAGGGCGCGGGCGTGGGTGAACAAGATGTCATCGATTTGCTGGTGATCCAGCACAGCCAGATCAGGGACCTGTTCGACGAGGTGGAGCAGGCGCCGCCGGACAAGGTGGAGGAGGCCTTCGATCGTCTCACGCGGATGTTGTCCGTGCACGAGACCGCCGAGGAGGAGATCGTCCATCCGTACGCGCGCAGGAAGCTCGACAACGGGCAGGGCGTCGTGGGCGACCGCCTGACCGAGGAGAACCGGGCCAAACAGCTCCTCCTCGACCTCCACAAGGGCGGAGTGGACCATCCGCGGTTCTGGGAGCGGCTCGGCGAGCTGCGCCTGGCCGTGGCGGCGCACGCCCGCAGCGAGGAACGGTACGAGTTCGTCAAGTTGCGCGCGAAGACCTCCGCGGTCGAGCGGCGGGCCATGGCCGCGGCGGTGCGGGCAGCCGAGAGCCTCGCCCCGCTGCGCCCGCACCCCGGCACGGAGAGCGCCACCAAGAACGTCCTGGTGGGCACGCCGATCGCGCTGATGGAGCGGGCACGGGAGCTGATCCGCAAGGCGCTCGGCAAACGCGGCTGACCTTTCGGCGCACGTCGCGAGGCGGCGAGCGCGGCCGACCCCTCGGCGCACGTCGCAGGGCGCTCGGCAAGCGCGGCGTGACCCTTCGACGCGCGTCGAAATGTCGCCGTACTAGCGTCGTACGCATGGAGTACATCGCTCGCGACGCCGACATAGCCCCCGTCGCCGCGCTCATCGCGGACCCGACCAGGGCGGCCATGCTGACCGCCCTCCTCGACGGGCGGGCCCTGGCGGCGGGAGAGCTGGCCAGGGTGGCCGGGGTCAGCGCCGCCACGGCGAGCGCCCACCTGTCCAGGCTGCTCGACGGGCGGCTGGTCGACGTCGTACGCCAGGGCCGCCACCGCTACTACCGCCTGGCCGGGCACGACGTGGCCGAGGTGCTGGAGGTGCTGGCCAGGGTCAGCGCCCGCCCGCCCGTACGGTCCCTGCGCCAGTCCAGGCAGGCCAGGATGCTGGAGGAGGCCCGCACCTGCTACGACCACCTCGCGGGACGCGCCGGGGTGGGGCTGCTCGACCGGCTCGCCGAGGGCGGCTACTACGCGGCGCAGGACCTGACCGAGGCGGGAGAGCGGCTGCTGGCCGGCATCGGCGTGGACGTGGACGGCGCGCGCAGGTCGAGGAGGCGGTTCGCGCCCGAGTGCCTGGACTGGACCGAGCGCAGAGCGCATCTGGGCGGGGCCCTGGGGGCCGCGATCACCGAGGTGCTCTTCGAACGGGACTGGTACCGGCGCGGCAAGGTGCCCAGAGCGGTGGTCCTCACCGACGAGGGCAGGGAGGGGCTGTCCGCATTGTTCCCAAGTAAGGAGCTAACATCGGGTACGCCGGTTACCTAGCGAGCAGCGAGAGAGAACGCCCCATGCGCGACAACGAGGTCGTGAACGTCGGCCCCGAGCCCCTGACCTTCGACGACGTCATCCGGGTGGCCCGCCATGGCGCCCCCGTACAGCTCACCGACGACGCCCTGGCCGCCATCTCGGCCGCCCGCCAGCGGGTGGACGAGCTGGCCGAGAGCCCGACGCCCGCGTACGGCATCTCGACGGGCTTCGGAGCCCTGGCCACCCGCCACATCGACCCGGCCCTGCGCGCCCAGCTCCAGCGCTCGCTGGTGCGGTCCCACGCGGCGGGCAGCGGCCCCGAGGTCGAGACCGAGGTCGTACGCGCGCTCATGCTGCTGCGCCTGCACACGCTCGCCACCGGCCACACCGGCATCAGGCCCACCACGGCCAAGACCCTGGCCGCGCTGATCAGCGCGGGCATCACGCCGGTCGTGCACGAGTACGGCAGCCTCGGCTGCTCGGGCGACCTCGCGCCGCTGGCGCACGTCGCGCTCACGCTGATGGGCGAGGGCGTCGTACGCGACGCCTCCGGGAACCTCCAGCCCGCCGGCGAGGCGCTCAAGCAGGCCCACATCGACCCCGTCGAGCTGGCCGCCAAGGAGGGCCTGGCGCTCATCAACGGCACGGACGGCATGCTCGGCATGCTCATCCTGGCCATCCACGACCTCACGGCGCTCGTCAGGACCGCCGATGTCAGCGCCGCGATGAGCGTGGAGGCGCTGCTGGGCACCGACCGGGTGTTCATGCCGGAACTGCAGGCGCTCAGGCCGCACCCCGGCCAGGCCCTGTCCGCCGCCAACATGACCAAGGTCCTGCGCGAGTCCGGCATCATGGCCAGCCACCGCGACCCGGAGTCCTGCACCCGCGTCCAGGACGCCTACTCGCTGCGCTGCGCCCCCCAGGTCGCCGGGGCCGCCCGCGACACGATCGCGCACGCCGCCACCGTGGCCGGGTGGGAGCTGGCCAGCGCCGTCGACAACCCCGCCGTGCTGGCCGACGGCCGCGTCGAGTCCAACGGCAACTTCCACGGCGCGCCGATCGGGTACGTCCTGGACTTCCTGGCCGTGGTGGCCGCCGACCTGGCCTCGATGTCGGAGCGGCGTACCGACCGGTTCCTGGACGTGGCCCGCAACCACGGCCTGCCGGCGTTCCTGGCCCACGACCCTGGCGTGGACTCGGGTCACATGATCGCCCAGTACACCCAGGCGGCCATCGTCTCCGAGATGAAGCGCCTGGCCGTGCCCGCCAGCGTGGACTCGATCCCCAGCTCGGCCATGCAGGAGGACCACGTGTCCATGGGCTGGTCGGCGGCGCGCAAGCTGCGCAGGTCGGTGGACGGGCTCACCCGCGTGCTGGCGGTCGAGGTGCTCACCGCCGCCCGCGCGCTCGACCTGCGCGCCCCTTTGGAGCCCGCGCCCGCGACCGCGGCCGTCGTCAAGGCGCTGCGCGAGACCGTGCCCGCCCCCGGGCCCGACCGCTTCCTCGCGCCGGAGATCGAGTCCGCCGTACGCCTGGTCGCCGAGGGCGGCGTGGTGGCGGCGGCGGAGTCGGTCACCGGCCCCCTGAACTAGCGGGGAAGCGCGACGATCAGGTCCACTTCCAGCAGCAGCCCCGGCCGGAACAGCCTGGACACCTCCACGGTGGTGCTGGCCGGGGGCGTGCCGGTGATGTACTTCGCGCGGACCCGTCCGTAGTCGAGGAGCTGATCCATGTCCGTCACGTACGTCCGGATGAACGCGATGTCCTCGAACGCCGCCCCCTGGTCGGCGAGGATGCGCGAGATCACCTGGAAGATGTGCTCGGACTGGGCGGCCATGGATCCTTCGCCGACGACGTTCCCCTGCTCGTCGAAGGCGGCCTGGCCGGAGACGTAGAGCATGTCGCCGACGCGTACGGCGTGCGAGTACCGGCCGTTCGTGGCGGGGATCGTGGACAGGTTCAGCGGCACCGCACGGTGGGTGGTCCCCCCGCCGACGTGCTCGGCGATCGCCGTCAGGTCGCGCTCCCCCAGCCCGGCCGCCCGCGCCTCCTGCAGCCTGGCCCGGGCGGCGCCGGCCATGGAGGCGCCCTCCCAGGCGCCCAGCTCCAGGTCCTTGGTCGCGTGCCCCAGCGAGTAGCGGGTCTCGGCGGACGGCACGCGCAGCCGCTCCGCCAGCGTGCCCAGCGGGGTGCCCGACAGCACGTCGGCCAGCGCGCCACGGTCCACGCCGTGCGCCTCGCCGTACGCGAACGTCTCCGCCAGCAGCACCTGGGCGGGCACGATCGCGCTCATGACGGCGATCTTCATGGCCGCGCCCGCGCCCAGCGGCCCGAGCTCCCGCACCGACCCGAACACCGACAGCACCTCGCGGCAGCCCGACACGTCACCGCCGGCCAGCACGGTGAGCGTGCCGTCGGCCGCGGGGGCCACGCTGCCCAGCACCGGCGCGTCCACCAGGCCCACCTCGGCCGGCAGCAGCGCGCGCAGCTCGCGCACCGCCTCCGGGCCGATCGTGGACATCTCCACCACCGTCGCGCCGGGCCGCAGCCCCGGCAGCGCCGCCGTCAGCACCTCCCGCACCGCGGCCGGGTCGCTGAGCATGGTGATGACCAGCTCGGCCCCGTCCACCGCCGCCGCCGCGGTCACGCCGCTCCCGCGCCGCCACGTCGTCACCTTGTGCCCGGCCCGGGTCAGCCGCCGGGCCATGGGGACGCCCATGCGTCCCTGTCCGAGAAAAGCAATCATGCGCCACAGTCAACCTGGGTGCGAGGTATTCCACCACCGACTAGATTGCATATCAGCCATGCGAGATCTGAATGCCTTGGACCCGGGAGCGCTGCGGCTGTTCCACGAGGTCGCCGTGAGCGGCTCCTTCACGGCCGCCGCCGAGCTGCTCGGCTACACCCAGTCGGCGGTCTCCCGCCGCGTCGCCGCGCTGGAGCGCGCCACCGGCGGGCCGCTCTTCGAGCGCCTGCCGCGCGGGGTGCGCCTGACCCCGGCGGGGAAGGCGCTGCACCGGCATGCCACGGCCGTGCTCGACCGGCTCGAACGCGCGGGCGAGGAGCTGGCCGCCATCCACACCGGCCGGGGCGGGACACTGCGGGTGGGCGCGTTCGCCACGGCCAACGTGGATCTGGTGCCCGGCACGCTGAAACGGTTCGCCGAGCGGCGGCCCGACGTCGAGCTGCGGCTGATCGAGGGGCTGACCTCGCGGCTGATGGACCGGCTGCGCGGGGGCGCCCTCGACGTGGCCGTGATCAGCGACTACCCGGCCGGGCTGTCCGCCGAGGGCGTCCGTACGGTGCCGCTGCGCGAGGACCGGCTGCTGGTCGCGCTGCCCGGCGGCCACCGGCTGGCCGCCGAGGCCGACGTGGACCTGCGGGACCTGGCGGAGGAGACGTGGATCGAGGCCGCCCCGCGCGGCCAGCCGACCCTGCTGGTGACCGCGTGCGCGGCGGCCGGGTTCACGCCGCGCAGCGGGCTGCGGGTGGCCGAGTGGACGGGCAAGTTCGGGTTCGTCGCCGCCGGGCTCGGGGTGACGCTGGTGCCGGAGCTGGCGGCGCGGGCCGTACCGGGGGATCTGGTGCTGCGGCCGCTGCGGGGGATGGCGCCCGCGCGGAAGGTGTACGCGGCCCTGCCCGAGGCGCCGCTGCCGGCCGCGCTGGAGCTCGTCGAAATGCTGGGAGAATGGAGAATGTGTACGACGGTTTCGCCCACTTAGGCCACGTGTACGCGACCGGGTTGCGTGACGTGACCTCCGACCTGGCCGCGCTCGACGGCGAGGGCTGGTGGGCTGTCGTCGTCGACTACGAGGGCAAGGTGACGTGCGCCCGGTTCGACCGGGTGCGCGAGTCGCCCCTGCCCGCTCCCGCCCGCCCCTGGCACGGGCCCCGGCCCGACCAGTGGCGCAGTTCGCTCGATCAGGCCGCCTATGAGCGGGGCGTGCGCGCCATCCGCGGCTACATCGAGCGGGGCGAGGTCTACCAGGCGAACCTCTGCCGGATCCTGACGGCCCCCGTCCCGGCCGACGCCGACCCGCTCGCCCTGGCCGCCCGGCTGGCCGCGGGCAACCCCGCGCCGTACGCGGCCGTCATCCGGGTGCCCGGCCTGAGCGTGGTGTCCGCATCGCCCGAGCTCTACCTGTCGCGTGACGGCGACGTGGTGGAGTCCAGGCCCATCAAGGGCACCGGCGCGACCGCGGACGACCTCCTCGACAAGGACTACGCCGAGAACGTCATGATCGTCGACCTCGTCCGCAACGACCTCGGCAGGGTCGCGGCCGTCGGCTCGGTCGAGGTGCCGTCGCTCTGCGCCGTCGAGGAGCACCCGGGGCTCGTCCATCTCGTCTCCACCGTCCGCGCCAGACTGGCGCCGGGGGCGGGCTGGCCCGAGCTCTTCGCCGCGACTTTCCCGCCCGGATCTGTCACGGGCGCGCCCAAGTCGTCGGCTCTGCGCATCATCAACGAGCTCGAACCTGCACCCCGGGGGCCGTACTGTGGGGCTGTGGGCTGGGTCGACGCCGACCGCCGCCGGGCGGCGCTGGCCGTGGGCATCAGAACATTCTGGATCTCGCCGTTGTCTCACGGCAAAGGCGAGCTCCGATTCGGCACGGGAGCGGGCATCACCTGGGGCAGCGATCCCAGGCGCGAATGGCTCGAGACCGAGCTCAAAGCAGCCAGGCTCATCGCACTGGCATCCACAGGAGGAACTACATGAACATCCCTGTCTGGGTCAACGGCGAGCTGATCGACCCCGCGCAGGCCACCGTATCGGTGTTCGACCACGGACTCATGGTCGGCGACGGCGTCTTCGAGACCATCAAGATCGTGAACGGCCGGTCGTTCGCGCTCACCCGTCACCTCGACCGGCTCACGCTCTCCGCCCAGCGCATGGACCTGCCCGAGCCCGACGTCGACGCCATCGCCGACGGCATCGGCAAGCTCCTGGCCGTCGCGCCCGCGTGGGCGCTCGGCCGCATCCGCGTCACCTACACCAGCGGCCCCGGCCCCCTCGGCTCCGACCGCGGCGACCAGGGCACCACCTCCGTCGTCATCGTGGACGAGCAGAAGCCGTTCCCGGCCACCGCCAACGTCACCGTCGTCCCCTGGCCCCGCAACGAGCGCGGCGCCCTGTCCGGGGTCAAGAGCACCTCGTACGGCGACAACGCCAAGGCCCTGCTGTTCGCCAAGAAGCGCGGGGGCGGCGAGGCCATCTTCGGCAACCTGGCGGGCGACCTCTGCGAGGGCACCGGCTCCAACATCTTCATCGTCCGCGACGGCCGCCTGCTGACCCCCACCCTCGAGGCCGGCCCTCTGGCCGGGGTGACCAGGGCGCTGGTGCTCGAATGGTGCGGCGGTGAGGAGACCGACGTGCCGCTGTCGGCGCTGTACGAGGCCGAGGAGGCGTTCCTGACCTCGACGACCCGCGACATCCAGCCGATCAGGCTCGTCGACGACACCGAGCTGCCGATCGCTCCCGGCCCGATCACCACCAAGGCCATGCGGATCTTCGCCGAGCGTTCCGCCGCCGACCTCAACCCGTAGGCCGCCAGGGGCGGGGGTGCGAGGCCGGCCGCTGTGAGGCCCCGGATGAGGAGCAGGGCGGTGCCCGCGGAGTGGGTGGCGCTCACCGGTGAGCCACTTCCCCGTCACTGGGCGGCGGCATCCGACCCGGCTCGGGCAGAGGACGAGGTGTGGCGAAGACGACCCGTATCTTCCTGCTCGCGGCCGTGGTCTGCGCGCTCGCCGTCTCCGGCGGGTGCGCCCTGCCGCCCGTGGGTGGATTCCCGCTCGGCCGGGCCTTCGGCGGCGTCCTGGTCTTTCCCGGGACGGGCAGCGGCACGGCCGCGGTGCTGGTGGCCTTCTCGGTCGCGCTGACCGGCGGGGCGTATCTCGCGTTCCGGTGGGCCGGGTTCGGCGGGTCGCGGCTGGGGGTGCTGGTCTGCTGGGGGCTCGCCGGCGGTCCCGCGGGGGTGCTGGCCGTGCTGATGTGGGCGCGGTTGCGGGGCGTGCCCTTTCGGGAGCACCTGACGTACGCCGCCTCGTGGGGGATGGCGACGGCGCTGCTCTCCGCCCTGCTGGCGCTGGCCGTCACCCGGGCGGCGCCCGCCGGGCCCGCGAAGCAGGGCACGTCGGCGTTCCGGCCGCGTGGCTGGGTGCTGCCGGGCCTGGTGGCCGGGTGGTCGGTGGTGTGGAATGCCTTCCTCGGGCGGCAGGAGCTGCTCGCGTGGCTGCCGCTGTCGCTGAACTACTTCGACCAGGTGGCCGTGGTGCTCGCCGCCGTCGCGGCCGGGTCGCTGGAGGGTGTGCTGCGGCGGCGATTACCGGTCGAGGGGCGGCAGGGGCGGGCGTTCGTCCTGGCGTGGATCGCGCTGACCGCCGCCCCGGTCGTGTACGCGGCCGTCGTCGCGATCGACCACGGCATGCGGGAGCTGCTGCTCGCCGACCCGCTGGACTGGGCCTGGGCGGCGGAGTACCTCCGCGACCTCGGGGCGGCGCTGATCGCCCACCCCGCCCAGGTGGCCGTGCCCCCGTTGCTGCTCGCGTCGGCCGCCAGCGGGATCCAGACGGTCGTTCCGGCCAGGGAGCGCCCGGCCACGGCGCCCGATCCCGTGCGGCCCGATCGGCGGTGGAGCCTGCTGGTGGCCGGGGCGGCGCTCGCGCTGACGTACTTCTGCCTGGCCGTCACCTCGAGGTTCCCGCTGCTGACGCGGCGGACGTTCGACGAGGAGACGCCCGCGCCGCTGCGGGCGCTCGCGCTGCTCGCCCCGCCCGATCCGGCGCTGGGCGGGACCGTGGTGGTGTGGGCGTGGGCGGTGGTGACCGTGTTCGCGGTGGTGGCGGCGGTACTGGTGTACGTCACGATCCGGGGGCAGCTCGTACGGCTCTTCCCCGCCTCTGACTACCTGCTGCTGACGGGCGCGCTCGCGCTGGCCACCGCGCTGGCCTGGAACCTCGGCAGCGTGATCGGCCACGCGGTCACCGGCGAGCGGCCGCTGGACGTCGCGCCCGCCCGGGAGGCCGCCGCGTTCACCGGGTTCGTGGTGCCGGTGTTCGGGGCGCTGCTGTTCATCGTGCATTCGCAGGTCGGCCTGACCAGGTTCGTGCGCATTGTCGAGTTGTCGGGCGAGGAGGGCTGGGCCAAGCTGCGCGAGCGGTACCGGGCCTGGAAGGAGCAGGTGCGCCCGCACGTGCCGAGCTGCCGGGAGCGCGGCCTGGCCGCGGCGCGGGCGGGTGGGGCGGCGCTGGTGATCGCCGTGGTGGCGGGGGCGTTCCAGGGGTTCGGCGTGGGACCGCCCGTGGGGCGGGCCGACGCGCCGTTCCTGGCCGTGCCGGTGCTGTGCGTGACCCGGCCGCCGCTGGAGAACCTGACCGGCGCGCTCTACGTACTGCTCCTCGCCGGGCTGGTCTACCTCGGCTTCGCCCGGCTGAACGCGAAAGAGCGCCGCGCGGCCCCGTTGCCGGCCGTCTGGGGGCTGTCGGTGCTCGCCGGCGGGCTGGCCAGCCTGTTCGACCCGGTCAACGGGCTGCAGACGGGGCTCGTCACCGGGCCACTCGTGGCCGTGGCGCTGATGGTGCCGCTGCGGCGGAAGATCCTCCTGTACGGCGCGGCACTGCTGGTGCTCGTGGCGGCGGCGCCGGCGGTGAAGGGCGGCCCGGCCCGCGAGCGGGTCGCGCTCGGCCCCGTCGCCTGGCGGGAGCAGCGCCCGAGGCTCACGATCGACGTCTCCTACCCGCGGGCCCAGGGCACCGACGCGGCGCGGATCAACGCGGCGCTCGCCGAGCCCGTACGCGAGGCCGTCGAACGCACGTCCCGAAGCCTGCGTGCCGACCCCGCGGCCACCGGTCTCGTCACGGCCACGTACGTCGTCGTGCGTAACGACGCCGACGTGATCTCCGTCCGCTACATGATGGCGGGGGACGCCTGGCGGGCCGTCAACTACGACCGGGCCCTGGGCCGGGCGCTCGCCGTACAGGAGATCTTCACCCCGGCCGTGCTCACCCCGGCGGGCCGTCGGCGGCTCGCCGGGGCGCTGCGCCCGCTCATGCCGCCGCCGCAGTACCCGCGCACCGTGAGCGTGGACAACGAGCGCGTGCTGGTCAGCCTGGCCACCGGCGGCGCCGTGGAGTTCACGTTCGGCCGCGGCTACTTCTGCGCGGCCTGCGAGCCGTTCACCGTACGGGCCTCACGCGAACGGCTGGCCGGGCTGCTGCGCCGCTGAATGATCTGGCCAACGAGCGCGCAAAGCGCGACGATCACCCCATGGACACCCAGGAGATCGCCGATCGACTCGAAATCACCGGGCTGCTGGCCCGCTACACCCGCGCCATCGACTCCGGCCAGTGGGACCTGCTCGACGAGGTGTTCAGCCCGGACGCGGTGATCGACTACCGCGCCACCGGCGGCATCAGGGGCACCCGGGACGAGGTCAAGGCCTGGCTCGCCGAGGTGCTGCCGCACTGGCCGGGGCGGCTGCACCTCATCGGGGCCCCGACCATCGACTTCCAGGACGGCGAGGCGCGCGTGAGCGCCCCCTTCACCGACACCCTCGCCCCCACCAGGGACATGGTCACCGCGGACACCGAGGGCTTCCTGCACGGCGGCGGCTGGTACCACCATCGCCTGCGGCGCACCTCCGGCGGGTGGCGCAGCGTGGAGCTGGTGGAGGAGCAGGCCTGGCGCACCGCCCGCTGATCCGGTTCCCGTGCTCGCCACCCGGCCTGGCACACCGGCTGAGCTGCGGGGACGGGGGCCGATACAGAGTTAAGACGTTTGTGGTCAAAACCGTCAGGGCAGCGCGAGTGCGGGCAGCAGTCCCCCTGCCCTTCCCGGTCGAAAGGCTGTGCGGCACATGGCATTCGCATTGGGTCTTCTCGGTCATGACATAGCCGTCGATCTCGGTACGGCCAACACTCTCGTCTACGTCCGCAGGAAGGGCATCGTCCTGAACGAGCCCTCCGTCATCGCGATCAACCTGCACAAGAACACCGTCGTGGCCGTGGGCAGGGCGGCCAAGCGGATGATGGGCCGTACTCCCCCGCACATCGCCACGATCAGACCGCTCAAGGAGGCCGCCTACGAGGCGGGCGCGCGCCGGGTGCACATCATCGAGGAGCCGATGGCCGCGGCGATCGGCGCCGGGCTGAAGGTCGGCGAGGCCACCGGCAACATGGTGGTCGACATCGGCGGCGGCACCACGGAGGTCGCCATCGTCTCCCTGAGCGGCGTCGTGGTCGCGAAGTCGCTGCGGGTGGGCGGCGACGAGCTGGACGAGGCGATCATCACCCACACCAAGAAGGAGCACGCGCTGCTGCTGGGCGAGCGCACGGCCGAACGGCTGAAGATCGACCTGGGCATGGTCAGGCCCGCTCCCGTGCACGACGCCGACCCCGTCCCCGGCAGGCACCGGGTCGGCGTCCCCCTCGCCGACGGGCAGGCCATGGCGGTCGCCGTGGAGGAGCCGGAGCCGTCGCCCGCCCCGCACCGCTGGAACCCGTTCAGGTCCAGGGCCAGGCAGCTCGACGCCGCGCCCGCGACCGGGCCACGGCAGCTCGATCCGAAGACCTCGGCCCCGGTACGCGGCCGCGACCTGGTCAGCGGGCTGCCGAAGACCACCACCATCACCTCCGAGCAGATCAGCGAGGCCATCGAGGACCAGGTCCAGGCCATCATCGACGCCGTGCAGGCCACGCTCGACCAGTGCCCGGCCGAACTCGCGGGAGACCTGCTGGACAACGGGATCGTGCTGACCGGCGGCGGCGCCCTGTTACGCGGCCTGGCCGACCGGATGGGCGCGGCCACCGGCATGCCGATCCGGGTCGTGGACAAGCCGCTCTACTCGGTGGCCCTCGGCGCGGGCCGCTGCGTCGAACGTTTCCAGGCCATGCGTGACGTGCTGCTGCCCGATTGGTCCCGTCGGTGAAGCGGGCGTTCGTCCTGCTCGTGCTCGCCGCCGCCGTCCTGACCGTCGTGATCGACCGTACGCTGACGCCCCTGGCCCCGCTGCTGTGGCGCGGGCCGGCCATCGCCCGGCGCGGCGACTCCCCTTACGGGACCGTGCTGGCCGGTGCGCTGGTGTCGTGGATCGCGTTCCAGACGTTCGTGAACGTGGGCATGACCGTGGGCCTCGTGCCGATCGTGGGCGTGCCGCTGCCGTTCGTCTCCTACGGCGGCTCGGCCACGGTCGCCGGGCTGGTGGCCGTCGGGCTGCTCCAGGCCGTGCACCGGACCAGGGCCATGGAGCCGTAGCGGGAGCCGTCACGGCCGCCGAACGGCTGCAAGCTCGGTCCTTCGCGTAAGGGCGGAGAAGCCGACGCGGCGGCATGCTATATGGATGACCGGGGAAGAACCCAGCGACCTGATCCGCAGCGTCTCCCGCGCGCTCCGCGTGCTGGAAGAGGTCTCGCGTGCCGACCGGCCGCTGTCGGTCAAGGTCATCGCCCGCCGATGTGGCCTGAACCTGTCCACGTCGTACCACCTCGTCCGAACCCTGTGCTACGAGGGCTACCTGCACCGGCTGCCCGACGGCGACTACCTGCCGGGCTCGCAGGTGGCCGAGCGGTTCCACGAGATGCTGGAGTCGTTCGAGCGGCCGCCGCGCGCCTCGGAGGTGCTGCGGCACCTGGCCGACGCCTCCGGCCACACCGCCTACCTGGCCCAGCTCGCCGACGAGCGGCTGATGGTGGTGGAGGTGGCGGAGGGGCCGCGCTCGCCGTGGCTGGAGGACCTGCAGGCGGGTCTGGAGACGGCGCCGCACGCCACCGCGCTCGGCAAGGCGCTGCTGCTGTCCCTCCCGCCCCATGTCCGGCGCGGCGTGCTCACCGGGCACGGCATGCAGCGCTTCACCTCCGTGACCCCGTCGAGCGTGGAGGAGCTGGAGGAGGAGCTGGCGGGGCTGCGGCCCGGGCAGGTTGTGGAGGAGCACGGGCAGTTCAGGAAGGACGTGGCGTGCGCGAGCGCGGTCGTGCCCGGGACGCAGTGGGCGATCGGCATCTCGGCCCGCGGCCTGACCGTCCCGACGCCCGCCACCGCCCACCTGGCGCTCGCGGTCCGGGACCTCGCGGGGCCATAATCCGTTGCCCTCCGGTGCGGCTCTTCGCCAGGCTGGGCCGCATGAACATGCCCTACCGGCAGATCCGCGCCGCCTACACCGAGGAGTCGATCACCGTCTACCAGGCCTACGACGCCGCCATCACCGGGCCCGCCGTGGCGGCGCAGCGGTTCGTGACGCCGTTCAAGCGCGAGCGGATGACGTGGATCAAGCCGTCGTTCCTGTGGATGATGTACCGGTGCGGGTGGGCGACCAAGCCCGGCCAGGAGCGGGTGCTGGCCATTTCGCTGTCGCGGGAGGGGTTCGAGTGGGCGCTGGCGCACTCGTGCCTGAGCCATGACGACCGCCGCCCCGGGTGGTCGGACCGGATGCGGCGCAGTCCGGTGCGGATCCAGTGGGATCCCGAGCGCGGGGTGCGGCACCAGGCGCTGCCGTACCGGTCGATCCAGGTCGGGCTGTCCGGCGAGGCCGTGCGGCGCTACGTCGACGACTGGACGCTGGCGATCACCGACATCACCGACCGGGTACGGGAGGTGCGCGCGGCGGTCGTGGCGCGTGCGGATGTGACCGGCCTGCTGCCCGCGGAGCGGCCTTATCCCCTGCCCGACGAGATCCGAGAGACAATCGGGGCATGAGGGTGATCCTGTTCGGGGCGACCGGAATGATCGGGCGCGGGGTGCTCAGGGAATGCCTGCTCGACGACCGGGTGGACGCCGTGCTCACCGTCGGGCGTGCCCCGACGGGGGTCGTCCACGGCAAACTGCGCGAGATCACCCACCGCGACCTGCTCGATCTCGCCCCGATCGAGGCCGAGCTGGCCGGCTACGACGCCTGCTTCTTCTGCCTCGGGGTCTCGTCGGCGGGCATGAGCGAGCCGGACTACCGGCGGATCACCTACGACGTCACCCTGTCCGCGGGCCGCACACTGGCCCGGCTCAACCCCGGCTCGACCTTCGTGTACGTGTCGGGCGCCGGCACCGACGCCCAGGGGCGCTCGATGTGGGCCAGGGTCAAGGGCGCGACCGAGAACGCGCTGCTGGAGCTGCCCTTCGAGGCCTACATGTTCCGGCCCGGCTACATCCAGCCGATGCACGGCGTCACGTCGCGGACCCGGGTCTACCGGCTGGCCTATGTGGTGACGCGGCCGCTCTACCCGATCCTGCGGCGGCTGTTCGCGTCGGCGCTCACCACGACGGAGCGCATCGGACGGGCCATGATCGCGGTCGCCGAGCGCGGCGCGCCCAAGCGCATCCTCGGCCCGTCCGACATCAACGCGCTGGCCGCCTAGCCGTTCAGCCGCCGGGAGGCCATGCCGGGGGACCATGGTGGAATATCTCAGCGGGGCTGTGCGCTACCGTATCCGTCAAAAGTTCAACAGTCATGGATGGTGACTAAAGTGCAGTTCGGAATCTTCAGTGTGGGCGACGTCACCACCGACCCCACCACGGACAGGACGCCGACGGAGCACGAGCGGATCAAGGCGATGGTGGCGATCGCGCTCAAGGCCGAGGAGGTCGGGCTCGACGTGTTCGCGACCGGCGAGCACCACAACCCGCCCTTCGTGCCGTCCTCGCCGACCACCATGCTCGGCTACATCGCGGCCAAGACCGAGCGCCTGATCCTGTCCACCGCCACCACGTTGATCACGACCAACGACCCGGTGAAGATCGCCGAGGACTTCGCCATGCTGCAGCACCTGGCGGACGGCCGGGTGGACCTCATGCTGGGCCGGGGCAACACCGGACCGGTCTACCCGTGGTTCGGCCAGGACATCAGGCAGGGCATCCCGCTGGCCATCGAGAACTACTCCCTGCTGCACAAGCTGTGGCACGAGGACGTCGTCGACTGGGAAGGGCGCTTCCGCACCCCGCTGCAGGGCTTCACCTCGACACCGCGCCCGCTGGACGGGGTGGCGCCGTTCGTGTGGCACGGCTCGATCCGCAGCCCCGAGATCGCCGAGCAGGCCGCCTACTACGGCGACGGCTTCTTCGCCAACAACATCTTCTGGCCGAAGGAGCACTTCATGCGCCTGATCCACCTCTACCGCCAGCGCTACGCCCACTACGGCCACGGCACCGCGGAGCAGGCCGTCGTGGGCCTGGGCGGCCAGGTGTTCATGCGCAAGAACTCGCAGGACGCGGTACGCGAGTTCCGCCCGTACTTCGACGTCGCCCCCGTGTACGGCCACGGACCGTCGCTGGAGGAGTTCATGGCGGAGACGCCGCTCACCGTGGGCAGCCCGCAGCAGGTCATCGACAAGACCCTCGAGTTCAGGGACTACTTCGGCGACTACCAGCGCCAGCTGTTCCTGATGGACCACGCGGGCCTGCCGCTGAAGACCGTGCTGGAGCAGCTCGACATCCTCGGCGAGGAGGTCGTGCCGGTGCTGCGCAAGGAGTTCGCCAAGGACCGCCCCGCCGAGGTCCCGGACGGGCCCACCCACGCCGCCCGCGTCCCCGCCACCGCCTGACCCATCGGAAAGGAGATCGACCAGATGAAGCTCGCCGTCGTCACCGCGGGGCTGACCCAGCCCTCCTCCAGCCGCCTGCTCGCCGACCGCCTGACGGAGGCCGTCACCCGCCAGGCTCCGGCCGAGGTACGCGTGATCGAGCTGCGCGACCTGGCCGTGGACATCGCGAACAACTTCGTGACCGGCTTCCCGAACGCCCGGCTACGCGCGGCGATCGAGGCGGTGACGGAGGCCGACGGGCTCATCGCGGTCACGCCGATCTTCAGCGGCTCCTACAGCGGCCTGTTCAAGTCCTTCTTCGACGTGATCGACGACGGGGCGCTGGCGGGCAAGCCCGCACTGATCGCCGCCACCGGCGGCACGGCCCGGCACTCGCTGGCGCTGGAGCACGCGCTGCGCCCGCTCTTCGCCTACCTGCGGGCCGTCGTCGTCCCCACCGCCGTGTACGCGGCCTCGGAGGACTGGGGCGGCGCGGCCGACGCCTTCACCGACGGCCTCGGCCCGCGCATCGCCCGCGCCGCCGAGGAGCTGGCCGACCTGCTGCTGCACCGCAGGCCCAAGGCCGAGGCCGAGGAGGAGGTCGTCCCGTTCGAGCAACAGCTGGCCGCATTGCGGCCCTTGGGTTAGTTTTCACAACATGAGCCCCGTAGGTTGACTTATCGGAGTATGGTTCGTTAGGAAGCTTTCCTAACCTCCCTCTCTTCTCAGGGGCTCATGTGCTGACCGCCACACTCCTGACCCTCTCCCTCGCCGTCACCGGCACCGGCCCGGCCGACCTCGACGATCCGCACAAGAAGGACATCGCCATGCAGCTGGTGTCCAGCGCGGAGAACTCCTCGCTCGACTGGAAGGCCCAGTACGGCTACATCGAGGACATCGACGACGACCGCGGCTACACGGCGGGGATCATCGGCTTCTGCTCGGGCACCGGCGACATGCTGGAGTTAGTCGAGCTCTACGCCGAGCGCAAGCCCGGCAACGTCCTCGCCAAGTACCTCCCGGCCCTGCGCAAGGTGAACGGCAGCGCCTCCCACAAGGGCCTCGACCCCAACTTCACCAAGGACTGGAAGACGGCCGCCAAGGACACCGTCTTCCAGCAGGCCCAGAACGACGAGCGCGACCGCGTGTACTTCAACCCGGCCGTCAACCAGGCCAAGCAGGACGGGCTGCGCGCGCTCGGCCAGTTCGTCTACTACGACGCGATGGTCATGCACGGGCCGGGCAGCGACAAGCTGAGCTTCGGCGGCATCAGGAAGTCGGCCCTGGCCAAGGCCAAGCCGCCCGCGCAGGGCGGGAACGAGGTGACGTACCTGAACGCCTTCCTGGACGCCAGGAAGGCGGCGATGAAGGCGGAGGAGGCGCACGAGGACACGACGCGCGTGGACACGATGCAGCGCGTCTTCCTCAAGAACGGCAACCTCGACCTGAACCCGCCGCTGACCTGGAAGGTCTACGGCGACAGCTACACGATCAAGAAGTAGGGCCCGCACGGGCAGGGCGGCCCCCTGCCCGTCCAGGGCTGTCAGCGCTTGACGGCGACCACCGAGTACGGCGTGTCGGGGGCCGGGGTCGTCGTGAAGCGGGCGTTGGGCAGGTAGAGGCGCTTGCCGGAGGCGGCGACCGTCGTCGGGATGTCGAACCGCGGATCGGTCAGCCGTTTCACGACTTTTCCGGATGCGCCGTCGCGCGTCAGGCTGACGACGGCGATCGCGTTCAGGCGGTTCTGCACCGCGTACAGGGTCCGCCCCTCCAGCAGCAGGCCGTCGCCGTTGACGAGCGACTCGCCGCCCAGGTCCACCTCCGTGGTGACCCCGGAGGCCGGGTCGACCTCGAACAGCTTGCCGGTGTTCGACTGGACGATCAGCAGCGACTCCCGGTCGGGGCTGGGGGCGATGCCGTTGGCGTTGTTGCCGGTCGTGTACTGGATGGCGCCGGACAGCGGGATCTTGACGGCCTCGCCGGGCAGCGCGCCGCCGCGCCCGAGCTCCAGCTTGTACAGGACGGGGTTGCGGGAGTCGGTGAAGTAGGCGGCACGCCCGGTGAGGATGACGTCGTTGACGAACGCCGGGTCGGCGGTCAGCTTGTACGACTTGACGACCTCGCCGGTACGCAGATCGACCACGCGGGCGTCGCCGCCGGCGCCTCCGGCCACGAACAGCCGCCCGCGCCCGTCGGTCTTGAGCCCGAGCGAGGGCGTGCCCGGGCCCTTGCTGATGACGGACCCCTCGCCGGTCCGCAGGTCGGCCCGGTAGATGTCACCGCTCGCCCGGGAGCCGAAGTAGGCGTACGGGCCAGGCCCGATCGCGATGCCCTCCGGCTGGAACCCGTTCGGCAGCGCGAACGTGTCGGGCTTCCCAGTGGCTTGCGCAGTGGCCTGCACAGTGGCTTGCACAGTGGCCTGCGCGGGCACGCCGCTGAGCAGGACCACGACGAGGGTGCTGAGTGCGGTCTTCAGGATCGCGGATCTCATGCGGCCCACGATGCCCGCGCCCGCGGCCCGGGCAAAGCCTGAGGGCAGCCTTCACAGGGAGCTTTCAGCAAGGAGGGGTGGGGAAGGCGACCAGCACGCCGTGGGATCGCGCGGTAGGTTGGGGCACAAGCGAACAAACGGGGTTTAGACATGTCAAACGGTGCCCGTCATGTTCTGGGAGTGGTCGCGGGGCTGCTCCTCCCTCCGATCATCGCCGCGAGCCTCTGGTACGGCATCGGCGAATACCTGCTCAGGTTCCAGTCGGCGTTCCAGCCGTCCTGGCTCGGGTTGTCCGCGATCGTGGGGTCGGGGATCGCGTTCGCGTTCCTGGCCGGCTCGCGGCTGTCGCCGATCGCCTCGCTGCTCGGCGGCCTGGCGTTCACCGCCCTGGGCGTCATTCCCACAGTGGAGGTGCAGAGCGGCGTGCGGGTGCTGCCCGACCACTGGCTGCCGAACGTCATGGAGCAGGGGTTCCTGACGGTGGCGGACTCGGGGGTGCTGCTGTTCCTGGGGGTGGCCCTGGTGGTCGTCTCGCTGTTCCCGTCGCGGTGGCGGTCCTCGGGGAAGCAGGCCGTCCACCAGCCCGAGTACGGGCCGGCGCCCTCGCCGTACGCGTCCTACAGCGGACCGGAGGACGCCACGCGGCCGATGCATCGGGAATGAGGGACGCGTGGCCTGACAGAATGCCGCCATGCGCGACTCAAAGATCGTCGACTTCCTGACCGAGCTGGCCGACAGAGTGCCCGCGCCGGGCGGCGGCGCCACGGCCGCCCTGCACGCGGCCCAGGGCGCCGCGCTGCTCGGCATGGTCGCCCGCTACACGACCGGGGAGAAGTACGCCGGCCACGCCGAGACCGTCGTCGGCGTGATCGGGGAGACCGACACCCTGCGGGTCCGCGCGCTGCGGCTGGCCGAGGCGGACGCGGCGGCGTTCACCGCGGTCACGAACGCGTACCGGCTGCCCAAGGGCGAGGAGCGCAGCACCGCCATCGCCCGGGCGCTGGCCGGCGCCGCCGAGCCGCCCGCCAGGGTGGTCGAGACCGCCACGCGGGTGATCGAGCTGTGCGAGGTGCTGCTGCCGATCTGCAACCGCAACGTCGTCACCGACGTCGCCGCCGCCGCGGAGGCCGCCCGCGCCGCGCTCACCACCGCCCGGATCAACGTCGAGGTCAACCTGTCGGGTATCAAGGACGAGCGGATACGCGAGGAGCTGAACGCCCGTGTCCACGGTGTGGACGCGGCCGTGGCCAGGGCAGACTGGGTGACCGCCGAAGTACGCGAGGAGATCAACCCGTGAGAACCCTGACCGGGAAAGAGCTGGCCGCCGCCATCAGGGCCCAGACGGAGGCCGAGGCCGCGGCGGGTCCGCAGCCGCGGCTGGCCGTGGTGGTGGCGACGGACGACGAGGCGAGCCTGTGGTACGTCAGGTCGATCGCCAAGGCGGCGGCCGGCGTGGGCATCGCCTGCGACATCGTCGATCTCGGGCCCGAGGCCGCGCCCGAGCGGATCGGCGAGACGCTGACCAAACTCAGCGCCGACGCCAACGTCCACGGCCTCATGCTGCAGACCCCGCTGCCCGCGGGCGCCTCCGCGCAGCGACTGGCCGCGGCCATCGACCCGCGCAAAGACGTCGACGGCGCCAATCCGCTCTCGCTGGGCCGGCTCGCCGCCGGGCTGCCCGCGTTCCCGCCCGCCACGGCGGCGGCCGTGATGGCGCTGCTCGACCACTACGAGGTGGAGCTGGAGGGGCGGCGGGCGGTGGTCGTCGGGCGTTCGACCGTGGTGGGCAAGCCGCTGGCCCACCTGCTGCTCGACCGGAACGCCACGGTGACCGTCTGCCACTCGCGCACCCGGGACCTGGCCTCCATCACCGCCACCGCCGAGGTGCTGGTCGCGGCGGTGGGCCGCGCCGGGCTGATCGGCGCCGGGCACGTGGCGCCGGGCGCGGTGGTGATCGACGTCGGCACCAACCCCACGGACGACGGCGGGCTGGTCGGCGACGTGGACTTCGACGCGGTGGCGGAGGTCGCGGGCGCGCTCACGCCGGTCCCTGGCGGGGTCGGCCCGGTGACGACCGCGCTGCTGCTGCGCCACACGGCCAGGGCGGCGAACCTCCCGTGAACGAGCGGATCCTGATCGTCCAGAACAGCAGGAGCGGCGGCCCCAGCCGGCTGGGCGGCTGGCTGGAGGAGGCCGGGCTGAAGCTCGACCTCGTGCTCGCCCACGAGGGCGCTCCCCTGCCCGGCCGCCTCGACCACGCGGCCATGATCATGCTCGGCGGCGGCTACCTGCCCGGCGAGGACGACCGGGCGCCGTGGCTGGCCGACGCCCGGCGGCTGGCGGGGCAGGCGCTGGAGGAGGGCGTGCCCTTCTTCGGCATCTGCCTGGGCGGGCAACTGCTCGCGGAGGTCGCGGGCGGCGAGGTGACCGCCGACACCGGTGCGCCGGAGAACGGCAGCCTCCCCCTCACGATCCGGCCCGAGGCCGCGGGCGATCCGCTGTTCCACGGGCTGCCGGAGGTGGTGCCCGCGATCGAGCACCACAAGGACGCGGTCACCCGGCTGCCCGACGGGGCCGTCTGGCTGGCGGAGACGGGCGCCTGCCCGTACCAGGCGTTCCGGGTGGGCGAGCGGGCCTGGGGCGTGCAGTTCCATCCCGAGGTGCTGCCCGCGCGCATCCGCGAGTGGTCGCCGGACGGGTTCGACCCCGAGGAGGTCCACGCGCGGGCGGTGGCGGACGAGCCGGTCTCCACGCCGATCTGGCACCGGGTCACCACCCGCTTCGCCGCGCTCGCCACCGGGCACTCCACCGCGCTCGCCACCGCGCTCGCCACCGCGCTCGCCACCGGGCTCTCCACTGGGGCGCCCGAGGGGGTCAGCGCGCGTACGAGTCCCAGCCGAGCTTGACCGCCACCGCCAGCCCGCAGGCGGCCGCCAGGTAGCGCAGGCTGTTGCCCGGCAGCCGGCGCGCGATCCTGGGCCCGACCCACCCCCCGAGCAGAAACCCGGCCGCCAGCGGCGCCGCGGCGGCCCAGTTCACCGGCCCGAACAGCGCGAACCCGAGCGCGGCCACCGCGTTCGCCAGCCCGGACATCACGTTCTTCATGGCGTTCAGCTTGGCCGCCGGGTGGTCGAACATGAGGGCCAGCACGGCGAACACCATCAGCCCGCCGGCCGCGCCGAAGTACCCCGTGTAGATCGTCACGGCGAACAGCGCCACCCGCCCCAGCACGCCGTGCTCGCCGTGCGCCCGCCCCGACGGCGGCCTGACCAGCAGCAGCGAGGCCATCGCGATCAGCCAGGGCGCGATCAGCTCGAACGTCCTGGCCGGGGTGACCAGCAGCAGCAACGCGCCGGTCGCGCCGCCGATCGCGGCCACGGGGCCGAGTTTGAGCACCCGGGCGCCTTCCCCCGCCAGCTCCGGCCGCGATCCGGCGGCGGCGCCGATGCCGGTGAAGACGAGGGCGACGGTGTTGGTGACGTTCGCGGTGAGCGGAGGCAGGCCGAACGCCAGGAGCGCCGGGTAGGAGACGATCGAGGCGAGGCTGACGACCGTGCTCACCACTCCGGCCGCCACCCCGGCTCCGAGCAGGCCGAGCGTTTCTCCGACGATCACCCGGTCATGTTAGTTGTCGTCCGTTTTATCCCCTTGGGGCGGGGTCTCCCGCCAGCGCTCGGGCGGTGGCCTGCCAGATCGGGGTGGCGGGGTTGATGACGTCGAAGTGGTCGCCGGGCATTTCGAGGTAGGTCACCTCGTCGCCGGCCTCCTCGGCCGCGCGGGCGTAGCGGCGGCTGAAGTCGACCAGGTCCAGGTCGTCGGCGGCGCCCTGGACGACGAGCTGGCGTACTCCGAGCGGGAGCCGGAGCAACGGCGAGGCGTCCGCGTACGGCGGCGCCGCCACCTGGCCTTCGGGAGCGCGCCCGCCCAGGGCGGCGCCGACGGCGCCGGTCCCGACCCACCGCCGGTCGCCTTCCACAAGATCGAGCACCCCGGCGAGCGACACCGCCATCACCACCCGCACCCCACCCACCGCACGAGCGCCCGCCGCGTGAGCCCCACCAGCCCCACCGTCCGCGTGAGCCTCATCCGCCGCCGCCTGGGCGCCGCCGGTCGCCGCGTCCGCGACCGCGCGGAGGGCGAGTTGGGCGCCTGCCGAGTGGCCGACGACGGTCACCCGGGTGAGGTCCAGCGCCACCGTCCGATCGGCGTCCGGCTGGAGCGCGTCCGGCGGGAGCGTGTCCGAGCCGTACGGCGGGAGCGTGCCCGAGCCGTACGGCGGCGCGGCGTGCGCCGTCGCGAGGATGGCCAGTCCCGCCGCCACGTCCGCCGTCGTCGCGTCCCAGCCGTGCAGGTCCGGCCGCCGGTACTCGAGGTTCCACACCGCGAACCCGCGCCCGACCAGGTCGGCGCAGAGCGGCCCCATGATGTCGGCCGCCCAGATCGACCGCCAGTACCCGCCGTGGATCAACATCACCACGGGCGGCTCGTCGGCGTCCGGAAGGTACAGCTCGCCCCGCTGCTCCGGCAGTGGCCCGTACGCGATCCGCCGCGACGGATGCCGTACCCGGTGCACGGCATGGCGGATCCCCCAGGCCAGCCCGCCGACGCCGCGCCCGTGCAGGTGGGTGGCGCCCTCCCCGGCCGTCACCCCGTCGGCGCGCTCGACGTCCACCCAGACCACCGCCCCGAGGTCCCGCCCGATCAGCGAGCGCACCTCGGCCGAGGACCCCGGCAGCACGACCACACCGCCCGCCCCCTCAGGCGAGGACGGCGACGACAGCAGCGAGAGGACGTGAGAGGCGTCGCGGGCGTGGACGAGCGCCCCGGAGACCCCCGCGGCGGCGAACTCGCGGGCCGCGATCTCCTCCAGCAACCCCGCGTCGGCCACCACGCCGGGGCCGACGACCACCAGCACCTCGATCATGAGCCGACCCTACGCGTAATAGCTTAGGCCGGGTGCAGGTACAGCAGCTTCACCCATGGCCCACCACCACCGCCGAGGCCGAGGCCGTCCAGGACCGGCTCCGCGGACGCGTCGAGCTCACCGGCCCCGCCGACTTCTCCCTGGTCGCGGGCCTGGACGTGCACTATCACGGCGACGACGCCCTCACGGCCGCCGTGGTCGTCCTCGACGCCGGCACGATGGCGACGGTGGAGGAGGTGACGGTGCGCGGCCGGGTGGCGTTCCCGTACGTGCCGGGGCTGTTCGCCTTCCGGGAGCTGCCCGCCCTGGTGGAGGCGCTCGAACGGCTCACGGTGACGCCCGACCTGCTGGTCTGCGACGGGTACGGGCTGGCGCACCCGCGCGGCTTCGGCCTGGCCTGCCACCTGGGCGTGCTGACCGGCCTGCCCGCGCTCGGCGTGGGCAAGACGCCCTTCGTCGGCACGCACGAGCCGCCGGGGCCGGAGCGGGGCGACTGGGCGCCGATCGTCCACGAGGGCGCCGTCGTCGGCCGCGCGCTGCGCACGCAGCGGCAGATCAAGCCGGTGTACGTCTCCCAGGGCCACCGCGTCTCCCTGGACACCGTCACCGTCCAGGTCCTGCGCCTCGCCCCGCGCTACCGCCTCCCCGACCCGATCCGCCGCGCCGACCACCTGGCCCGCCACCCCGACTGATGCCCGCGCCGACCACCGGCCCTCACCCCGGCTGATGCCCGAACCCACCAGCCCGGCTGACCCCCGTCGTCACCGCGGGCGCCAGGCCCAGACGAGGAGCCAGACGCTGAGCCCGAACAGGGTCATCCCGAGCGGTACGTGCACCGCCAGCACGCCCGAGCCGCCCATGGCGGACTGGACGAAGCCGAGCAGCAGCACCGCCAGGCCGACCAGCGCGGGCCAGCCCGGGCCCCGGGCGGGCCGCCACAGCAGGACGGCCGCGACGAGCTGCAGCAGCCCCAGCACGTGCACGGCCAACGCCCCCATGCCGTGCGAGCCCGCCCCTCCCCCGCTCATCAGCTGCCCGGCCGTCACGGCCTGCGCCAGGACGGACAGCGTGTTGAGGACGACCACGGCCTTGAACGCGGTCACGTACCCGTTCCCCTTGGCGACCTGGGTTACCACTGGATCTCTCCTTCGACCTGGTTTGAGGTCTCCAGGATCTTGCCGGGCCCGCCGGAGGGCATCCGCCGCTCGTCGTCATCCCCGATACACCGCCGGTCGTACGGCTCAGACGCCCGAATAAGCCACCGGGGGGAGCACGGCCTGGGCGTCGGCGCCGCCGAACCAGAGCCCGATCATGAACGCGGCCGTCGCCTCCAGCAGCACGGCCCGGTCGAGCCCGCCGCCGTCCACCGGGGTGCAGCCGAGGTCGGCGACCAGCGTACGCACCGCGGCCAGGGCGGCCGGGTCGTCACCGCACAGCGGCACCGCCAGCGGCCTGCCGTCGAACACCGGCGGCGTCAGCCGCCACACGTCCACGTGGCACAGGTTGAACGCCTTCACCACATGCCCTCCCGTGAGGTCGCGGATCAGCGGGGCGATGGGGCGGGCGGGGTCGTACGGGCCCTCGGCGTTGGCCACGTCGATGACGGGCTTGCCGCGCAGCCCGGCGCCGGCGGACTCGAGCACGCCGGCCAGCCCCGCCTGCCTGACGGCCACCATCACGACCTCCCCGAACGCCGCCGCCTCCGCCCAACTCCCGGCCCGCACCCCCGGGGTCTCGGCGCGGGTGCGGGACGCCTCGGCCGTCATCGTCGCGGCGCGGGCCGCGCTCGCGGAGGCGTCCCTGCCGCTGATCATCACCTCGTGCCCCGCCCTGGCCCACTGCGTGCCCAGGGCGTCCGCCATGCCGCCCGCCCCCAGGATCCCGATACGCATGTTCGTCCTCCATCGCATGAACTGGTAAGTAGAAGGGACTGTAGAAAGCCCGTCACACACCATTTGGTGCCTAACGGAGGCCTCGTTGGGGTTCATCGCCGACTGCCAGGCCCGGCTGGCCTTCGACCTGCTGGCCAACACCTGGAACGCGGTCGTCCTGTGGGCGCTGCGCCACGGCCCGCGCCGGCCGGGGCGGCTGCGCGAGGAGATCGGCGGCATCAGCACCAAGGTCCTCACCGAGACGCTGCGCCGCCTGGAGTTCAACGGCCTGATCACGCGCCGCACGTACGCCGAGGCCCCACCCCGCGTCGAGTACGAGCTGACCGATCTCGGCCGCACGCTCCTCGGCCCGATCGAGGCGTTCGGGGCGTGGGCGCACGACCACGCCGACGAGGTCATGGCCGCGCAGGACCGCTGGGAGACGTGAGAGCTTTCTAATATACGGAGCGTTACTGGATCACTACCCTGGGTAGCTAGACGACGGTTGTTCATTACCGTCTCCCAGGAGGTTCTATGCTTTTCTCCCCCCGCAGGATCGCCGCCGTCGCGACCCTCGCCGGTGGCCTGACCCTGCTCTCCGCCCCGGCCTCCTACGCCGTGGTGGACCCTCTCGCCCTGGTCCCCTGCCTGGCCGAGGCCGGCGCCGGCGCCACGACGCTGATCGACCCGACCGCCCCGGCCGTGCCGGCCGAGGTCCCGGCCGTGAGCTGCTTGCAGCCCTGACCGGCTCAGCCTGGGCACGTCCCCGGCCGATCCGGTTATCCGGGCGGGCGGCGCGGCGAAGCCGGCCGCGCCGCCCGCCACGGTGGCCCGATCAGTTCCCCCTGCAGCGCAAGCCCAGTCCATCCGATAGCGCAGAGCAGCTAGGAGATCCTTTGAAGGTCCGCGTCCTGACCGCCGTCGCCGCACTCGCGCTGGCGGGCGCCCTACCCTCCATCGCTTTCGACAAGCTCACCACCGACCCGCCCATCGTGCGCGTCGAGACCTGGGTCCAGCACGTCAACGTCTTCACGTCCTAGTGCGGCTCGCGCAGGTGCCCGTGGCCGACCCTCCACCGGAGTCACGGACCATGTCTGGTTATGTCGGTTACTTCATGTTCCTCAGCCGGTGGATTCAGGCGCCGCTCTACATGGGGCTGATCCTCGCCCAGATCGTGTACACGTGGCGGTTCATGCTGGAGTTGCTCCATCTGATCGAGCTCGGCTTCGGCGGCTCACCACCGGAGACCACCGTCATGCTGATCGTCCTCGGCCTCGTGGACGTGGTCATGGTCTCCAACCTGCTCATCATGGTCATCATCGGCGGCTACGAGACGTTCGTCTCCCGAATACGCATCGATGGGCACCCCGACCAGCCCCAATGGCTTTCCCACGTCAACGCCAACGTGCTGAAGGTCAAGCTGGCCATGGCGATCATCGGCATCTCGTCCGTCCACCTCCTCCAGATCTTCATCAACGCGTCCAGACCCACCATCACCGACCGGGAGCTGCTGTGGAAAACGCTGATCCACCTGACCTTCGTGGTCTCGGCGCTGACGCTGGCGCTGATCGACCGCATCATGGCGGGCGCGCGGCGCGACGCCGAGACGAACGGGGGCGAGCGGCAGTCGGCCCTGAAGCAGGAACGGGTCGCCGCCTAGGCGCGGCGGTGAGGCGGCCGGCCGCCATCGTGACGATCGCGGTGTTCGTGTGCTCGATCGCGGGCGCCGCTCACGCCGAGGGCGAGGCCGCCGGGCCGAGCGGTCCCCCGCCTCTGATCGGCAACGTGACCATCTTCAACGACGAGATCATCGAGCCGGTGTCGCTGCCCGTGAGCACCTGCGGGTCGCTGCTCCCGCTGCTCGGCAAGTCGCCCACCACCTGTAAGGGCGCCTCACGGGTGTCGGACGACGACGCCTGACACCGTACGTGCCCGCCTGCGGGGGCGGGCGGGCACGTACGGATCCTCAGCCGTACAGCACCTCCAGCACCGCGGCCACGCCGTCCTCGTCGTTGGACAGCGTGCGGCGCTCGACCGCCGCCAGCACCAGGTGGTGCGCGTTGGCCATGGCGTACCCGGCGCCCGCGTAGGCGAGCACGGCCAGGTCGTTCGGCATGTCGCCGAAGGCCACCACCTCGCCGGGCGCGATCCCCCACTCCCGGCACAGCACGTCGAGCGTGCTCGCCTTCGTCACCCCGGGAGCGCTGATCTCCAGGAGCCCGGTCCCGCCGGAGTGCGTGACCTCGGCCAGCCCCTCGATCCCCGCCATGACGGCCGCGATCATCTCGTCCGCCGTGCTGGTCTGCGACTGGGCGAGCAGCTTGATGATGGGGTCGTCGCCGTCGAAGACGGAGCTCACCTCGCGGAGGTAGGCCAGGTCCTCCACGATGCGCCTGGTGTAGGCGGCCTCGGCGAGCACGCCCCGGCCCGTCTCGACGGCCAGGCCGACCCCGGGCAGGGCCGCGGCCAGGGCCTGCGCGACCTTGTTCGCCGCCGTCCGGTCGAGGAGATGGCTGGTGACGACCTCGTCGGTGGCCAGGTCGTACACGATCGCGCCGTTGCTGCAGATCGCGACGCCCGTGACGCCCGCCTGATCGGCGATCGCGCGGATGCCGCGCGGCGGCCTGGCGGTGACGAAGACGATCTCGGCTCCGGCCGCGCGGGCGGCCTGAAGGGCCTCTCGGGTGCGGGGGGTGATGGCACGTGAGGAGTTGAGGAGGGTTCCGTCGAGGTCGGTGGCCACAAGGCGGGGGAGGGTGCCGGCGCTCATGGTGCCGATTATGCCGATCCTTCAGATCCGCATCTCGGGCGGGAGCCGCCCGGCCGCGTTCGAGATCTCCAGGCCGAGGAGTTGCCCGGCGTCGCCGAAATCAAGAACGACATCCGCCACTTCAACCTGACTTACGACCTCTTCTGGCGCTATTTCGTGCTTCATCGCGACATAGGCGATATCGCGGAGCTTGTCCAAGCTCACGTACACCGTCTGCGGCCGCTGCCCCGACGGCGCCTCGTCCCAGCTCAGCAGCCCCTCCTTGGCCTCGTGCGAGCCCGCCAGCGCCGCCCGGAGCATGGCCAGGGCCAGCTCGATCGCCTCCAGCGAATCGACCCCGGTGACCTTCCGCTCGTGCTCCCACCCGTCGAGCCCGTCGATCCGGTACGGGCACGACCAGTCCCCCGTCGGCTCCTCGTAAGGCACGCCGACCGTGACGGTGACATCACGCGGCGGATCGGTACGCAGCACCAGCACCCGATGGGCGATCTCGTACATATAGCCTGATCTACCCCCAGAAAGCCACTTGAAGGCCCGATCCCATACCGGCGCCGAAGTAAGCATTCCTGGCCACGGCCGCCGCAAGCTAGGCTGCGTACGGTCATAAGGGGGCCCTTGAAATGAACGAGTCATTCGGGACGCGCCTTCGAGCCAGGCTCGACGAGTGCGGGCCGCTCTGTGTGGGCATCGATCCGAGCCCGGCGCTGCTGCACGCCTGGGGGCTCGACGACTCGCCCACCGGCCTGGAACGCTTCAGCCGCACGGTCGTCGAGGCCGTCGGCGACGTGGCGGCCCTGGTCAAGCCGCAGTCCGCCTTCTACGAGCGCTGGGGCAGCCGCGGCATCGCGGTGCTGGAACGCACCATCGCCGACCTGCGCGAGGCCGGGACGCTGGTGCTGCTCGACGTCAAGCGGGGCGACATCGACAGCACGATGGCCGCCTACGCCGAGGCCTACCTCGACCGGGGCAGCCCGCTGGCCGCCGACGCCGTGACGCTGAGCCCGTACCTCGGGTTCGGGTCGCTGGCGGGCGCGATCCTGTCGGCCCTGGCCAACGACGCCGGCGTCTTCGTGCTGGCCCGCACCTCCAACCCGGAGGCGGCCCCGCTGCAGCGGCTCGTGGCCGACCAGGTGCTGGCCGGGGTCGCCGCGGCGAACGCCGGGCACGAGCCGCTGGGGCCCATCGGGGTCGTGATGGGGGCCACGCTGCCCGAGCTGGAGCACTCGCTGGACGACCTCAACGGCCCCATCCTCGCGCCGGGGCTCGGCGCCCAGGGAGCCTCTCCCGCCGACGTGGCGCGGCTGTTCGCCTCCGTACGGCACGCCGTCGTGCCCTCGGTCTCCCGGGCGGTCCTGGCCGACCCCAAGCGGCTGCGCTCCCGCACGCTCTACTTCCGCGACGAGTGCGCGGCCCACCTGGACGCGAAGATCACCACCACGACCTGATCAGGCCGGCACGCGGTTGACGGCGGCCAGCACGGCGTGCGCCGAGGCGGTCAGGACCGAGGTGTCCTGGGCCGCGCCCCAGCTGGTGACGCCGTCCACGCGGGCCTCCACGTAGGCGATGGCGAGGCTGCCCCGGCCCGGGTCCAGGGCGTGCTCGGCGAAGTGGAGGATGTCCACGTCGATCCCGTCGTCGCCGAGCGCGGCGGTCAGCGCGGACAGCGGCCCGTTGCCGGTGCCGCGCAGCCGGCGCCCCGACTTCAGCGTGCCCTCGAACTCGTGTACGCCCGGCGCCGTCTCCCTCGTGCTCCACTCGGCCAGCGCGCCGGTCTCCCCCGGGGCCAGGTAGGTGGCGTGGAAGAGCTCCCACAGCTGCTCGGCGGTGATCTCCTCGCCACTGCCGTCGGTGGCCCGCTGCACGACCGAGGAGAAGTCGATCTGCAGGCGCCGGGGCAGCTCCAGGCCGTAACGGGTGCGCAGGAGGTAGGCGATGCCGCCCTTGCCGGACTGGCTGTTGACCCGGATGACCGCCTGGTAGCCGCGGCCCACGTCGGCGGGGTCGATGGGCAGGTACGGCACCTCCCACGGCGCCTGCTCCGGCGGCACGCCCAGCTCGGCGGCCCGCTTGGCGTGGTGGGCCAGGCCCTTGCCGATGGCGTCCTGGTGGGTGCCGGAGAAGGCGGTGTGGACGAGGTCCCCCGCGTACGGGTGGCGCTCGGGCACGGGCAGCCGGTTGCAGTGCTCCACGACCCGGCGGATCTCATCGATGTCGGACAGGTCGAGCATGGGGTCCACGCCCTGGGTGTGCAGGTTGAGCGCGAGGGTCACCAGGTCCACGTTGCCGGTCCGCTCTCCGTTGCCGAACAGGCAGCCCTCCACCCGCTGGGCGCCGGCCAGCACGGCCAGCTCGGCGCAGGCCACGCCGGTGCCGCGGTCGTTGTGCGGGTGCACCGAGAGGATCACCGCGTCCCTGCGGTCGAGGTGGCGGTGCATGTACTCGATCTGGTCGGCGTACACGTTGGGGGTGGCCACCTCGACCGTCGCGGGCAGGTTGTGGATCACCGGGCGGTCCGGCGCGGCGTCCCACAGGGCCGTCAGGTCGTTGCAGACCTCCAGCACGTAGTCGGGCTCGGTGAGGTTGAACACCTCCGGCGAGAACTGGAAGCGCACGTCGAGGCCGTCCGCGAGCCGGGCGATGTGCCCGGCGGCGTCCATGATCAGGCCGCGCAGCTCCTGCCTGTCATGACCGAGCACCACGTTCCGCCAGGTGGGGGCGGTGGCGGTGTAGAGGTGCACGACCGCGCGAGGCAGGCCCTCGATGGCGGCGAACGTGCGCTCGATCAGGTCGCGCCTGGCGGCCGTGAAGACGACCACGGTCACGTCCTCCGGCACGACGCCGGGCTCGGCCAGGTGGCGGACGAAGTCGAAGTCGAGCTGACTGGAGGAGGGGTAGCCGACCTCGATCTCCTTGAACCCCATGCCCGTCAGCAGGTCGAACATCCGGCGCTTGCGGGCCGGGTCCATCGGCTCGGCCAGCGCCTGGTTGCCGTCGCGCAGGTCCACGGGCACCCAGAGCGGGGCCCGCGTGATGCGCGCGGACGGCCAGTCGCGCTCGGTGAGCGGCACCTCGACGCGCTCGTGGGCGGGCCGGTAGCGGTGGTAGGGCATGGTGCTGGGACGTTGACGGTTCCAGGCGTACACGGACGGCGTCATGGCGGCTACACTAATCACAACACAGGTCCTCAGACAACCTGAGAGGTTCGTTCGATGCCGCTCGGCTCCCTCCGTCCCAGCCCGCTCGTCGAGCAGGCCACCCAGCACCTGCGCGAGCAGATCACGCAGGGCGAGTGGCCCGTGGGCACCCGCCTGCCCGGCGAGAACGCGCTGGCCAAGACGCTGGGAGTGGGGCGCTCGACCGTCCGGGAGGCGCTGCGCGCGCTGGCCGGGGCGGGGCTGGTGCAGGCCCGGCAGGGCTCGGGCGTGTTCGTGATCGCCACTGCGATCGCCGAGGACTGGCCTGCCCGGCTCCGTCGGGCCGCCATCACGGACGTCTACGAGGTGCGCATGATGGTCGAGACGCAGGCCGCCCGGATGGCCGCGCAGCGGCGCACCGAGGAGGACGTCGCGGCGCTGGAGGAAGCGCTGGCGGCGCGGGCGCGGGCGGCGTCGCAGGACGACGCCGCGTTCGTGGACGCCGACATCGCCCTGCACGCGGCGGTCGTCGCGGCGGCCGGCAACCCGGTGCTGACCGACCTGTTCGCCGAGTTCGCGCCGGCGTTGCGCGAGGCGCTGATCGGCCTGGTGGAGGTGCTGGGGCTGCGCGCGCACGACCGCAATCCCGGGCACGACACGCACGCGGAGCTGGTGGCCGCCGTCCGGGACGGGGACGGGGAGGCGGCGGGCGCGATCCTGCAGGCGGAGCTGGAGCAGACGCTCGCCCACCTGCACGACTCGTAGCCCCGCGCAGCCCGCCGTTCGTTACGGTTCGACCGTGATCCTCCGCACGCAGCGGCCCACGGCCCGCGTCATCCTGGCCGCCCCCGACGACGGCGTTCTGCTGCTCCGTTTCATCCCGCCGGACCCGTGGCCGAAGGAGCCCGCCTGGCACCTGCCCGGCGGCGGCCTGGAGCCGGGCGAGTCACCGGCGCAGGCGGCGGCGCGCGAGGCGCTGGAGGAGACCGGCCACGTGTTCGGCGCCGCCGACCTCGGCGACCCCGTGGCGGTGAACGAAGGCGCGTGGTCCAACCTGGGCCGCCACTTCTACACCGTGCACACGTACTTCTTCGCCCGCGTGCCGTCCGCGACCGTCACCCCCACGGCGCTGGAGGAGTACGAGACGGAGGAGTTCAAGCTCGGCCACCGCTGGTGGCGCGCGAACGAGCTGGCCGCCACCGAGGAGCGCGTGTTCCCGCCCGGGCTGGCCGCGCTGCTGCCGGACCTCCTGGCCGGGGTACGGCCCCAGGCCCCCGTGAGGCTTCCCTGGACACAGGAGAAAGAATCTTCGGAAGGGATGTGAAGAACGCGCGGGCGGCTCCGACCCAGTCATGAGCACAACGCGAAGGAGCACACCATGAGCAAGCTCATCTACTGGGTCCACACCTCCGTAGACGGCCACATCGAGGGCCCGAACGGGGAGTTCGACTGGCCGGCGATGGGGCCGGAGCTGTCGGCGTACGGGGACGAGGTCCACGCCCGCGTCGGCACCTTCCTGTACGGGCGCGTCGTCTGGGAGATGATGTCCAACTACTGGCCCCACGCGGAGTCGATCTCGGACGACCCGCACGACCTCAAGTTCGCCCCCATCTGGCGCAGCACCCCGAAGGTCGTCTTCTCCACCACGCTGCAGGAGGCCGGCTGGGACGCCCGGATCGTCTCCGGGGACCTCGCCAAGGAGGTCGCCGAGCTGAAGAGCGGGCCCGGCAAGGACCTCCTGCTGAACGGCGGCTCCCGGCTGGCCGGCGCGCTCACCGAGCTGGGGCTGATCGACGAGTACCACATCATGGTGCACCCGGTCGTCCTCGGCGGCGGCCGGCCGGTGTTCCCGCCGCTCAAGGAGCGGACCGGCCTGCGCCTGGTGGAGACGCGCACGTTCGACGCCGGGGTGGCGCTGCTGCGCTACGAACGGGCCGAGGGCTAGGGCAGCGCGGCCTCGATCTCGTGGCGGGTCGGCATGGACGTGCTGGCCCCCTCCCGCTGCACCGACAGCGCCGCGGCCGTGGACGCGAAGCCCAGCGCGTCGGCCACGCTCATCCCCTCCGACCTGGCCACGGCGAACGCGCCCACGAAGGTGTCGCCCGCCGCGGTCGTGTCCACGGCCTCCACCTTCACCGCGGGCACCCGCAGCCGCTCCCCCGAGCGCGACCCGTAGAGCGCGCCCTCGGAGCCCAGCGTGATCAGCGCCTCCTCGACCCGCTCCAGCAGCGCGTCGAGGGCGGCGTCCGGGCCGGCGGCGCCGGTGATGGCGGCGGCCTCGTGCTCGTTCGGGACGATCGTGGTGACCGCGTCGAGGAGCTCGTCCGGCAGCGGCCGGGCGGGGGCCGGGGTCAGGTAGACATGCACGCCGGAGACCTGGGCGGCCTGCGCGGCCGCCACGACGGCCTCCATGGGCAGTTCGAGCTGGAGCAGCAGCGCGTCCGAGCGGGCGATGGCGGCCAGGTCCTCGCCCGAGGGACCGGCGACGGTGCCGTTCGCGCCGGGGACGACGATGATCGAGTTGCCGCCCTCGTCGTCCACCACGATGTGCGCGATGCCGCTGGGCCCGGGCACCTCGCGCAGGCCGCGTACGTCGATTCCGGCCTCCGCCAGCGTGGCGCGCATCTCCGCCCCGAACCCGTCGTCGCCCACCGCCCCGAGGAAGGCCACGTGCGCGCCCGCGCGGGCGGCGGCGATGGCCTGGTTGGCGCCCTTGCCGCCGGGCACGGTGCGGAACCGGTGCCCGGTGACCGTCTCGCCCCGCTTGGGGGCCTCGGAGACGTACGCGACGAGGTCCATGTTGGCGCTGCCGAAAACCGAGATCATGGCCCCATCATCTCCTGTGTACGGGCGGCCAGCGCGGCCAGCCCCACCCCGTCGTACCCGGTCAGGCTGCTGGCCAGGCTGTCGCGCAGCCGCCATTGGTCCGGCACGCCGCCGTTCAGCGCGCCCGCGACGGAGCCGGCCGTGGCCCCGGCGGAGTCGGTGTCCCAGCCGCCGGCCACCGCTCCGGCGATCGTGGCGGTGAAGTCGCCCCGGCCGTGGATCAGCGTGGCCGCGATCAGGGCGGCGTTGTTGATGGTGTGCACCCAGTGCAGGCCGCCATGGCGTTCGTGCAGGCGGTCGACGACCCGCTCGAAGCCGTCCTCGCGGGCGGCGTCCGCGACGGCCAGGCGTACCGCCTCGTGCAGGCGCGAGCGCTCCGGCACCACCGACAGGCCCGCCCGTACGACCTCCTCGGGCGAGGTGGCGACCAAGGCGGCCGCGCACATGGCGGCCACGAACATCGCCCCGTAGATCCCGTTCGCGGTGTGGGTCAGGCGGGCGTCGCGCCAGGCGTGCTCCGCCGCCGTGGCGGGGTCGCCCGGGTTGCTCCAGCCGTACACGTCGGCCCTGATCAGGGCGCCGATCCACTCCCTGAACGGGTTGCGGTGCGTGGCCGTGGCGGGCGGCTCGACGCCGTCCAGGAGGTTGCGGTACGCGACCCGCTCGGCGGTGAACGTACGGCCGGCGGGGAGCTCGTCCAGCCACAGCTTGGCCACGTCGTCGGTGGTGAAGCCGCGGCCGTGGCGCTCCAGGACGGACAGGGCCAGCAGCGGGTAGTTGAGATCGTCGTCCTCGGGGATGCCGTCGATGTTCTCGGCCAGGGAGTTGACGGCGCTGCGCCGGTTCCACGGCCAGCGGCGGGCGACGTCGTCCGGAAGCCCCTTGGCGGTGAACCAGCCGCGGATGGGCCAGTTGCCGGTGGCCTCGGCGATCTGCCTGATGCCCTCGCGCGGGATCTTCTCCACGGGCTTGCCGAGCACGCACCCGGCCGCCCGCCCCTGCCACGCGCCCAGCACCCGCGCCGGATCCACGGCCGCTCGAGAGGCCGCTCCCTGGGCCGTGCCCGGCCAGGACGGGCAGGCGGCGACGATGCCGGCCAGGTCCGAGGGCTCGGGCAGCGGGGGCGGGACGGCGGCCAGCTCGTCCAGCAGCTCCCCGGCCAGGTCCCGCAGCCGGGCCGCACCCGGCTCGGAGGCCCCGGCGCGCGGGGGCGCGTCGTGCCCGCCGGCCGCGTGCCAGCGGGCCGCGATCTCCCGCACGCGCTCCGCGTCGGGGCCGGTGGCCCGGCCGTCCTCGGCGGCCTGGCGGAGTTCGTGCCCGATCAGGTCCTCCGGCTGGACCCAGGTGAGCCGGATCACCGGCGGTCGAGGTCGGCGAAGGCGGCCTCGTGGCCGCGGCGCCGTACCAGGTCGTCGGCGTGCACCCGGCGCGCCACCTCCGCGATGGCGAGCCCGGGGGCCACCAGGTCCGTCCGGCTGGCCGCCCCCACCTGCGAGACCCACGGCGACGGCACCGCGGACAGCCCCCCGAGAGCGCCCGCGATGGCCCCGCCCATGGACGCGATCGAGTCGGCGTCGCGCCCGTAGTTGACGCCGCCCAGCACGGTCTCGCGGTAGTCGCCCTTCGCGATCACCAGGAACCCGAGCGCCAGCGGCAGCTCCTCGATGCTGTGCACCCGGCTCGGCCGCCGCGCCCCCAGCCCCTGGTCGCGGTAGGTGTCGGCGACCGTGTCGTAGGGCCGCATGGCGGCACGCAGCGTCTCGAACGACCCGTCCCAGTGCCCCAGCCCGGCGGCGGCCTCGCAGACGGACTCGATGGCGGCCCTCGTGCCGTCCTTGGCCAGGCGCAGGCAGGCCGCGATCACGGAGTCCGCGGTGGCGCCCGGTCGCATGGCCTCGGCCACGGCGGCGGCCATCACCCCGGCGGCCTCCCGGCCGTAGCTGGACTGGTGCGCCCCGGCCAGGTCGACGGCCTCGGCGTAGGCGGCGTCGGGGTCGGCGGCGTTCACGATGCCGACGGGGGCGACGTACATGGCGGCGCCGCAGTTGACGATGTTGCCGACGCCGGCCTCGCGCGGGTCCACGTGCCCGTAGTGGAGCCTGGCCACGATCCACTTCTCGGCCAGGAAGATCCGCTGCAGCGGCAGCGCCTCGGCCTCCAGCTCGGGGATCCAGCGCCGTTCGCCCATCAGCTCGGGCACCAGGTGCTCGGCCATCGAGTACGCGGTCAGGTGCCCGCCGGCCTTCTCATACACGCGGATCAGGGCGTGCGTCATCAACGTGTCGTCCGTGATGTGGCCGTCGCCCTTGTGGTACGGGGCGATGGGTCGGGCGTTGCGCCAGTCCTCGTTGAACGGCGGCACGATGCCCTCGACGCGGCCTCCGTACCTCTCGACGATCTGCTCGGGGGTCCAGCCCTCGGTGGCGCCGCCCAGCGCGTCACCGACCGCCGCCCCCGCCACGCAGCCAGTGGCCCTGTCTTCAAGCGGCGTCATGCGATTCCCTCCGATAGTCCTGTCGATAGCTGGATCAGATCCCGGCCCGCCAGGTCAGGCAGGCAACAACCGGCCAGCGTGCGGGCCGACGCGATCCACCCCTCCGGGATCGCCTCCAGCCCACGGCACGCGCCCGCGAGCGCGCCGGTCAGCGCGGGCGCCGAGTCGGCCAGTGAGGCCAGGCAGGCGGCCGCGGGCACGGCCCGCGTGAGCTCGCCGCCCGCCGCCTCGGCCAGCGCCAGCGCCACCGGCACGGTCTGCGCGGCGCCGACGCCGTAGCTGTAGACGTGGTCGAGCAGCGCGGCGTCCAGCGCGGGCACGGCCGCGAACGGGTCGCCCGCCTTGCGCGTGACGGCCAGCGCCGCGCGGGCGTTGTGGCCGATGGCGGTGTCCTCGGGCAGTACGGCCAGCGCCGCCTCCACCGCCCCGGTCACCGATCCCGACCGCACGGCCTCGGCCACGGCGGCGGCCATGGCCAGGGCGCCCAGGACGCCGTCGTAGGCGTTCGTCACCTGGGCGTCCTGCGTGGGGTCCCGGCCCAGGACCCCGAACGCCACGGCCCTGACGGCGGCGGCGTCGTCGAAATGGTGCGGGTTGTCGTGCCCGGACGCGGGCGGCTCGACGCCCTTGGCGAGGTTGTCGAGCGCGGTGGCCACCGAGATCCGTCCTCTGACGCCGTCCCGGGGCAGCTCCCTGAACGCCTCGGCCCTCGGGCGGTCGATCGTGAGCGCCGTCCAGGCGAGCCATTCGGCGTCGTCGGACGGGCCTACGGCCAGCGGGGCCGTGGGCTGGTTGAGCGCGAACGGGACCGGCAGCGTGGTGACCTCGTGCTCCTCCGCGAAGGCGTCCAGCTCTCTGTGCAGGCGTCTGCTCCAGGGGGCGTGCAGGGCCGCCCGGTGCCTGGCCGCCGGCCATCCGGCGGCGTCACCGACGGCGAGCCCGGCGAAGGCCCCTCTGATTCTGTCCCCCGACATCGTGATCTACAGTCCTCCCGCCAGTTCGTCGGCGACGTCCAGTACGTGTCTTCCGGCCACGACGGGCAGGCATTTGCCTGTCACGGGTCCGATCCTGGCCGCCCACCGCTCGGGCACGCCGCCCTCGCCGCGCATGGCTCCGGCGATCGCCCCGGCGATGGCGCCGATCGTGTCGGCGTCCCTGCCCAGGCTCACCCCGAACGTCACGGACGCCTCGACGTCGCCGTCCCCGGCCAGCACGGCGGCCAGCGCCAGCGCCACGGCCTCGGGGGCGACGTCGGTCCAGGGGTAGTGCCTGACGACCACGGCCTCGTGCAGCGCCTCGACGAGCGCGCCCTCGTGCGTCGTGGGCAGGGTCCCGCAGGCCCGTACGACGTTGCGGGCCGTCCACGAGTCGGCGGGGATCACCGACAAGGCCGCCCGTACGACGTCCTGGACCGAGGCCCCGCCCATCGCGGCGGCCACGGCCCCGGCGACCGCGCGGCCACCCAGGATGCCCTCGCCGGACCCGCTGACCAGCCCGTCCTGCTCCACCAGCCGGGCCGCCTCCGCCGGATCGCCCGGGCAGAACACCCCGTACGGCGCCGCGCGCATCGCGAGCCCGTCCGACCAGCCGTGCGAGTGCACCAGCCCCGTCAGCGGCGGCTCCAGCCCGCGGCGAAGCGCTTCGACAGTGCCCAGCTCGGAGAACCCGGCTCCGCGCATGGGCCCGGCGATCCGCGGGATGATCTCCCGCCGGTACGCCTCCGCCACGTCGGCGGAGGTCAGCGCGTGCCCGTGCCGCACCAGGAGCGAGGCGGCGAAGATGGCGTACTCCGTGTCGTCGGTCCCGCCGCCCTCGATCTCCGTGAGCCGGCCCCACCGCCGCCGGATCTCCGACGGCGACAGGTTCTCGGCCGGGGCCCCGAGGGCGTCCCCGGCCGCGAGGCCGAGGAGACACCCACGGGCTTTATCCCGATAAATCACCGCTGGTACCGCTCCAACACCTTGTTGCCGTCCTCGACCAGCTTCGAGGCCGCCTGGTCAATGGTGATCTTATTGGCGAAGTACTCCTGCAGCGTCGGCGTGGCCACCTTGGTCTTCCACTCGTCGAACCCGTTCACCTTGAGGAACGGCGCCACGACGAGGTTCTTGGCGGAGGCGGTGGCCACGTCCCAGCCGTTCTCCTTGGTGGTCATCGCCGGGTCGGCGGCGGCCGCCTGGGAGGTCGGCAGGAGCCAGTCACCCTTGGCGAGCTTGGCCTGGTTCGCGCCGTTCAGGAAGAAGGCGATGAACTTCATGGCCTCGTCCGCGTGCTTGCTGTCCTGCGCGATCGACAGCGTCTGCGAGACCGCGCCCTGCTGGGCGCTCGTGCCCTTCGGCGCGGGGAGCGTGACCCACTCGAAGCCCTGCGGAGCCTGCTCGGCGACCTGCTGGCGCAGGTAGACGCCGGCGGGCAGCAGCGCGAACTTGCCCTTGTAGAAGGCCGGCAGCGGGTCCGCGGTGCCCTGGCCGAGCGCCGCCGGGTCGGCGGACTTGTCCTTGTAGAGCTGGTCGTGGATGCGCTGGAGCACCTCGCGCTCCTCGGGGCCGACCTTGACCGTGGTCTTGCCGTCGGCCGTCTGGAAGAACGTGCCGCCGAAGTTGAGCGCCAGGTTGAGCGTCTTGTTGACCGGCGACTTCATCGGCCAGGCCACGCCATACCCCTGACCCATGGCAGACTCGGAGTCACCGGAAGAGGGAACGACGCGCTGGGTGGTCATCTTCTTGGCGGCTTCGGAGAACTCGTCCCACGTCCACGGGCTGTCCGGCGTCGGGATGCGCACTCCGGACTGGTCGAGCAGCTTCTTGTTGGCGATGATGACCTGCGACTCCTGCAGGAACGGCACGCCGTACACGCCCTGCTGGCCCTTGCCGTCGTCGAAGGTGACGGTGTCCCAGGCGGGCTGCGGAATGTCGCTCTTGAGCTCGGCGGGCAGCTTGTCCTTCAGGTCGAGCAGGTAGCCGTCGGAGGCGAAGCCGGACAGCGCGGGCGAGTCGTTGTGGATGACGTCCGGCGCCGTGCCGCCGGCGAACTGGGTGACGAGCTGGTCGTTGACGTTGTCCCAACTGCCCTGGACGTAGGTGACCTGGATGTTGGGGTTGGCCTTGTTCCACTCGTCCACGAGCTGCTTGTTCGCGGCGACGGATTCCTTCTGCCACGCCAGGCTGAGGAAATTGATCTTTACTGGCTCGTTGGGAGCGGACGACGGCTGCGTGCCGCCGCCTCCCCCGCCGCACGCGGCGGCCAGCGTGAGGATCGCCGCAGCCGCCAGAGCGGACGTGATTCGCATGTGAGCCTCCTAGCCCTTCACGGCGCCGGCCATCAGGCCGGACTTCAGTCGCCGCTGAATGATTGCGAAGAAGATCAGGCTCGGGATCGTCGCCATGAGCGACGCCGCGGCCAGCGGGCCGAGCCTGGCCACCCCCTCAGGACCGGTGAACCGCACCAGAGTGAGCGGGAGCGTCATGACATCGGGGTTCTGCAGGACCACGAGCGCGAACATGAACTCGTTCCACGACGAGATGAACGAGAACAGCAGCGTGGCCACCACGCCCGGCGCCAGCAGCGGCGCGACCACGCTCACGATCGAGCGCAGCCGGGTCGCGCCGTCCACGGCCGCGGCCTCCTCCAGCTCACGCGGCACCGAGCGCACGTACCCCTGCAGCATCCACAGCGCGAACGGCAGCGTGAACGTCACGTGCACGACCACCAGGCCGGGCAGCGTGTTCACCAGGTCCAGATCGCGCAGGATCATGAAGAGCGGAATGATGATCAGGATGAACGGGAACACCTGGCTGACCAGCACCCACCCGATGGCGATCCGGTTGAGCAGGCTGCGGTAGCGCGCCATCGCGTAGGAGGCGGGCAGCGAGATCAGCACCGTGATCACGCTGCTGAACAGCGCCACGACCAGGCTGCGCAGCCCCGCGCCCACCAGGTCCTGCTCGCCGAACGCGTCGGCGAAGTTGGCCAGCGTCGGTTCGCGCGGGATCCACGTCGGGTCGGCCAGGGCCATCTCCCGCGGCGTCTTCAGCGCCGTCGACAGCAGCCAGACCAGCGGGAACGCCAGGAAGACGATGTACGCGACCAGCGCCGCGTACTGCGAGAAGCGCCTCATCACTTGGCCTCCCTCATCTGGCGCCCCAGGTAGAGCGCGAGCACGGCCAGCACGACGATCGCCATCGCGAGGCCGAGCATCGAGGCGTAACCGGCCATCCGGTACCGGAACGCCTCCTCGTACGCGAACAGCATCGGCAGCCGCGTCTGCCCGCCCGGCCCGCCCTGCGTGAGCACGTAGACCAGGCCGAACTGGTTGATGTTCCACACGAAGTCGAGCGAGGTGATCGCCACGATCACCGGCCTGAGCTGCGGCAGCGTGATGTTCCAGAACCGCCGCCAGCGGGTCGCGCCGTCCACCTCGCCCGCCTCGTAGAGCTCCTTCGGGATGCCCTGCAGGCCCGCCAGCAGGACCACCGTGGTCTGCGGCATGCCGGTCCAGATGCCGACCACGATGATCGCCGGCAGCGCGAGCGAGAAGTCGGCCAGCCAGTTGACGTCCGTGCCCAGCAGGTCGTTCAGGATGCCCGCGTCGGGGTGGTAGACGAGCTTCCACATCAGGCCGATGACCACCGGCGGCATCGCCCACGGCACCACCGCCAGCACCCGGGCCACGCCCCGGAACCGCAGGTTCTCGTTGAGGAGCAGCGCCAGGCCGAGCGCGGCCAGGAACTGCAGCACCGTCACCGAGACGCCCCAGATCGCACCGATCTTGAAGGAGGACCAGAACTCGTCGTCGGTCAGCAGCCGGCCGAAGTTCTCCAGGCCGACGAAGCTCGTCTCGTGGTTGCGGGTGTTGCGGGCGTCGGTGAACGCCAGGCCGATGCCGTACAGCAGCGGGCCCACGCTGAACAGCGCCACCGGCACCAGGGCGGGCAGCATGAGCAGCCACATCTCGCGCGTCTGGCGCGAGATCCGGCGGCGCTTGGCGCGCCGCGTCCCGCGCGGCGGCGCCGGTCTCGTCACGGTCGCCGTCACGCCTCTTCCCTTTCGTCCGTACGGTGCTCGTATCCGGGCTCGTATCCGGCGGTGGAGGCGCGGACCACGAGCTCGGGCGGCACGGTGACCAGCCTCGGCTCGCGATCGCCTCCCTGCAGCCGTTCGAGCAGCAGCTCGGCGGCTGCCTTGCCGCGCTCGGCGGACCCCAGCGAGACGCTGGTCAGCGACGGCCAGGAGGCGGCGGCCAGGTCGGTGTCGTCCATGCCGACCACCGCCACGTCCTCCGGCACCCGTCGGCCGGCCGCGCGCAGCACGTCGAGCGCGCCGAGCGCGATCAGGTCGTTGGCGCACATCAGCGCGTCCACGTCGGGAACCCTGGCGAGCAGCTCCGCCACCGCCCGGCCCCCTTCCGCACGGTAGAAGTCGCCGATCTGCACGAGGTTCTCGTCGTAGGGCAAGCCGAGGTCCTGGAGCGCCTCCCGGTACGCGGCCCCGCGGGCGGCGCCGGGGACGGTGTCCAGCGGGCCGTTGACCATGGCGATCCGGCGGCGGCCGAGCGCGTACAGGTGATCGATCGCCAGCCTGACGCCGGTCCGCGAGTCGGCCCGTACGTTGTCCACGCGGGTGCCCTCGGGCACCGAGCCGATGATCACGACGGGGGTGCGGGCGGCGGCCAGCATCTGCAGATGCGCCTCGGTGACCCGCAGCGGGCTCATGATCAGCCCGTCCACGTACCGCTCGCCCAGGCTGTGCAGCACGTCGATCTCGTCGGCCACGACGGCGTCGGTGGAGTGCAGCACGAGCCGGTACCCGGCGGCCTTCAGCACGGGCTGGATCTGGCGGAGCATGGCCAGGTAGGCGGGGTTGCCGACGTCGGCCATGGCGAAGGCGACCTGGTGGGTGCGGCGCGACTTGAGCGACCTGGCCACGGCGTTGCGCACGTAGCCGAGCTCGTCGGCGGCGGCCATCACCTTGCGCACGGTCTCTTGCCTGGTCGGCAGGCCGTTCAGCACCCGCGAGACGGAGGCGATCGAGACACCGGCGCGCTCGGCGATCGTGTTGATCGTGGGTCCGTCGGCCAAGGCTGTCCTTCCATGTCCTGTAAACGTTTACGATCTAGGTGCTGTAAACGTTTACGGTGTTTGGGACATGAAATATGCGCGTAACTTGCAGGTCAAGTCACGATCGCATAACACCAGGTCAAACCCACATTCCGCAGTTTCCCACGTTCCCACGGCAACCCGCCACCGCCCACACGGCGACCGGCCCCCGTGCAAGTCACGCCGAGCACCACCGCCCCACACCCCGCCGACCCGGCACCCGGTGCGCGGCGGCGACAACGGGGACCGGGAGCCGCCGCGGGGTCCGGTGCGCGGGGTCAGTCGTGGGCCGGGGCCGGGGTGGGGTCAGGGTTGGGGGTTGAGGTGGGGAGGTGGGTCAGGGCGCGGATGGCGGGGGCGCCGCTGAGGGCGACGACGGCGGCGAGGACCGCCGGGATGATCAAGGCGACCGGCAGGGACGAGGCCTCGGCCACGTAGCCCAGGACGGCGGGCCCCAGGAGGAGGCCGCTGTAGCCGAAGGCGGTCACCATGGCGAGGGCGCGGCCGACGCGGCCCCCGGCGGCCCCGACCGCGCTGAAGAGGACCGGGATCACCGTGGCCAGCCCGACGCCCGCCAGCGCCCAGCCGGTCCAGGCGCAGACGATCTGGAGGGCGCCTCCCGCCACGGGCGACGCCAGGACCAGGATGTAGCCGGCGGTGGCGAACACGCCCGCGAGCTGGATGGTGCGCACCGAGCCGAGCCGGGCGCGGATGGGGTCGCCGAGCAGGCGGATAGTGGTCATGGCCACCGAGAAGATCGTGTACGCGAGCGGCGCCATGGCCGGATCCGTGTCCAGCACCCACCGGGCGTGCAGGGCGGCCCAGTCGATGGCGGCGCCCTCACTCAGGTGCGCCGCGAAGGCGGCCAGGCCGAGCAGGGCGATCAGGCCCCAGCCCAGCGACGAGCCAGAAGAGGCGCCGGTCTCCGACGCGGTGGCGTGGGCGGGCGGGTCGGGGAGCAGGAGGCGGGCCGCCGGCACGTACAGGAGGGGCACGACCAGCGCCGCCGCGATGAGCAGCCACTGCGCGTCCACGCCGGTCTGCAGCGCGAGCGAGGTGAGCCCGCCGCCGGCCGCCCCGCCCAGGCTCCACGTGCCGTGGAAGGCCGAGATGATCGGGCGGCCGTAGCGGCGTTCGACCTCGACGGAGTGGGCGTTCATGGCGACCTCGGTCACCCCGAGCCCGATCCCGAACAGCACCGCGAGCACCGCCAGAGCCCAGTACGAGGACGCGAGGGCGGGGCCGAGCAGCACCAGCCCCGAGAAGGGACCGGCGAACCAGCACACCCGGCGGCTGGACCACCTGTCCACCAGCGGCCCCGCCACCAGCATCGACACCAGGGCGCCACCCGAGATCAGCAGCAGGACGCTGCCCAGCCTGGCGGGGCCGAGGCCGAGCCGGTCGTTCAGGGACGGGAGCCCGGCGGCCCACAAACCCATCACGAACCCGGCGAGGAAGAAGAATCCGAACACTCCGGCACGAGCACGTCTGGCGTCAATGAGGCTTTTGTTCACGGCTAGAGCATAAACTGTGGTCCGTGATCGGTGCTACGACGAGTGGCGAGCTTCGCGCGCACAACCGGGTCCGGCTGCTGCGCGCCGTACACGACTGCGGGGCCACCCGCACCAGGTCGCAGCTGACCCGCGACCTGCGCCTGGCGCGAGGGACGGCGTCGGTGCTGGTGGCCGGGCTCGCCGAGGACGAACTGCTGCACGAGGAACCCGCCAGGGAGCACGCCCGGGGACGCCCGACGCAGGTGCCGGGGCCGCATCCGCGCGGCCCGCTCGCCCTGGCCGTCGACGTACGGGAGGACGCCTGGGAGCTGGCGGCCTGCGAGCTCGGCGGCCGGACCGAGACGCTTGACCTGCGCCCGCACGACGGCACCCCAGAAGGCGTCCTGATACCCCTGGGCGAGGCCGTCGCCGCCCACCGGCGCCGCCTCGGACACCGGGTGGTGGGCCTCGGGGTGGCCTTCGCCGGGCCGGTCCGGCACGGCGGCCTGGTGGACATCGCCCACCTGGGCTGGCGGTCGGTCGACGTCCCGCGCCTGCTCGGCCCGGACGTCCCGGCGCCCGTCGTGGGCAACGACACCGCGTTCGCGGCGCTGGCCGAGGCGCGCAGGGGGCGGCTGCAGGGCGTCCAGGTGGGCCTGCACCTGCACGTGGACTTCGACCTCGGCGGCGTGCTCGTCGTGGACGGCCGGCCGCTGGGCGGGGCGAGCGGCGCGGGGGCCGAGTTCGGTCACATGCCGCTGACCGGCGGCGACCGCCCCTGCCCGTGCGGCGCGATCGGCTGCTGGAGCATGGACGTCGGCACGAACGCCCTGCTCCGCCACGTCGGCCTCGCCCACGGCGGCGGCAAGGGGCGCGCCCAGGCCGAGCGGGTGCTGGCCACCAGCGAGGAGGCGGTCGCGGCCAACGCCAGAGCGCTCGGACGCGGCATCGCGGCACTCGTCAACGCCCACGACCCCGAGGTCGTGACCCTCTCGGGCCACGGCGTGGAGCTGCGCGAGCGCGCCGGGAAGACGCTCCTCGCGGCCTGCGAGCCCCGCCTCATGGCCATCCGCCGCGACCACCCACCCAGGATCGAGGGCTCGGCGCTGGGCTGGCGGGGGGCTCTGGTGGGGGCGATGGAGTCGGTGTTCGACGCCTTCCTCACGCCGGAGTGTGTCGAAATGTGGCGGGAAACCGGCCTGACCAGGGTCGCGACACGCCCGAGCGGCAGAATGTGATGAATTCCACGCTGAAAGGGTGAAGCCCCTCCGGCCCGCTTCCCCTTCCGAGCCATGCTAGCGATCTTGCCGCGCCCGGCCAAGGGTTGTACGCATGAGAGGAAGACCCATCATGACCCCGGCGATCCGAGGGAAGCACGCGTGAATCTCGAGCTCGCGCTCCGCATGACCGAGGCCGCCGTCAGGCGGGCGATCCGCGAAGGCGCGGTGATCTCCGTGGCGGTGGTCGACGAGGGCGGACATCTGGTGTCTTTCCAGCGTATGGAGGGTGCGGAGATCGCGGGGCCGGGCCTCGCGCAGGGCAAGGCGTACACCTCGGTGGCCCTGCGCGGACCCACCGCGGAGCTGGCCGTGCGGACGGCTCCGGGAGGTGACCTATATGGCCTGCCCAGGCATGATTACGTCTGCGTCGGAGGCGGCATCCCGCTCTGGGCGGACTACGGTGGGGGAGCACGCGTGGTCGGCGGCATAGGCGTCAGCGGAGGCACGATCACGCAGGACGTGGTCTGCGCGGAAGCGGCCGCGGAGGTCTGGCGGACACGTTGAGCGGCGCTTTTCGCAACACGAACCGCTGGTATCCGCCATGATTAGCCACTGCACCACGGGTAACAGAATCCCGAACGTAAACTCCCCGAGGAGAGAACCGAGATGGCACTTCCCACTCTCACCCCCGAGCAGCGTCAGGCGGCTCTGGCCAAGGCCGCCGAGGCGCGTGCGGCCCGCACCGCCCTGCTGGCCAAGGTCAAGGCCGGCGAGCTGACGTTCGCCCAGCTGCTCGAGCGCGACGACGACATCGCGAAGAAGATCAAGGTGTCGCAGGCCCTGCGCGCCGTCAAGGGCGTCGGCCCGGCCAAGGCCACCGCGCTGATGGAGGAGGCGGGCGTCGACGAGAAGCGTCGCCTCGGCGGCCTGGGCGCCCAGCAGCGCAAGAAGCTGGTCGACGCGCTCGGCTAATCCCCCGAGCGGCCAGGTCCGCGCGCGACGCCGCGCGGACCGGCCACCACCCCTCGACACCCCCCTCGCCCCTCCCCCGGACCGGCCCTCGACCGGTGGGAGGATCAGGAACGCAGGTAGGTCAGGACGGCGAGCACCCGGCGATGCTGGTCGCTGTCCTCCGCGTAGAGGCCGAGCTTGTTGAAGATGCTCCTGATGTGCTTCTCCACGGCCCCGTCACTGATCACGAGCTGCCGTCCGATGGCCGGATTGGACTTCCCCTCGGCCATCAGCCCGAGCACCTCGCGCTCCCGCGGCGTCAGCTGCGCCAGCGGATCGTCCTTACGTCTGCGCACCATCAACTGGGACACCACCTGCGGATCGAACACCGTCCCGCCCGCGGCCACCCGCCGCAGGCCCTCCAGGAACTCGTCCACGTCGACGACCCGGTCCTTCAGCAGGTAACCCACCGCGCCCCTGGCGTCGGCGAGCAGATCGTCGGCGTAGGAGACCTCGACGTACTGCGAAAGGATCAGCACGGGCGCCCCTGGCACCCTGCGCCGCGCCTCCACGGCCGCCTTGAGCCCTTCGTCGGTGAACGACGGCGGCATCCGCACGTCGACCACCGACACGTCCGGCCTGTGCTCGGCGATCGCCAGCACGAGGGCGTCGCCGTCACCGACGGTCGCGACCACCTCGCAGCCGAACTCCTCCAGCAACCTGACCAGGCCCTCCCTGATCAGAACCGCGTCATCGGCCACGACTACCCGCACGGCACCTCCGCCACGATCACTGTCGGCCCGCCGTCCGGCGACTGCACGCTCAGCTCCCCGTCGACGGCGCGGAGCCGGTCGGCCAGCCCGGCGAGACCGTGTCCCTTGGCGACGTGCGCGCCGCCGACCCCATCATCCCCGATCGTGAGCATGAGGATGTCGCCGATGCGGACCAGCTGGATCGCGCAGCTGGTGGCGCGGCTGTGTTTGGCCACGTTGGTGAGGGTCTCGGCGCAGACGAAGTAGAGGGCGTTCTCCACCGCCGCCTGGTAGCGCTCGACGGTCTGCACGTCGAGGTCGACGGGGACCGTGCAGCGCCCGGCCAGGGCCGCCAGGGCGGGCGCGAGGCCGCGGTCGGACAGGATGGGCGGCGCGATGCCGCGCGAGAGCGCGCGCAGCTCGTCGAGCGTCTCGCGGGTGGCGGAGATGGCGGACTTGATGGTGGCCTGCGCCGCCTCGGGGTCCTTGGCCATCTGCCGCTGCGCCCTGGACAGCTCCATGGCCAGCGAGACCAGCCGCTGCTGCGGCCCGTCGTGGATGTCGCGCTCCAGCTTGCGCAGCGCGTTGGCCTCGGCGGAGACGGCGGCGGCGCGGCCCTGGGCCAGGTCGTCGATGCGCTCCTGCAGCTCGGCCACGCCGGTCAGCAGGGCCCGGCCGAGCCCGGCGCGCAGCAGCGCGGAGCCGCGCACGGCGAACGGCATGATCAGGGCGAAGACCAGGCCGAGGGAGACGTAGAAGATCGAGTTGACGCCGTAGCCGTCGCCCAGGCCGAGCAGTTCGGGCAGCTCCACGTTGCCGGGGATGCGCGAGGTGATGATGCCGTACACCGGATAGGTCAGGCCCGCCAGCGGGAGCGCCCAGAACACCACGGTGAGCACGAACGACAGGATGGCGAACGGCAGGTTGATGATGCCGTGCAGCAGGTCGAGCCAGGACTGCCCGCTGGTCAGCGGGTTGACCGCCCGGCGGAAGCGGCCCGCTCCGGGCGGCGCGGGCTTGTAGCGGGGCCGTACGGGCGGGCGGTCCAGCACGTCGGCGAGCCAGCCGCGCTCCGCGTCGGCGAAGCCCCGGGCGGCCAGCAGCGTGCCGGCCAGCAAGGGCACGCCCAGCCACACGATCGCCGTGCCCAGGCCGGCCGCGAAGCCGGCGAGCATGATCACGAAGCCGATGACGGCCGTGGGGAAGCCGACGAGCGTGTAACGGGTGTCGAGAAGGACACGCCTCATCCGGGAGCGCATGGAATCACCGTATGGCGTGGCGGTCACCGGCACGAGCGGGTGTACGGGTGTCCGAGGGTAGGGCCAGCCCTACCCCGGAGGGTCACGTGATCTCCACCGCAAGACGGTGGTGAGCGGCAATGTGCGCGGACGCCCCCGGCGGGAGCCTTGATTCAGCTCCTCGTGCCTGTTGGTCGCGCTCGCACGGGGCTCCGCTGGTCACGCAAGCTACCGCTCTCCGCCCCAGGCTCACCGCTCCGTGCGAATCGAGGCTCTCCCATGACCGTCCTGCTGGACCGCCCCACCGCCGCTCCCGCGGCGCCGTCCCGCGCGGGCACCCGCACGGCGGTGCGGGACCCGTTCATCGACCTGCTGCGTGTCTTCGGCATGGCGCTCATCGTGTTCCAGCACTGGACGATCCCGGTGCTGACCTATGACGGCGGCCGGCTGACCACGGGGAACGCGCTCTCGACGCCCGGCGTGTGGGTGGTGACGTGGATCAGCCAGGTCATGCCGCTGGTGTTCTTCGCGGGCGGCGCGGCGAACGCGATCAGCTTCGCCCGGGCGGACAAGGGCGCGCAGCGGTGGCTGGCCACGAGGCTGCGCCGGCTGGCCTGGCCGCTGCTGCCGCTGGCGGCGGTGTGGATCCCGCTCCCCCACGTGCTGCTCACGCTGGGGGTGCCGCCGCAGCCGCTGGAGACGGGCGCGCGGCTGACCGGCCAGCTCCTGTGGTTCCTGGCCGTCTACCTGATCGCCGTCACGGCCACCCCGTACGCGCTGCGCCTGCACGAGCGGTACGGCCTGCGCGTCCCCGCGGCGCTGGCGGCCGGGGCGGTGCTGACGGACGTGGTGCGCTTCTCGACCGGGTTCGAGGCGCTGGGCTACCTGAACATCGTGTTCGTCTGGCTGGCGGTGCACCAGCTCGGCTTCTTCTACGCCGAGGGCCGGCTGCGGCGCCCGTGGGCGCTGGCGATCGGCGGGTACGGGGCCGCTGCCCTGCTGGTGGCCTACGGCCCCTACCCGAGCAGCATGATCGGCCTGCCGGGCGCCGAGGTGTCGAACATGGCCCCGCCCACCCTGGCCATGCTGGCCGTCGGGATCGGCCAGATCGGCCTGGTCACCCTGCTGCGGCCGTGGCTGCTCCGGCTGCGCACCGGCCGCCTGCTGGCCTGGGCGAGCCCCAGGATCATGACCGTGTACCTCTGGCACATGCCGGCCCTGTTCGCGGTGACCGGCGTGGTGGTGGTCCTGCTGGGGATCGACACGCCGCGGCCCGGCAGCGCGTTCTGGCTGGCCGGGTGGCCGATCTGGTTCGGGCTGCTGTGCCTGGTCATGTGGCCGCTGCTGAAGGGGTTCCACAGGTTCGAGACGCCGCCCGCGCTGCCGTACGGGAAGGGCGGATGGGGCGGCACGCTCGCCTCGGTCGTGCTGATCGGCGGCGGGGTGCTGACCCTGACGGTGGGCGGGTTCGCGCCCGGCGGCGGGCCGTTCCTCGCGGTGCTCGCCCTGCTCGGCGGGCTGCTGCTGACCGCGCCGCGGGCACGGACGTGAAGGAACGGGTGAGGATCGCGAAACGCCGCCGTCATACGCCGTTGCGCAGAATGTGAGCCATGACGAGTATCCGCGCCCTTGCCGAAGCCGATCTGCCCGCCGTCGCCGACATCTACGCCCACTACGTGACCGGCGGCGTGGCCACGTTCGACGAGACGCCGCTCGACATCGGCCAGTGGCGGGCCAAGGCGGACGGCATCGCGGGCGCGGGGCTGCCGTTCCTGGTGGCCGAGGTGGACGGCGCGGTCGCCGGGTACGCCTACGTCGCCCAGTACCGCCCCAAGCCGGCCTACCGGCACACGGTCGAGGACACGATCTACCTGGCGCCCGCCTTCACCGGACGGGGGCTCGGGAAGCTGCTCCTCGCCGAACTGATCAAGAAGACCGGCGAGACCCCCGCCCGCCAGATGATCGCGGTGATCGCGGACTCGGGCGACCCGGCGTCGGCCCGGCTGCACAAGGCGTTCGGATTCGAGGAGGCCGGGCGGCTGCGGGCGGTCGGATTCAAGCACGGGCGCTGGATCGACACCGTGCTGCTTCAGCTCGACTTGCGATAAAAGGCCCCTGCCGGTTCGACCACCCGGCAAACTTCGGCAGGATAGAGAGCGTGAGCCTACTCGTTGACCGCCTGCCCGAAGACATCGACGCCGACCCGGACGCGATCTTCGACGCGTTCGTCCAGTGGAACTCCGAGCGGGGGCTCACTCTCTATCCCGCTCAGGAGGAGGCGCTCATCGAGGTCGTCTCCGGCAGCAACCTGATCCTGGCCACCCCGACCGGCTCAGGCAAGTCGCTGGTGGCCGCGGGCGCCCACTTCGCGGCGCTGACGCGCGACCAGCGCACCTTCTACACCGCGCCGATCAAGGCGCTGGTGTCGGAGAAGTTCTTCGACCTGTGCGCCATCTTCGGCACCGAGAACGTCGGCATGATGACCGGCGACGCCAGCGTCAACCCGGGCGCGCCGATCATCTGCTGCACGGCCGAGATCCTGGCGAACGTGGCGCTGCGCGACGGCGCCGGGGCCGACATCGGCCAGGTCGTCATGGACGAGTTCCACTTCTACGCCGAGCCCGACCGCGGGTGGGCGTGGCAGGTGCCGATCCTGGAGCTGCCCAACGTGCAGTTCATCCTCATGTCGGCCACGCTCGGTGACGTGTCGATGTTCGAGCGCGACCTGACCAGGCGCACCGGCCGGCCGACGTCCGTGGTCAAGCACGCCGAACGCCCGGTGCCGCTGATCTACTCCTACCGGATGACGCCCCTGCACGAGACGCTGGAGGAGATGCTCAAGACCGGGCAGGCGCCGGTCTACGTCGTGCACTTCACGCAGGCGGCGGCGATGGAGCGGGCGCAGGCCCTGATGTCCATCAACATGGCGACGAAGGCCGAGAAGGAGGCCATCGCCACGATGATCGGGGGTTTCCGCTTCACGACGCGGTTCGGGCGGGCGCTGTCCCGGCTGGTGCGCCACGGCATCGGGGTGCACCACGCGGGGATGCTGCCGAAGTACCGGCGCCTGGTGGAGCGGCTGGCCCAGGCGGGGCTGCTGAAGGTCATCTGCGGCACCGACACCCTCGGCGTCGGCGTCAACGTGCCGATCAGGACGGTGCTGTTCACGGCGCTGTCCAAGTACGACGGCAACAAGGTGCGGCGGCTGCGCGCCCGCGAGTTCCACCAGATCGCGGGCCGGGCGGGCCGGGCCGGGTTCGACACCATCGGCTACGTCGCCTGCCAGGCCCCCGAGCACGACATCGAGAACGCCAAGGCCCTGGCCAAGATCGGCGACGACCCCAAGCGGCGGCGCGGCTACGCGCGCAAGAAGCCGCCGGAGGGGTTCGTGGGCTGGAGCGAGGAGACCTTCCAGAAGCTCCAGGAGGCCGAGCCGGAGCCGCTCAACTCCCGCTTCAAGGTCAGCAACGCGATGCTGCTCGCGGTCATCAACCGGCCGGGCGACTGCTTCCAGGCGATGAAGCACCTGCTGACCGACAACCACGAGGACCGCAAGTGGCAGCGGCGGCACATCAGCCAGGCCATCGCGATCTACCGGTCGCTGCTGGCGGGCGGCATCGTGGAGCAGTTCGCCGAGCCCGACGAGCAGGGCCGGCGGGCCAGGCTGACGATCGACCTGCAGGAGGACTTCGCACTCAACCAGGCGCTGTCCACGTTCGCGCTGGCCGCGTTCGACCTGCTCGACCGCGAGTCGCCGTCGTACGCGCTGGACATCGTCTCGATCGTGGAGTCGATCCTCGACGACCCGCGGCAGATCCTGTCGGCGCAGCTGAAGAAGGCGCGCGGCGAGGCGGTCGCGCAGATGAAGGCCGACGGCATCGAGTACGAAGAGCGCATGGAGCAGCTGGCCGAGGTCATGTACCCGATGCCGCTGGAGGACCTGCTGCTCGGGGCCTACGAGACCTACCGGCGCGGGCATCCGTGGGTGGGCGACTACACGGTCAGCCCCAAGTCCGTCATCCGCGACATGTTCGAGCGGGCGATGACGTTCAGCGACTACATCCAGTTCTACGAGCTGACCAGGTCCGAGGGCACGGTGCTGCGCTATCTGGCCGACGCCTACCGGACGCTGTCGCGTACGGTGCCCGAGCACCTCAAGACCGACGATCTGGTCGATCTGATCGAGTGGCTCGGCGAGCTGGTCCGCCAGGTCGACTCCTCGCTGATCGACGAGTGGGAGAAGCTCACCAACCCGGCCGAGGCGCTGGAGCAGAAGGACCAGCTGGAGGCCAAGGTGCGGCCGGTCACGGCCAACCCGCGGGCCTTCCGCGTGCTGGTGCGCAACGCGATGTTCCGGCTGGTGGAGCTGTGCGCCATCGAGAAGGAGGAGGAGCTGGAGGAGCTGGCTCCCGACGTCGACTGGGGCGCGGCGCTGGACGCGTACTACGCCGACCATGAGGAGATCTTCACCGACGCCGACGCGCGCGGGCCCGCGCTGCTGCGGATCGAGGAGGAGAGCGGGCTCTGGAAGGTCCGGCAGACGATCAAGGATCCGGCCGGCGACGGTGACTGGGGCATCGACGCCCAGGTGGATCTGGCGGCCTCCGACGAGGAGGGCCGCGCGGTCCTGCACGTGACCGGCCTCAACAGACTCTGAGGCGGCTGGGAAGCTGCGCTGGGGCTGCCCCCGAAGCCCAATGCAGCCCCAGAAAATGACAAGCCGTGTGCCGGAACGGACTGGCAAGGGCGCCCCGGCACACGCCTGTCGGATCAAGTGTCCTCGGTGGAACGTCGGGGTCGTGTCATGACAATGTCCCAAGATCGAGACATTTCTCGCAATCAACAGTCGGCGATGGTGCAGACCTTGGCGAGCATGCGCTTGGTGTCACTGGTCTGCTGCTTGAAGTCGGCCTTGGCGGGCTTGCCCCATTCGCCGGCCACGGTGTAGAGGATCAGGGCGTTCCCGCGGCGGGTCACCATGGCCCGCTCGCCGCCGACGGCGGCCTTCTTGCCCTGGTATGCCTGGCCGGTGACCTTCAGCCCCTCGTCGCCGAGGTCCATCGCGGCGGCGGAGTAGCGGTAGCCGGACCGGGAGCAGGCGCGTACGGCGGCGCCCAGGTCGCGCAGGGCCTTGCCCGCGGCCTCGGCCGTCGCGTAGAGGATCACCTGCTCGGACTTGGAGTAGTCGGGCACCGCGGTGTAGGTGAGCGTCCTGGCCTGGGCGCGGCCCGACTGGGCGAGCCTGGCTTTCTGGCACGGGTTGACGACCAGGGCGGCGGACCTCTTGCCGCTGGCCGTCCAGCTCGTCTCGGGGTTGTCGTCCTTCGTGGCGGCGGCCTTCTCGTACAGCAGGAAGTTGTTCGGGATGGCGAGCGAGACCGCGACTAACAGCGCTGGGATCATGCGACAAAATGGTAGGGGTGAACGACGAAGAACTCAGGCGCGTGCTCGGACTGCTCTATCAGGACGACACGTTACGGACCTTCGCCTCCCTGGTGCTGGGCGAGACCGACGGCCTGTCCCCCAAGGCACTGCGCAAGCTGGCCGGCGGCGGCCTGGCGACGTGTGACGAGAGCGGCAAGTGGCGGGCCGCGCCCGAGCGGTTCAGGGAGCTGCTGCGGGCGCGGGCCGAGCCGGCGCAGGCGCTGAGCGCCGATGAGCGGGTGCTGCGCACGTTCCTGGTGGACGGGCGGCTGACGACCATGGGGATGCGCCGCGACAAGCGGCTCGTGGTGCTGCGCTACATCGCCACGCTGTTCGAGCCGGGTGTGCGCTACCCGGAGAAGGACGTCAACGTGACGCTGCGGGCCTTCCACGACGACTACGCGGCGCTGCGCCGCTACCTGGTGGACGAGGGACTGCTCTCCAGGGAGGGCAACGTCTACTGGCGCAGCGGCGGGCACGTGGACATCGGCACCGTAGAGGTCTAACGGCGCAGGTTGCTGGTCCAGGCGTCGAGTTTGGCTTGCCAGCGCTCCGGGTCCTCCGGCCGGCCCGGCACGCCGGGCCGGGTCTGCCAGGGCAGCGGCCCCTCCTCGTGCCGGTACTCCACGCCGATCGCCTCCAGGCGGGGCAGGTGCGCCGCCAGCCGCGTGCGGAAGTCGGCCAGGTCGCGCTCGGGAGAGCTCCACACCGTCTCGGAGAAGGCCGTGAGCCGGGGGAAGGCCATGTAGTCCGCGTGCCGGGCGGAGTCGATCAGCTCCGTCCACAGGCAGCACTGCGCGCCCAGCACGCGGTCGGCCGCCGGTTCGCCGCGCAGGTCGGCGGGCACGGGCTCGAAGGCGTAGACGTCCTCCAGCGCCAGCACCGTCCCGAACGGGACCGGCTCCTCCTCCCCCGGCCCCTGCCGGTAGTCCAGGTAGAGGCTCGTGTTCGAGCAGTTGATCACGTCGTGGCCCCTCCTGGCGGCGGTCACCGCGCCCAGCTCGCCGCGCCAGGACGCGACCACCGCACCGGGCGCGAGGCCGCCCTCCAGGATCTCGTCCCAGCCGACGAGCCGGCGGCCGCGCGCCGTCAGGTAGGCGTCGAACTGGTGGATGAACCAGCTCTGCAGCTCCTCCTCGTCCCGCAGCCCCAGCTCGGCGATGCGCCGCTGCGCCGCGGGGCTGGCCCGCCACTGGTCCTTGCGGCACTCGTCGCCGCCCAGCACGATGTACGGGCTGGGGAACAGGTCGAGCACCTCGTCCAGCACGTTCTGGAAGAACTTGATCGTGCTGTCCTCGACGTTGACCACGTTGTGGCCGACGCCCCAGGTCGTGCGCACCTCCAGGGGCGCGTCCAGGTTGCCCAGCTCCGGGTAGGCGGCGATGGCGGCCTGGGTGTGGCCGGGCAGGTCGATCTCGGGGACCACCGTCACGTGCCGGGCGGCCGCGTAGGCGACGATCTCTCTGATGTCGTCCTGGGTGTAGTGGCCGCCGTGCGGGCGGCCGTCCATGGGGCCGTCCCAGCCGGTCTGGCTCTCCTTGCGCCAGGAGCCGGCCTCGGTCAGCCTCGGGTAGCGGCGGATCTCGACCCGCCAGCCCTGGTCGTCGGTGAGGTGCAGGTGCAGGACGTTCAGCTTGTGCAGGGCCAGCAGGTCGATGAAGCGGAGCACGTCCCGCTTGACCATGAAGTGCCGGGCGACGTCGAGGAGGGCCCCGCGCCACCCGAACCTGGGCGCGTCCTCGACGTACGCGCCGGGCACCTCGAAGGGGCCGCCCCCGGCCTTCCTGAAGGCGGCGGGCGGCAGCAGCTGCCTGAACGTCTGCGCTCCGTAGAAGGCCCCGGCGGGACCGCCCGCGACGATCTCCACCGTGGCGCCGACGGTCAGCCGGTACGCCTCCGGCGGCAGGTCGCCGAGCGCCAGGGTGATCGTTCCCGAGCCTCCCGGCAGCAGCTGGCCACCGGTGACGGGGGCGAGCTCGCCGCGCAGCCAGGCGGCCACCTCGCCGAGCGCCGGGTCGGCGGCGAGCGAGGTCTCGCGGTCGAGAACGAACGCCCCTGGCCTGGGCTCGTGCTTGACGGGCTTGGGAACGATCAACAACGGCAGACTCCTTACTTGCAAATGATGGCGGCGTCGGCGAAGTCGGCGTGGTCGGAGGTCGCGTTGTCGCCTCCGTTGGTCGCGACCAGCCGGACATATCTGGCGCCCTCGACGGACGCGGTGACCTTGCGGGCGGGCATGGCGCCGGTGAGCACGCCCGAGTGGGCGACCCGGCCGCCGTCGGTCCAGACCTCGAAGTCGGCCGAGCCCGCCGCGCCGACCTCGTCGTCGATCCCGGCCTGGAACTCGACGGTGGAGCAGCGTCCGGCGAGGTAGTACTCGATCTCGGCGGGCGCGTGGGCGCCGAGGCCCTTGGCGTAGGTGACGCCCTCGATGGTGATCGGCTTGCCGTCGCCGGCCGCCTTGTCACCGTTGCTGGTGTCCTTCTCGACCGGGCCGAAGTAGTTCTTGGCGCTGGTCCAGGCCACGTCGCTGAGGGAGGTCCGCCCCGGCCCCGGCGCCGTCGCGACCGTCACGACGGCCACGGCGGTCTGGGCGCCCTGGGTGAAGGTGAGCTCGTAGTTCCCCGGCGTCGCGCCGGCGGGCGGGGTGACGGCCCACTTCACGGTGAGCGTCTCGCCGCCGTCGAGCCGGCTCGCCCTGGCAGGCGTGCGCGCGGCGACCTGCCACCCGTCCGGTACGCGGGCCGCGACCTCGACGTCACGCAGCCGTGCGGTGGCCCCGGTGTTGGTGACCCGGGTGACGATCTCGCCGGCCTTGCCCGGCTCCAGCACCGAGGGCCGGTCGTCGCCGAGGAATTTGGGCGGGTCGGCCTCGAACGTCACCAGCGGCGGCGCCTGCTCGCGGCTCTCGCTCACCCGGTAGAGCAGCGCCCCGTGCGCGGGGACCTGGGCCGACAGCTCGCCCTTGGACGAGGCGACCGCGCCGCTCCACAGCTCCTCGACCCGGTAGCGCGAGCCGCCGAGCCGGGTCGCGATGGTGGCCGCGCGGTCGCTCTCGTTGAACAGCGCGATGGCCCGGTCGCCGTTGGCCAGCGGCTTGGACAGCACGTGGTACCAGCCGTCGGTCTTGACGAATGTGCCGTGGACGCCCAGCGAGTCCTGATCGACGGCGACGACCTTGGGGTTGGCCACGACCGAGGGCGGCGCGGCGGCCGGGTCGGCCTGCAGGATCAGCGGCGCGGCGCCGACGGCCCAGAGGGTGAACTGGGAGCGGTACTCGGCCTCGGTCATCCCGCCGCGTCCGGCCTGGATCAGGTCGGGGTCGGCCCAGCTGCCCGGGCCCGCGTACTCGGCCCTGAGCTGGTTGGTCTCCCAGATGTCCACCATCGTGGCGTAGGTGTCGGGGATGGGGCGGTTGTAGACGTTCGTCCGCCAGGTGGTGGCGCCCGCGCCCTTGCCCCAGAGCCACGGCACGGTGCTGCCGTCCTCGTTGTTCATGGCGAACACGACGTCCGCGCCGAGGGCCTGGCGCATGCGGGGGTAGAGGACCTGGGCGATCTGCTGCACGTTCTGGCCGGGGAAGTCGGCGGCGGGGATGTTGCACCAGTCGTACTTGACGTAGTCGACGCCCCAGCCCTTGAGCTGCTCGGCGTCGGCGGCCTCGCTCTTGTACGAGCCGGGGCCGCCGCCGGAGCACGCCTTGGTGCCCGCCGACAGGCTGAGCCCCAGCTTCATGCCCTTGCCGTGGACGTAGTCGGCCAGGGCCTTGACACCGCCGGGGAAGCGGGTGGCGTCCGGGGCGAGGGCTCCGCCCGCGCGCTGCGCGGCCAGCCAGCAGTCGTCGACGATGACGTACCGGTAGCCGAGCGGGACGAGGGGCACGAGGGCGTCGGCGGCCTTGCGTACCGACGACTCGGAGACCGAGCAGCCGAGCGACCGGCTGCTCCAGCCCATCGGCGGACCGGCCGCCGCTTCGGCGGTGCTGGCCAAGGTGCCGGCTAACGGCACGAAGGGCATGGCGAGGAGGGCCGCCGCGGTGGCGGCCGTGAGGATGCGCATGGGAGTCCTGTCAGGCGGGGTTGAGTCTGGCGGCGCCCGGCTCGATGGCGAAGGAGCCGGAGGTGTAGGCGGGGGCGTACGGCTCGGTGACGCGTGACAGCGACCGGAAGTCGACCTTCATCTCCTGCTGGGTGAGCTTGGTGCGCACGTAGCCCCGGCGGCCGTTGAAGAACTTCACGTGCGGGTTCTCGTTGAGCAGCACCTGCGTGTTGGGGTATTCGTCCAGGCCGTTGCCGGCGCTCGTCACCGAGGTGGTCACCAGCTCGACCGCCACGGACTTCGACTCCGGGTCCTGGTAGTCGCGCTTGACCTCGCCGGCCCAGTGGCTGTGCACGTCGCCGGTGAGCACGACGGCGTTGCGCTTGTAGGTGTCGATGGCGGCCGTCAGGCGGTTGCGGGAGGCGACGTAGCCGTCCCAGCCCTCGTTCGAGTAGCCCTTGCCCTCGCCGTTCGTCCAGTCCATCTCCATGAGGAAGACCTGCTGGCCGAGCAGGTCCCAGGTGGCGCGCGAGCCCTTCAGCTCGCCGTCCAGCCAGGCCTCCTGGTCGCGGCCCAGGATCGTGCGGTTCGGCTCCAGGCGGTCGAGGCAGTCGGGGCCGACGGTGCCGCTCTTGCCGGTGCACGCGTACAGGTCGCGGTACTGGCGGGTGTCGAGCAGGTGCAGGTTGGCCACCGCGCCCCAGCGGATGCTGCGGTAGAGCTTGAGCGCCGACCCGTTCGGCTTCTGGGCGCGGCGCAGCGGCATGTTCTCGTAGTACGCCTGGAAGGCGGCGGCCCGGCGGGCCAGGAACGGCGGGTCGGGCTGCTCGGGCACGTCGCCGGCCCAGGCGTTCTCGATGTCGTGGTCGTCCCACACCACGACCCAGGGGGCGATGGCGTGGGCCAGCTGCGACTCGGGGTCGGCCTTGTGCTGGGCGTGGCGTAACCGGTATCCGGCCAGGTCGAAGCACTCGCCGCCGGCCTGGTCGCGGACCGGGTACTTGTAGTCGCCGTACTCGTAGATGTAGTCGCCGAGGAAGGCGATCAGGTCGGGCTGGTCCTCGGCCATCCTGCGGTACGGCGTGAACCAGCCCACCTGGTAGTCGGCGCAGGAGGTGAACGACAGGTTCAGGGCCCGGCTGCGGGTGCCGGGGGCGGGGGCGGTGAGGGTGCGGCCGACGGGGCTGAGCTCGCCTTCGGCCTTGAAGCGGTAGAAGTACTCGGCGCCCGGTTGGAGGCCGTCGAGCTCGACGTGCACGCTGTGGGCCGCGTCGGTGCGGGCCACCTCGGCGCCGCTCCGTACGACGTGCCGGAAGTTCTCGTCCTTGGCGAGCTGCCACTGGACCGGCACCGGGCGGGCCGGCATGCCGCCGAGGCCGTCGAGGGCGACCGGGTTCATGGCGAGCCGGGTCCACAGGACCACGCCGCCGGGCGTGGGCTCGCCGGAGGCGACGCCGAGCTGGAAGGGGTCGGAGAGAGGGGCGCGCCGGACGGCCGCGCGCACGGGTTCGGCACCCAGTGCGGCGGAAATGCCCAGGCTCGCGCCCCCGGCGAACAGTGAACGCCGGGTGATCATGGGGGTCCTTACTTGACGGTGGCGTTGCCCTCGGCCACGGCCTGGTCGGCGGCGGCCTTGGGGGTGAGCTTGCCGAGGTACATCTCGTTGAAGATCTGGTTGAGCTTGGTCTCGAAGCCGGTGAAGCCGGTGGTGACCGGCAGCGGGAAGGTCGAGCCCGTGGATTCCTGCTCGAAGGGCGCGACGTCGATCTTCTTGGCCTTCCAGTAGTCGACGTAGCCCTGGCTGAGGCCGTTGAGCGCGGGGAAGACGTAGCCGCCGTCGGCCATCATCTTCTGCGGCTCCTGGGTGCCGAGGTATTCGGCCAGCTTCATGGCCTCCTTGGGGTGCTTGCTCTTGGCGTAGACGGCCTCGGCCAGGCCGTTCAGGTTGACGGAGCGGCCCTGCGGCCCCTCGGGCATGGCCGCGACGCCCATCTCGAACGTGGCCTCCGGCGCCACGAACGGCAGCAGCGCGTTGTTGGCGGGGAACATCGCGACCTTGCCCGCCTTGAACATGTCGGTGATCTTGCCGGTGGGCGGGTTCGTCTGGGTGGCGGGCGGGGCGACGTGGTGCTTGTTGACCAGGTCCACGCCGAACTGCAGCGCCTCGACCGACGCCGGGTCGTTGAAGGCGTACTTGCCGAAGGGCTTGTCGACGAGCTTGCCGCCGTTGGAGCTGACCCAGTTCATCCACTGCGTCTGGTAGTGGTTCCAGGAGGCGAAGCCGTACGTCTTGACCTTGGCGGGGTCGAAGCCCGCGTCGCCGGGGTGCTTGCCGGCCTCGTCCACGGTGAGCTTGCGCGCGGTGTCGAGGAGGGTGCCGGTGCCGTCCTTGGCCCAGGTCAGCTTGTCGGGCATCTCGACGCCGGCCTGCTTGAACAGGTCCTTGTTGTAGAGCAGGCCGACGATGCCCCAGTCCTTCGGGACGCCGTAGAGCTTGTTCTCGTAGGTGAAGGAGCCGACGACGGTCTGGTGGTACTTCGACGCGTCCACCTGGACCGGCGACAGGACGCCCTTGGTGACGTACTCGGGGAACTGGGTGGGGGTCATCCAGAAGACGTCCGGCGCGGTGCCCGCGACGACGTCGGCGGTGAGCTTCGTCCAGTACTGGTCGTACGGCAGGAGCTCGATGTTGACGTGGATGCCGGGGTTGGCCTTCTCGAAGGCCGCCATGACCTTCTCGTAGCCGACCTTCTGCTGGTCGTCCCAGAGCCGGTACGTCAACGTGACCTGATCGGACCCGCCTCCGCCGCCCGAGCCCGAGCCGCAGGAGGTGAGGGCGAGCAGGGCGGCGCCGAGCAGCGCCCAGCGAATCGGGGGGTTGCGCAACATTCGCTGACCTCTTCTTACTTGAGACCTGTGAGGACCACGGATCTGACGATGTGCTTCTGGAAGAAGATGAAGATGGCCACCATCGGGACCAGCGCGATCAGGCTGCCGGCCATCATGAGGTTGTAGTCGACGCCGATGCCCTGCTTGAGCGTGGCGATGGCCACCGTGATGACCTTGGTGTCGTCGCCGCTGGTGATGATCAGCGGCCAGAGGAAGCTGTTCCAGGACGAGATCACGGTGATGATCGCCAGCGTGCCGAGCGCCGGGCGGCAGAGCGGGAGCATGACGCGCAGCAGGATCGTCAGCGGGCCCGCTCCGTCGATCCGCGCCGCCTCCTCCAGGCCGGCGGGCAGGGTCTTGAAGAACTGGCGCATCAGGAAGATCCCGTACGGGGTGCCGAGCACGTACGGGGCGAGCAGGCCGTACCAGGTGTTGACCAGGTCCAGCTGCCGCATGATCAGGAACAGCGGGATCATGGTGACGGCGCTGGGCACCATCATCGTGGCCACGAACAGCCAGAACAGCGCGTCCCTGCCCCTGAACCGGAGCCGGGCGAACGCGTACGCGGCGAACGTGGTGAACACCAGCTGCCCGGCCGTCAGCAGCGCCGTCATCACGGCCGTGTTGAGCAGGTAGCGGGGGAAGTCGCCGGCCAGCATCTTCGCCAGGTTGTCCGTGGTCGGCGGCAGCCCCGGCAGCCATGGGGCCGTCTCGCTGAGCTGCCCCTGCGTCTTGAACGCGGTCAGGACCACGAGCAGGTACGGGAAGACGGAGACGAACGCACCGATGGCGAGCACGGCGTACAGGAAAATTCGCTTGGCCACGAGTCTCTCAGCTCTCAGCTCAGGTCGTAGGTGGTGCGCTTGCCGAAGAACCTGACCTGCGCCATCGTCACCAGGAAGATGATCAGGAAGAGCAACGTCGACAGCGTGGCCGCGTAGCCGAAGTCGAACTCCTTGAACGCGGTCTGGTAGATCCGGAAGTTCAGCACCTCGGTGGTGTGGCTGGGGCCGCCGTCCGTCATCGCGAACACCGTGTCGAACACCTGGAAGGCGCCGATCAGGTTTGTCACGCTGACGAAGAACATCGTGGGGTTGAGCAGCGGCAGCGTGACCCGCCAGAACCGCTGGGCCGGGGTCGCGCCGTCGGTCTCGGCCGCGTCGTGCAGCTCCTTCGGGATGCCTTGCAGGCCGGCCAGGAAGAACAGCATGTTGTAGCCGGTGTACTGCCAGATGCTGACCAGCGCGACGGCGGGCAGCGCCCACGCGGGGTCGGACAGCCAGTCGGGGCCGGTGACGCCGACCAGCGCGAGCGCGCTGTTGATGGCGCCCTCGCGGGGGTCGAAGATCCAGTTCCAGATCAGCGCGAGGACGATGGGCGTGGCCATCCAGGGGACCACGAAGAGCGAGCGGTAGAACCTGACGCCCTTGACGCGCTGGTTGAGCAGCATGGCGAGGGCCAGGGCGAGCACGGTCTGGAGCGGGATGCACAGCAGCACGTACGCGACCGTCACCCCGAGCGAGTGCCACGCCTGCCCGTCCCCCGCCAGGCGGCGGTAGTTGTCCAGCCCGACGAACTCGGGGGACGAGAGCAGCTCCCAGTCGAAGAGGCTGAGGACGAGCACGATGAGCATCGGCAGCAGGAGGAACGCGATCACCCCGAAGAGGCTCGGGGCGACGAAGAGGTAGGCGTGCCGGCCGCTCCCCCGCCTCTTGGCCACCTTGACGTCCGCCACCAGGCTGCTCCGCGCGATGTGGGTGGTCACGAGGGGTCCGTCGCCGTCGGGACCATGAGGCGCCTGGTCGTCTCCAGGCCCCAGTCGTCCAGCGCCGCGATCGGGTCGCTCGACCCGCGCAGGCCGCCCGTGCCGGCAATGTGCGCGGCCCACTCCTCCCGCGCCTCCACCTCGGGACGCAGGATGATGCAGTCGGGGTCGTTCACCCACCAGCGGGCGTGCAGGAACTCGCGGGCCGCGCCGGTGAGCCGGGCGCCGAGCTGGGACGGCTGGCTGATGTCGCCGGATTTGGGCTGCAGGGTCGGCGCGATGTCCGGGCTGACCCGCATGACGTCGACCAAGCCGATGCTGGGCAGCATGGGCGCGCCGCACCCGTGCAGGGTGGCGTCCGCGCCCGCGCCCCGGCGGATCAGCTCCAGGCCCCGCCGGTACGCGGCGATCGGGTCGAGGTCCTCGTGCCGCCCGCCCGCGAGGGCTCCCGCGTAGATGAAGTCGAGCTTGAAGTGGCTGATGCCCATGGCGCTGAACGTGCGGAAGACGTTCACGAGATGCTCGGCCGCCTCCGGGTTGGTGACGTCGAGCACGGCCAGCTCCTGGTCCCACATGCGCCCGGCGTACGCGTCCCGGACCAGCCAGTCGGGGTGCTCGCGGAAGATCCGGCTGCGGTGGCCGACGAGGAACGGCGCGGTCCAGATCCCGGCCCGCCGCCCGGCGCCCGTGACGGCGTCCACGGCCCGCGCCAGCGAGCCGAACTCCGGCCGCCCCTCCAGCCAGTCGCCGATCTCGGCCTCGTAACCGTCGTCGACGAGGAACATGTCGGCGCCCAGGCCGAGGCGTTCGGAGCTCTGGAGGTTCTCGATGACGTCGGCGTCGGTGACCTTGTCCCAGTAGCCGTACCAGGTGCACCACATGGGCGGGACGGCTGGGAACGTCCGCTTCTCCGTCATGGTGTCCGCCCAGTCGCGCAGGGCCTGGTCCAGGTCGCCTTCGGCGCGGTGGTGGCGTACCGGGCCGTCGGCGGAGATCACCAGGCGGCCGCCCTCTTCACGCGCCCTGATCGAGGGCACCCGGAGGGGGCCGGGCGCGGACCAGAGCTCGACGGAGCCGTCACCCGGCTCGACGGCCAGCAGCCCTTCGCCCTGGAACACCCCCTGGGGGATGGGGGTCTCGGGGCGGTAGGCGAGGATCTGGATGGTCTCGTCGGCGGGCCGGGGCGGAGTGTCCGTCAGGCGGTACGCGCCGGTGGGGCTCCACGACTGCCAGCCGTGCTCGAACACCCGCGCCTCGCCAGGGCCGCACCTGATCTCGCCGATGTCTTCGAACGACATCCTCAATCCTCTCGACTTACGAAGGAGCACTTCATTAGTAGCACTGGCTCTCCGGCGGGGTCAATGACGGATTTTTGGCGCAATAACAGGAGGTGGAGGCGGCGCGTACAGCCGTCAATCGCTGGCATAATCTCTGGTTACAGAGGAGACCTACTTAAGGACGGCGATGGCGGACGTTCGCGGCGGCGACCTGTCCCGGCTGCGGCAGCTCAACTCGCTGACGGCCATCCGGGAGCTGCGCAGGGCGGGACCGCTCACCCTGTCGGCGCTCGCCGAGCGCACCGGCCTGTCGCGGCCGTCCATGAAGGAGGTCACCGACGAGCTCATGGGCCTGGGCTGGGTGGAGGAGGTGCCGCCGAGCCCCGGCACGATGGGCCGGCCGGCCCGCCGCTACCGCTTCCGCGCCGACAGCGGCTACCTGGTCGGGGTGGACATAGGGGGTCACAACATCCGCGCCGCCCTGTCCGACCTGGACGGCGAGATCCTCGCCGAGACCCGGCAGCCGGTACTGCCCGACGACCCGATCGAGGAGCGCCTGGCGGCGATCGAACGCGCCATCTCCGGCTGCCTGGCGCTCAGCCGTACGTCGGTCTCCGACCTGTGGATGATCTCGGTCGGCACGGTCGGCGTGATCGACGTCGAGGGGCGCGTCATCTACTCGGCCGCCGTACCCGCCTGGCGCGACCTCGACCTCGCGGGCAAGCTGCGCGAGATGTTCCCCTGCCAGATCCTCATCGAGAACGACAGCCGCCTGGCCGCCATGGCCGAGACCCGGCGCGGGGTGGCCAAGGGCGCCAGGGACGTGGTGTTCATGCACGTCGGCCGGCGCATGGGAGCCGGGTTGATCATCGGCGGGAAGGTGCACAGGGGGTTCGGGGCGGCGGCCGGGGAGATCTCCATGCTGCCCGAGGCCCGCTGGTACGACCCCGCCGAGCACCTCAACACCTGCCCGTCCCTCCCCGAGGGCACGCCGCCCGAGGACGCGGCCGGCTGGACGCTGGCCGCCGCCCGCAACGGGGACCCGGTGGCGCTCGCCGCCGTCGAACGGTACGTGGACGACCTCGCGGTGGGCACGGCCGCGATGGTGCTCATCCTGGACCCGCAGATGGTGGTACTGGGCGGCGGCTTCTCCCGCTCGTCCGACGTGCTGCTGGGGCGGCTGCGGGAGCGGTTGGAGCGTACGTGCATGCGGATGCCGGAGGTGCGGGCGTCGACGCTGGGGGACGAGTGCGTGGTGGTGGGGGCCATCGACTACGCGGTCGACCACCTCGACGACCAGCTCTTCACCCCCGACAGAGGCCCTCTCCCGTTCACCCGCTGACGCCCTTGGGTCAGGAGGGCGGGCGGCGGCGGGCGCGGTAGTCGCGGGGTGGCAGGCCGTACTCGCGGCTGAAGGCCCGGCTGAAGTGGAACGGGCTGACGAAGCCGGACGCCGCCGCCACCTGCCCCACGTCCAGGTCCGTCACCTCCAGCAGACTCGCGGCGTGCCGTACCCGCGCCTCGCGGACCGCCTGCATCGGGCTGCGCCCGGTCTCGGCGGCGAACAGGTGGGCGAAGCGGGACGGCGAGAGCGCGACGGCACGCGCGAGCGAGGCGACCGAGTGCGCCGCACCGGGTTCGGCGGCGATGAGCGCGAGCGCCCGGCGTACCCGCTCGTCGCCCTCGTCCGGCCGCCGCGCCCCCTCGGGCCGGGCGGAGGCGGTGGCCAGGACGATCGCCTCCTCGACCGCCCCCAGCACCAGCTCGCGCACCGGCCCCGACAGGACGACGGCGGGCAGTCGCGCCTCGGCGGAAGCCGCCACGGGACGGTACGCGTCGGGCAGGGGCGCGGCCGGCACCCACCGGGCGTCCTGGAGCGCGCGCTCGAACGCCAGCCCCATCCGCCCGCGCACGCCCACCGGCACGCCCCCGACCAGATGGCACCCGTCACCCCGGGCGAACGGCCCCAGCCAGGCCGCCCACGAGGGCCGGGGCTGGAAGTGCACCCACCAGAACCGCCACCGCTCCGCCTTCGGCAGCACCCGGTAGTACTGCGACACCCCGGACCCGAGCACCGCCAGGTCCCCCGCCCGGACCTCGAACGACGCCCCGCCCTGCGCCACGAACCCCGCCCCCGCCTCCGTCCACAGCAGCAGCCAGCTCGGCGACCCGGCGGGACGGCGGGTGGCGTACCCGGGCGCCTTGTCGTAGTGGCCGACGATCGTCAGCTCGGCAGCAGGAACAGACATGTCCTCAGCGGTCACAGGCATACCGTTCCACGATCCCGGTCTCTAGCGTGGGAAACATGAGGCTCAACGACTTCCACGATCAGGGGTACCTGCTGGTGCCCGGTCTCCTCGCCCAGGAAGAGGTGGCCGAGCTGCGCGACGCGTTCATGGCGCTGCACGCCAAGGGGCCGATCCCAGGTCACTTCGCCCCGCAGCCGCAGGAACCCGGCCGGCCGTACGACATCCTCCGTGACTACCCGCGGATCATGCACCCTCACCAGGTGAACGACCTGGCCCTGCGGTATCTGCTCGACACGCGCATCGCCGCGATTCTCCGCGACATCCTAGGAGAGGAGCCGATAGCAGCCCAGAGCATGTTCTACTTCAAGCCGCCGGGCGCCAGGGGCCAGGCGCTGCACCAGGACAACTTCTACCTCCGGGTCGAACCGGGCACGTGCGTGGCCGCATGGGTGGCGCTCGACAAGGTGGACCGGGCCAACGGCGGCCTCGAGGTCGTGCCGGGGACGCACCTCATGGACCTGTTCTGCCCGGAGGAGGCGGACCAGGACATCTCCTTCACCAGGGAGTACGTGCCGCCGCCGCCCGGCCTGACGAAGGTGCCGGTGGACATGGAGCCCGGGGACGTGCTGTTCTTCAACGGCAGCCTGGTGCACGGCTCGGAGCCGAACAGCACGGCCGACCGCTTCAGGCGCAGCTTCATCTGCCATTACGTGGGCCGCTCGGCCGAGCGGATCGCCGAGTACTACCCGACCCTCACGATGTCGGGCGAACCCGTCCAGTTGGCGACGTCCGTGGGCGGCGGCCCCTGCGGCACCGAGATCACCGGCCCGCACTAAGCCGCGTACCCGAAGAAGAGGTCAACCGCCGGAGATGTCGGACTCCGCGTCGCCGTCGGGGATCACGCAGTCCCAGGGGTCGTCCAGCCACCCGTCCGGCAGCAGCACCTTGGTCCGCTCCCCCGACTTCCCCCGAGGCGTGTCGGTGTTCGGCGGCCACGGCTGGTCGTGTTCCAGCTTCGCCAGCCCTTCGCGCAGCCCGTCGAGCGACTCGGACGTGGCCAGCTCCCGCCGCAGCTCGCTCCCGACCGTGAACCCCTTCAGATACCACCCCACGTGCTTGCGGAAATCGGCGACCGCGTACCGCTCGATGTCGAAGCACTCGGTCAGCCCTTCGGCGTGCCTGGCCATCACCTCCGCGACCTCGCCGAGCGTGGGCCGGGCCCGCTCGGGGCTGCCGTTGAACGCGTTCTCCAGGTCCTTGAACAGCCACGGCCGCCCCAGGCAGCCCCGCCCGACCACCACGCCGTCGCACCCGGTGCGCGCCACCATGCGCAGGGCGTCGTCGGCGCACCAGATGTCGCCGTTGCCCAGCACGGGGATCTCCGGCACGGCCTCCTTCAGCCGGGCGATCGCCTCCCAGTCGGCCACTCCCCCGTAATGCTGCTTGGCCGTACGGGCGTGCAGCGCGATCGCCGTGACGCCCTCCTCGACCGCGATCCGCCCCGCGTCGAGATACGTCAGGTGATCGTCGTCGATCCCCTTGCGCATCTTCATCGTGACGGGCAAGGACCCCGCGTTGGCCACCGCCTCCCGCAGGATCCGCCGCAGCAGATTCCTCTTGTACGGCAGCGCGGACCCGCCCCCGCGCCTGGTCACCTTGGGCACCGGGCAGCCGAAGTTCAGGTCGACGTGATCGGCCAGGTCCTCCTCGGCGATCATCTTGACCGCCCGCCCCACGATGTCGGGATCCACCCCGTACAGCTGGATGCTCCTGGGCCGCTCCGACTCCGCGAACCTGATCATCCGCAGCGTCTTCGGGTTGCGCTCGACCAGCGCGCGCGTCGTGATCATCTCGCAGACGAACAGGCCCGCGCCCTGCTCCCTGCACAGCACCCGGAACGGCGCGTTCGTGATGCCCGCCATCGGCGCCAGCACCACCGGCGGCCACACCCCAATCGGCCCAATCTTCACCCCGTCAGTTGTAGCGCAGGTCAGGCCGTAACCGGTATTCGCCAACGTCAGGTTGCCACTCGCGCATCGCTCACACGTTCTACCCGCACAGGCCAAAGCCTGGTAATCTCATGGTCGCTCAGGGTGAGCGCCCACGCCTCCCCGCCCAGGTGGGCAACGATCCCAGCCGAATATGCCTGACGCAGGATGGCTAAGCTGATCAGAGACGTTGTTGTTCGCATCTTGAGCGGAGAGAGGACGGATGCTTCTTCGCGTACGGGTGGCGCTGCCCGACAAGCCGGGCTCGCTCGCACAGGTGACCAAGGTCCTGGGGGCGTCGGGGGCCGACATCACCCAGGTGACCGTGCTCGACCGGGGCGCCGGCCAGGCCGTCGACGACATCACGGTCTTCTGCGCGGAGAGCACGCCCAGGCAGTCGCTGGTCAAGAGCCTGGAGACGGTGGAGGGCGTGGCGGTCGAGGGCATCTGGACCACGCGGGAGGCCCCGGGCACGTACCCTGAGCTGGAGATTCTCAAGTACATCACCACGGCGGGCGACCGCGCGCTCACCACGCTCGTCGACTCGCTCCCGGTCCTGTTCAGCGCCGACTGGGCCGCCACGACGGCCGAGCAGCGCGTCCTGTACGCCAGCTGGCGCGCCCCGAAAGACCTGATCGTCCCGGAGGAGACCCCGTCCCGCCCGACGGCCATCACGCTGGAGGAGGGGCTGCACGTCATCCACGCCCCCCTGCCGCCCCTGGCCCTCTCCCTCCTCCTGGCCCGCTCGGAAGGCCCCGCCTTCCACCGCATCGAGGTCCACCGCCTCACCCGCATCCTGGAGATCTTCCTCAGCCTGCCCGCCACTGAGCGGAGCGTGGCCCGCCAGCTCCGCAAATAGGCGCACTCCACCGCTACGCGTAACCATCCGGTCGGCGAACGCGCTAGAGTTGTCGAGGCAGCAACGCGGAAGTGGCTCAGTGGTAGAGCATCACCTTGCCAAGGTGAGGGTCGCGGGTTCGAATCCCGTCTTCCGCTCGGAGAGATTCGACTCGGTGGCGTGGCCGAGAGGCGAGGCAGCGGCCTGCAAAGCCGTCCACACGGGTTCAAATCCCGTCGCCACCTCCACGGACGATTAGCTCAGCGGGAGAGCGCTTCCCTGACACGGAAGAGGTCACTGGTTCAATCCCAGTATCGTCCACCAGTTCAAGAGTTGAAGCCCCAGCTCACGGCACATGCCGAGAGTCTGGGGCTTCTTGTTGTTCCGGGTCGATCATCGTTGTTGCCAGCACTGGTGCTGACATTGTGCTGACGCCCGACTCACCCCCACTACCTGTCCGGGAAGTCCCAACTCGCCCCCTGGCCCAGCTTCATCCACCACGATCGTTGCGAAGGTAATCGAGGTGGGGTTCTGTCGGCGCCCTGGGTAGCTGCGGTGGTTGCTATCACCGGTTCCATCTCCGCTGTCGGCTCGACGCTCTGTTGATCGGCCGGAGCGAGCTTGAGGCCCTCACCTTCGACGGCTTCGTCGTTGCCGTCATCCCGTGGCACGAGTGCCCGTGCAAGCTCCGTGACCTTGTCGAACAGGGCGAGAACGAACTCACGCCCCTCCGACCGCCAGATCAGGATGGGCAACGCCGGCGCCATTATGGCGACAACCGGGATGAGGAGAAGAACCAAGAGCGCGCCGAGAGCCACTCGCTGCCAGGTTGCGTTTAGAAGGATCATCTGCGATCCCGGTCCACGGTCCGTTGGGTCACTTCCCAGACGCTTGCGCGTCTTCCCCCCATGACCGCGTGTCCGCCAGCACGGGCATCGCGGATGATCCAGCCGCTTCGTCGGCCCTGAGTGACCATCCCCGCAGCACATCACTCTGGATCGCTTCGCAAAAAACACTAACCGTCCGCTCCGAACCGGGCAAGTGCTCCGAAGCGCCATGAGGAGGTAACGCATGGCCGCAGAGGGCCGGCCCTGAAGCAGACCGCCCGCCCATCCGTCCCAGGGACTACGGCGAGTTCGCCGTTGAGGCCGCGCAGCGCCGAGAACGGCCTCCTGAGTCGGTTACACCCTGACGCCGCAGCTCAGGTCGATCAAGATCCGACGCCCTGACCGGCCGCCATGCCGAGCCTCCTCGGCAACGGACTCCCGCCCTCGACGTCGTCCTGAAACGTCGGTGCCGAGTGCTTGGGTGGGCCTATGCGTTACGGCATCGACATCGCGATCCTCGGTGAGCTCGCAGAGCCATCGCGCTTGGTTCATCTGGCTCGGGAGGCCGAGGCCGCCGGATGGGATGCCGTGGTGGTGTGGGATCACCTTGCCTTCGCCTGGGGGACGCCATCGGCCGACCCGTGGGTGGTGCTGGCCGCCGCGGCCCAGGAAACCTCCCGTGTCCGGTTGGGCACCGCGGTAACCGCCGTGGCCCGGCACCGTCCGGAAACGCTGGCTCACACCGTGGCCACTTTCGATCGGCTGAGCGGCGGCCGGGCGATCCTGGGTGCCGGGCTGGGCGGAGTGACCGCCGAGTTCACCGCGTTCGGCTCGTCCCGGCCCGGTGGGAACGTGCTCGACGAGGCGCTGGAGGTCATCTCCTCGCTCTGGTCCGGCGCCGAGGTGCACCACCGGGGTGCCCACTACACGGTCGACGGGGTACGCCTGTCGCCGTTGCCCCTCCAGCGCCCCCGGGTCCCGGTGTGGGTCGGCGGCTCGGCTCCGGGCGCTCTTCGCCGGGCCGCTCGCTGGGACGGGTGGATCGTCGGCGGCGACGACCAGGAATGCCGCATGACGCTGTCGCCGGACTCGCTCGCCGTTCAGGTCGGAGAGGTGCTCCGGCACCGGCCTTCAGCCGCGGGTTTCGACGTGGCGCTCATCGGGGTCAGTGAGCCCGGCTCCTCGGTGAAGGCTTACGCCGACGCGGGCGCTACCTGGTGGCTGGAGCACCTCCACGGATATCGGGGCTCCATGGAGCAACTTGTGCAGCGCGTCAAGGCGGGGCCGCCGCACGCGGATTGAGGCCTTTGTCGTTCGCCTCCTGGCTGGTGCCGGCGTCACCTGTCGCGGTGGTGAAGCCGGAGGTGACGGCCCTGCCAGCGCGCCCGCAACCACCGGTCGTGGCTGGCGATCACGATCGCGCCGGGTCCCGCCGTGCCCATCGCCTCCTCCAGTTCGTCGGAGAGGCGGGGCGAGAGGTGGTTCGTGGGCTCGTCGAGCAGGAGCACCTCCGGCGGGTCCGCCACCAGCAGCGCCAGCGCGAGCCGCCGGCGCTGGCCGACGGACAGCTCGCCCACCCGCAGGTCCACGTCCCGCCGGCCGATCAGGCCGAGGGAGCGCAGCGGGATGGACTCGGCGCGCTCCGCTCCCAGTGCCAGCTCGTACGTCTCCCGCACCGTGCGGTCCGGCCGCTCGAACACGGTGTCCTGGGCCAGCAGCCCGACGGTCAGCCCGCGCCGCCGCCGCACCTCGCCCTCCGCGTCGAGCCGGTCGGCCAGTACCGCCAGGAGCGTCGACTTGCCCGCGCCGTTCGGTCCGGTGATCAGCAAGCGCTCCCCTGGCGACACGTCGAGCCGGTCGATCGCGAGCCGTCCCGGCACCCGTACGTCCCTCAACGACAGCAGGGGCGCGTGGGGAGCGGCGTTCTCCGGCGAGTCGGGTGCGGCGCCCTCGGGCGCGGGGGTGCTCAGGGCGGGAGTGGCGTCGTCCGGCGCGTGAGAGGCCAGGGCCGGAGCGGCGTCCTCCGGCGAGTGGGAGGCCAGGGCAGGAGGGTGGAAGCGGAGTGGCGCCGGTGGGGCGGGGACCTGGTCGCGTTCCAGCTCGGCCAGCCGCCGGGCGGCGTTGCGTACCCTGCGCGAGATCTGGCTCTGCACGCGCCCCCCGCGGTGCCCGTACCCCATCTTCTCGTTGTCGCGCCGCAGCCCGTCCAGCGCCACCCGCCGCGCCGTCACCGCGACGGACCGGCGCAGCTCGCCGAGCTCGGCCTGCTCCTCCACGTGCCGCTGCTCCCAGCGCTCCCGCTCGGCCCGCTTCTCGGCCAGGTACGCGCCGTACCCGCCCCCGTACCGGACAGGCCCGTCCACCGCGGGGTCGAGGTCGACCAGGTCCGTGCAGACCGCGTCCAGGAACGCCCGGTCATGGCTGGCCACGACCACGGCCCCGGTCATGCCGCACAGCTGCTCCTCCACGAACACCGCGGCGGCGTCGTCCAGGTGGTTGGTGGGTTCGTCCAGCAGGAGTGCCGCGGGCCGCCTGATGAGCAGCGCCGCCAGGGCGAGCCGCCCGCGCTGCCCGCCCGACAGCGACGCGAGCGCACGGGAACGCGGCGCGCCACCCAGGCCGAGCCGGTCGAGGACGATCTCCGCGCGCCGGTCGGCGTCCCAGGACTCGCGCTGTTGGGCCTGGTCGAGCCGGGCTCCGTACGCTTCGAGCAGAGCGGCGTCGTCCGGGGCCCCGGCGAGCGCCCGGGTGAGCCGGTCGAGCTCGGCCAGGTCCGCGCGCGCCTCGCGCAGAGCGTCGTCGAGCAGGTCGGCGACCGTGGCATCGCTGGCGAACGGCAGCTCCTGGTGCAGGAAGCCGAGGTCGGCCGGGCGGACGACGGTGCCGGAGTCGGGCTGGTCCACCCCCGCCAGCAGCCGCAGCAGGGTGGACTTGCCCGCGCCGTTCTCGCCGATCAGCCCGATCCGGCGGCCGGGGGCGGCGGTGAGGGTGACGCCGTCGAGCACGCGCCGCGTGCCCAGCGTCCGTACGAGGTCGCGGGCGAGCAGCGCGTCACTCACCGGCGGGCCCTCCGGTCTCCAGCAGCCGGCCGCCGGACAGCTCCAGCCTGCGCTCCACCCTGATCTCCGCCAGGAACCGTTCGTCGTGGCTGACCACCACGAACGCCCCCTCGTACGAGCCGAGCGCGCTTTCCAGCTGCCCCACGCTGACCAGGTCGAGGTTGTTGGTGGGCTCGTCGAGCAGCAGGAGCTGCGGAGCCGGATCGGCGCAGAGCACGCAGGCCAGCGTCGCGCGCAGCCGTTCACCGCCCGACAGCACACCCACCGGCAGGTGCGCGCGGGCGCCGCGGAACAGGAAGCGGGCGAGCAGGTTCATCCGCTCCGCCTCCGGCCTGCGGGGGGCGAACGCGGCCAGGTTCTCGGCCACGGTGCGCTCGACGTCGAGCAGGTCGAGCCGCTGCGACAGGTAGGCGACCCGGCCGTCGGCCCGCCTGGTCGTGCCGCCGTCGGGTGCCAGGTCGCCGCTGATCAGGCGTAGCAGGGTCGACTTGCCCGCGCCGTTGGGGCCGGTCAGCGCGATGCGTTCGGGCCCGCGGACCGTCAGGTCGACGCCCGGCTCGGCGAACAGGCCGCGGGCATGCAGGTGCTCGCCGTGGAACACCGTGCGCCCGGCGGGCACGTTCGTACCCGGCAGCTCCAGCGTGATCTTCTGGTCGTCGCGCAGTGCCCGCCCGGCCTCGTCGAGCCTGGCCTTGGCGTCGCTGACGCGGGAGGCGTGCATCTGGCCTGCCCGCCCGGCCGACTCCTGGGCGCCCCGCTTCATGTTCCCGGCGAAGATGCGCGGCAGCCCGGCGCTCTTGAGACTGCGGGCGGCGTTGCTCGCCCGGCGGTCGGCGCGCTCGCGGGCCTGTTGCATCTCCCGCTTCTCGCGCTTGAGCTCCTGCTCGGCGCTGCGCACGTTCCGTTCGGCGGCCTCCTGCTCAGCGCGTACGGCCTCCTCGTACGCGGTGAAGTCGCCGCCGTAGAAGCGGACCTCGCCCCGGTCGAGCTCGGCGATGCGGTCCATCCGGTCGAGCAGGGCCCGGTCGTGGCTGACCACGAGCAGGCAGCCGTTCCAGTCGCCGAGCACGTCGTAGAGCCGGCGGCGGGCGGCGAGGTCGAGGTTGTTCGTCGGCTCGTCGAGCAGCAGGACGTCGGGCCGCCTGAGCAGCTGCGCGGCCAGGCCGAGCGAGACGACCTGGCCGCCGCTCAGCGTCCGCAGCGTGCGGTCGAACACGAGATCGCCGAGCCCGAGCCGGTCGAGCTGGGCGCGGGTGCGCTCCTCGATGTCCCAGTCGTTGCCGATCGTGGTGAAGTGCTCCTCACTGGCGTCGCCCGACTCGATGGCGTCCAGCGCGGCGATCACCGGGGCGATGCCGAGTACCTCGGCCACGGTCAGGTCGCCGGTGAGGGGCAGGCTCTGCGGCAGGTAACCGAGCAGCCCGCCGACGGACACGCTCCCGCCTCCGGGCCGGTACTCGCCGGCGATCAGCTTGAGCAGCGTGCTCTTGCCCGCGCCGTTGGGGGCGACGAGGCCCGTACGGCCGCCGCCCACGGTGAAGGACAGGTCGCTGAAGACGGGCGTGTCGTCAGGCCAGGAGAAGGACAGGCTGGAGCAGATGATGAACGCGTCGGACATGCGAGAAGACCTCGTGAGAGAACGCGGGCGCGCCGAAGCCGCCCGGTAAAGGGGACAGGGGTTCGGGAATGACGACGAGGGCCACATCGGCGGCGGTCATGTGCGCCTGCCGGGGCCGGTCAATCTCCGGTATCACCCGGAGATGTCGTCGTCACCTGCCACGTCTGGTCTCCTAGCTTCTGATCACGAGCGTTTCACACCCTAGCACCCGCCGAGCGCCGGCTATCCCCTGGTCCCTTTCCCCCGGGCCCGCGCCCCAGCTATCCCCTGATTCCCTTCGCCCGGGTCCGCGCCACGGCTTCCGCGACCGCGCCGCGGTTGCCGTCGGCCCAGCCGACGTGCTGGACGATGCGCTCGATGCGCCAGCCGTCCGGGGTGCGGAGCATGTGGTTGGTGTACGAGCCGCGCAGCAGGTAGAAGTCGCCGCGCTCGGACCCTTCGAGGAGGTGCTGCGCGTACATGGCGGAGTGGCAGATCGCCCGGTCGGGATCGTCCGGGTCGAATTCGACGACATGGTTGGGGCTGAGGTGCTGTGTGGCGGTGAATCCGTCGAGGGCCTCGCTGATGCGGCGGACGACCTCGTCGCGGGCGAAGCTTCCGGCCGGGCTGCCCAGTTCGGAGTAGTCGGTGTACACGGGGTCGGTGAAACAGGCGGCGAACAGCTCCCAGTCACGGCGGTCGACGCCGATCGCGTACTTGGTGACCTGCTCGACGATCTCGACGCGGTCTTCGAGCCGGCGGATCCGGGCTTCGAGGTCGGTGGTCATGCGCGTTCTCCCAGCCGTTGAGGGCGGTCTCCGAGAGCTCAACCATACGGAGATAGATTATCCGGAGCAAGACGATATGAGACCGGACCATCCGAGGATCATGCGATAGCATCCGCTCGTGCACCGAGACAGTGACCGCCCCGTCCCGAGCGAAGACCTGACCTGGCTGGCCCACCGCGCCGCCGAGGCGCTCAAGGAGGCCTTCAACAGGGTGTCGCGCGCGGCCGGCCTCGCCGACCTGCGGGACTGGCTCGTCCTCGCCCTGGTCAGCGACGGCTCTCAGCGCACTCAGCTCGAGATCGCCCGCGAGCTCGACATCGACAAGACGACGCTGGTGGCCATCATCGACCGCCTGGAGAAGGACGGCCTGATCGTCCGCAACGTCTCCGAACGCGACCGGCGCGTCCGCATTCCGGCGGCCACGCCGAGGGGCGTCGAGGTGAAGAACCAGGTCGCCGTGGCCCGCGACGCGGCCATCAGCGAACGCCTCGCCGCCATCCCGGCTTCCGAGCATGCCAAGTTCCACAGCATGCTGTGGAACATCGTCGAAGGCGCCTGAAACAGCGTGGGAGGCGCTGTCTGGAATTCGGAGCGCGAAGCGGCCCCGTCGTGGAAGGCCGTGCTTTTCGGGAGGCGGGTCGGGCGGTGATAATGGTCCGCGCGTTCGGGATCGGCGGCTGTTAGCGTTATCGGCAAGGGGGTGAGCCTCCGTGAGATCCAGGGACGGCAGGCCTGCGGTGCTCATGGACGTAGCCGTGCTCGCCGGAGTCTCGGCCATGACCGTGTCGCGCGTGCTCAACGCGCCGGATCGGGTGCGGGCCGAGACCAGGGCGCGCGTGCTCGCCGCCGTGCAGGAGCTCGACTACCGGCCCAACCAGGCCGCGCGCCAGCTCGTCACCGGGCGGTCCGGGGTGCTCGGGGTGGTGAGCATCGACACCACCCTGTACGGGCCCGCCTCCACGCTCTACTGCATCGAGCAGGCCGCCAGGAACGCCGGGTTCAACGTGAGCATCGCCAGCCTGCCCTCGCTCAGCCGCAGGTCGATGGAGGAAGGCGTGGAACGGCTGCGCGACCAGGCCGTGGACGGGGTGATCATCGTCGCGCCGCATGAGTCGGCCGCCGACGGGCTGCGGCATCTGCCGGCCGAGATGCCCGTGGTCGCGGTCGACGCCGGGGACGACATCCCCGTGCCCGTGGCCAAGGTGGATCAGCGTACGGGCGCCGCCAGGGCCACCCGGCACCTGCTCAGCCTCGGCCATCGCACGGTGTGGCATGTGGCCGGGCCCGCCGACTGGCTCGACGCGAACGGGCGCATCGAGGGGTGGCGGGGCGTGCTGGAGTCCGCCGACCGGCCGGTGCCCGAGGTGCTGCGGGGTGATTGGAGCTCGCGCTCCGGCTACCAGCTCGGGCAGCAGCTGGCCCGGGATCCCGAGGTCACCGCCGTGTTCGCGTCCAACGACCAGATGGCGCTCGGCGTGCTGCGCGCCCTGCGTGAGGCCGGGCGGCGGGTGCCGGAGGACGTGAGCGTGGCCGGGTTCGACGACATCCCCGAGTCGGCGTACTTCTGGCCGCCGCTGACGACCGTACGCCAGGACTTCCACGAGGTGGGCCGGCACGCCTTCCACCTGCTGCTGGACCGGATGGCGGGAGCGTCGGTCGACGCGCGGCGGCTGGTGGAGCCCGAGCTGGTCGTAAGGGAGAGCACCGCCCCGGCCCCGGCCCCGGCCCCGGAGGCGTAGGAGCCGAGCTGGGCGTCAGCGGTCAGCCCCGCAAAGGGGCCGGGCTGAGCGCCAACGGTCAGCCCGGTGTGGTGGTTACGGGCGGGCCAGGCGGATCACGTTCCAGGAGACCGGGGGCAGGAGCACGCGGGCCGGGTCCTGCTCCACGTCCGGGTTGGCCCGGGGCGCGATCCGGTCCGGGTCGTCGGCCGTGTTGCGGGCGTAGACGTCCGGGTCCGTCAGGGTGGTTGCCTCGACGATGCGGGCGCCGCCGAGCGCCCGGGTGTCGATCTCCAGCGAGAGCGGCCCGTCGGTCGAGCGGTTGACGGCGAACAGCGTCGTGCCCTCCTCCGAGTGCGTGGCCACCGCGTGCAGCAGCGGCACCTCGCCGAACTGCGCCGTCTCGTACGACGGCGACACCGGCTCCACCCGCAGCACGTCGCCGGCCGCGAGCCGGGACGCCTGCGCGAACGGGTGGAAGGTGGTCTGGCGCCACGCCCGCCCGCCGGGCTCGGTCACGATGGGCGCGATGACGTTGACGAGCTGGGCCAGCGACGCGGCCGTGACCCGGTCGCTGTTGCGCAGCAGGGTGATCAGCAGGCCGCCGAAGGCGACGGCGTCGGCCAGGTGGTAGTGGTCCTCCAGCAGCCGCGGCGCGATCGGCCAGTCGGCGGGCGGCGCGGCGTTCTGGAAGCGCGACAGGTACCAGACGTTCCACTCGTCGAAGGAGATGTCGATCCGCTTGCGCGACTTCAGCCGGGCGCCGACGGAGTCGGCGGTGGCCACGACCGAGCGGATGAAGTACTCCATGTCGGTCGAGCAGGCCAGGAAACTGCCCAGGTCGCCGTCCTTCTCCTCGTAGTACGCGTGGCAGGAGATGTAGTCCACCACGTCGTACGCCTCCTCCAGCACCGTGGCCTCCCACGCGCCGAAGGTCGGCATGCTGGAGCTGGAGCTGCCGCAGGCGACCAGTTCCAGGGACGGGTCCACCATGCGCATGGCGCGGGCGGTCTCGGCGGCGAGCCGGCCGTACTCGTGGGCGGTCTTGTGCCCGGTCTGCCAGGGGCCGTCCATCTCGTTGCCCAGGCACCACATCCTGATCCCGTGCGGCTCCTTGGAGCCGTTGGCGATGCGCTGGTCGGACAGCGCGGTGCCGGACGGGTGGTTGCAGTACTCCAGCAGGTCGAGGGCCGCCTCGATGCCGCGGGTGCCGAGGTTGAGCGCCATCATGGGCTCGACGCCGGCCTTGCGGCACCAGCGGACGAACTCGTCCACGCCGACCTCGTTCGTCTCGGTGCTGTGCCAGGCCAGGTCCAGCCGGCGGGGGCGCCGATCGACGGGTCCGACGCCGTCCTCCCAGCGGTAGCCGGAGACGAAGTTGCCGCCCGGGTAGCGGACCGTGGACACCCCCAGCTCCCTGGTCAGGTCGAGCACGTCGCCGCGGAAGCCGTCCTCGTCGGCCGACGGGTGGCCCGGCTCGAAGATGCCGGTGTAGACGCAGCGCCCGAGGTGTTCGACGAACGTGCCGAAGGTGCGCCGCCGGACCGGGGCGACCTTGAACGCGGGATCGAGCGTGAGTTTTGCCTGGTGCACGGAGAGATCTCCTGGGTTTCGCGGGCGTTACGTGATCCAGATTGTTAGCGATAACAAGGAGGCCGGTCAAGGGGTGCGCCACCAGGTGGCGCTGGTCAGGGAGGGGCTTGACACGCCGGTTGTTACCGCTAACACTCGGGTAACCCCATCGAAACAAACGGCCCCCGACCTCAGCGGAAAGCGACAGCTCGCAGGAAGAGGCCACCGTGCAAGATCCCCCTCACATCTCCCGCCGCCTGCTTCTCGGCGGAAGCCTCGCACTCGCCGGCGCCGCCGCCACCGGATGCGCCATCCCCGTCGGGCTCGGCTCGTCCCGGACCCGGGTCCAGTACTGGCACTTCCTCGGCGCGAGCGACGGGATCATCATGAACAAGATGGTCCAGGCGTTCGCCAAGGACAACCCGGACATCTTCGTCGAGGAGAACGTGCTCGCCTGGGGCGAGCCGTACTACACGAAGATCGCGATGGCCGGCTCCGGCGGCCGCTCCCCCGATCTGGCCACCTTCCACCTGGCCCGCCTCGCCGGGATCGGCGCCGGGCAGATCCTCGACCCCATCAACGTGAAGCTGCTGGAGGAGGTCGGCCTGCGGGCCGCCGATTTCAGCCCGCCCATCTGGGAGCGTGCCCACCTCGACGGAATGCTGTACGCGATCCCGTTCGACGCCCACCCGATGGTGCAGTACTACAACACCGACATCTGCGGGAAGGCCGGGCTGCTCGGCCCCGACGGCAAGCTGAAGCCCACGACGGGCGTGGACGAGCTGGTGGCGGCGCTGAACAAGGCCAAGGAGGTGATGGGCGGCAAGCCCCCGCTGGCCTACGACGCGCTCGGCATCGGCACCGTGGGCCCCTGGCGCGTGTGGTACTCGCTCTACCCGCAGAGCGGCGGCACGCTGCTGTCGGACGACGGCACCAAGATCGCGATCGACGACGCCAAGGCGCTCGAGGTGCTGCGGTTCATGCGCCGGCTCGGGGAGGAGGGGCTGTGCGACCGGCGCACCGACTACGGGGCTTCGGTGGCCAACTTCACCAACGGCCAGGCCGCGTTCCTGTGGAACGGCGACTGGGAGACCACCGGGCTCAAGGAGCGCAAGACGCCGTTCAGCATGACCCGGTTCCCCAACGTGTTCGGCTCGGGGGCGGCGCAGGCCGACTGCCACTCGTTCGTGCTGCCGCACCAGCGCGACCGCGACCCCGAGGTGGAGCGGGCCACGTACCGGTTCATCGCCTACCTGGTCAAGAACAGCGCGGACTGGGCGGTCGCCGGGCACGTGCCCGCGTACCTGCCGGCGCTGGAGGAGCCCGAGTACCTGGCTCTCCAGCCGCAGTCGGAGTACCGCTCGGTCATCACCGACGTCGCGCTCGACCCGCAGGTGTGGTTCGCCGGGTCGGCGTCGCGGCTGTGGCTCGAGTTCGGGCAGGCCTTCTCCCCGGTCATCACCGGGGACCACACGCCGGAGGAGGGCCTGGCCGCGGCCAAGGCGGCGCTCGACCGGCTGCTGTCCGCCCCGAACCCCTTCCCCGCCGAGGAGCGCCAATGACCGAGCTCGTCGAGGTCATCGCACCGACGAAGGAGCGCGCATGACCGAGCTTGTCGAGGTCACCAATGAACACGGCACCTTGGTCGTGCGACCGACGAAGGAGGGCGCATGACCACTGTCGCCGCCCCCGCGACCGCCGCCCCCGTCGCCCAGGCGAAGGTCCGGCGTGGCTGGACGCAGCACGGGCTGCTGTTCGTGGCGCCGTTCCTGCTGATCTACCTGGCCTTCCTGGTCTGGCCGACGGTGCTCGGCTTCCGGATGAGCCTGTCGAGCGTGAACATCGCGGGCGGCAACAACCACCTGGTCGGGTTCGCCAACTACGCCGAGGCGTTCGCCGACCCGCGCATGTGGCACTCGCTGTGGAACACGCTGGTGTTCACCGTGCTGAGCACGGTCCCGCTGGTGCTGCTCGGCCTCGGGTTCGCGCTGCTGGTGCACCACCTGCGGTTCGTGCAGTGGCTGTGGCGGCTGTCGTTCTTCGGGCCGTTCCTGCTGCCGTCCGCCGTCGTGTCGCTGCTGTGGCTGCAGATGATCTACCCGCCCGACTACGGCCTGCTCAACGGCACGCTCGGCACGGACACGCTGTGGCTGGGCGACCCGTCGGTCGCCATGTGGTCGATGGTGCTGACCACGGTCTGGTGGACGGTCGGCTTCAACTTCCTGCTCTACCTGGCCGCGCTGCAGTCGATCCCGCAGCACCTGTACGAGGCCGCCGCCATCGACGGCGCCTCGGCCTGGGACAAGCTGCGCTCGATCACCCTGCCGCTGCTCGGCCGCACGACCGCGCTCATCGTGGTGCTGCAGCTGCTGGCGTCGCTGAAGGTGTTCGACCAGATCTACCTGATGACCGCCGGCGGGCCGCAGGACTCCACCAGGCCGATCATCGAGTACGCCTACGACGTCGGCTTCACCGGCTACCGCACCGGCTACGCCTCGGCCGTCTCGTACATCCTGTTCGTCCTGATCGTCATCGTCTCCCTGGCGCAGCTGCGGCTGTTCCGCAAGCGGACGGAGGTCTCGTCATGACCAAGCGGTTCAGCTTCAGCCAGCTCGTCCTGCTGGTGGTCGCCCTGGCCCTGGCGGTCGTCTGGCTCGCGCCCATCGCCTGGGCGATCGCCACCTCGCTCAAGCCGGAGACCGAGACCACGAAGGTCCCGCTGCAGTGGTTCGGCAGCGAGATCACGCTGGACTCGTACCGGCTGGTCCTGGGCACCGGCGGCATCGTCAAGTGGGCGATCAACTCGACCGTCACCGCGGTGATCGTCACGTTCCTGACCGTGCTGTTCTCGGCGATGGCCGCGTACGGGTTCGCGCGCACACAGTTCAAGGGGCAGCGGGTGCTGCTCGCGGTGATCCTGGCCGGGATCATGGTGCCGCCGCACGTGCTGATCGCGCCACTGTTCGCGGAGATGGTGGCGCTCGGGCTGGTCGACACCTGGTGGGCGATCATCCTGCCGCAGGTGGCGGCGCCGCTGATCGTGTACGTGCTGTTCAAGTTCTTCCAGGACGTGCCGCCGGAGCTGGAACAGGCGGCCTTCGTGGACGGGGCCGGGCGGTGGCGGGTGTTCTTCACGATCGTGCTGCCGCTGTCGCGCCCGGTGCTGGCCGCCGTGTCGATCTTCACGTTCATCACGACCTGGAACAACTTCCTCTGGCCGTTCCTGGTCTCCACCGACCCGAACACGATGACGCTGCCCGTCGGGCTGGCCAACGTGGTGCAGGGGACGTTCGGGCTGCGGTACGCGCAGATCATGGCCTCGGTCGTGCTGGCCGGGCTGCCGCTGCTGGTGGTGTTCGTGCTCTTCCAGCGGCAGATCGTACGCGGCGTCGCCCACACCGGCCTGGCCGGTCAGTGATCCCGCAGGTGCTCCCGCAGGGCGTCCCGGTCGTCCGGGACGCCGTGGGCGCGCAGGACCTCCTGGAGGTTGATCCAGCTCCACGCGTCGTCACCCAGGTCGGCGATGGCCGTGAGGGCGGCGCGCCGTAGCTCCGGCGCGTCCGCGACGGTCTCCAGGAGGTCGCCCGCGATCGGGAAGGCGTCCACGGGCTTCGCGGCCGCCAGGCGGGCGATGAGGGCCTGGGCCCGGGCGGGCGCCTCACCGGGCAGGCGTCGCTTGCTGACGCGGGCGGCCAGCGTGGCCAGGTCGCCCTCGGCGTACGGGAGCGGGGTGTCGCCGGTGGCGGTGAGAAGCCTGACGACGGCGTCGCGGGCCTGCTGGGGCGCGTCCTCGCCGTGCAGGTTGACCAGCGCCAGCGCGGCGGCGTCGCGTACGAGGCCGTCGGCGTGGCCGAGCCCGCGCTCGATCGCCCCTGCCGACGCCCCTGCCGACGCCTCTGCCGGCCAGGGCAGCAGGGAGAGCGCGAACATCGCCGTCGCGACCGCGACCGGGCCGGCGTCGGCCTCGACGAGGCCGGCGAGCGCGGGCCCGGTGGTGTCCGCCTCCTCGGGGAACCAGCTCACGAGGTACGCCGCGGCCGTCCTGACGTGCGGATCCCCGTCGGCCAGGAGGGAGATCGGCAGGTTCTCTCTGACGGCGTCGTAGGAGGCCAGCATGGCGGCGTCGAACATGCGCTCCAGCTTGTGGTCGTACGTCTGCCGGACGTAGGCCCGGTCCCTGCGGACGGCGTCGTTCGGCGCCTCGGCCACCCACTGCTCGAGGTGGGCGTCGGCCTCCTCCTTGCTCCTGGACTGCACGCCCGCGCTCTCCTCGCGCCAGCGCGCGATGCCGACGCCTTCCGGCAGGTGGCCCTCCTCGTAGCCGAGGGCCAGGGAGGCGAGCAGATGGAGGATCAGCTCACGGTCGGGCGTGGCGGGGTCGGCGGCGAGGCGGGCCAGGAACGGCACCGCGTGCGGGGTGGCCGGGAAGCGGGTGCCCTGGTGGAAAATGTTGCCGTAGAGCGCCGACATGGCTTTCTGGCGCTCGCCTTCGTCGGCGGACGCGAGCGCCCGAATCTGGCCGGGCACGTCCGTGGCCCGGCCGTAGGCGTGCTTCAGCTTGCCCCAGGAAACGCGATCGAGATCGTCCACGCGCGCGAGCGTATCGGCAAATATCAGATTACGTCCGCCGTTTACCGTTGCCAGGGAATTGCCAGGAACGATGGGTAGTCTCCCTCGGCATGAACTGGCAGCGCAAAATGAACAAAGCGCTGGTCAGGTTCACCGGATTCCAGATCGAACGTGTAGGAAAAGCGGCTCCTCCCCAGCCCGTTCCCGAGATCAGACCGCCCGCGGATCCGGCGACCGACCGGTTGCTCGACTCCCCCGTCTTCCTCCTGTCCCCCGTGCGGTCCGGTTCGACGCTCCTGCGCGCGATTCTGAACGCCCACTCCGCCCTGCACGCCCCTCACGAGCTGCACGTACGCCGCCTCCGCGTGCAGTTCGACACGAACCTGGCGGCCAAGGCGATGACGGCCCTCGGCCACAACCAGGCCGATCTGGAGCATCTGCTGTGGGACCGCGTCCTGCACCGGGAGCTGGTACGCAGCGGCAAACGGTTCATCGTGGACAAGACCCCCGCGAACGCCTTCGCCTACCAGCGCATCGCCGCCTGCTGGCCCGACGCGCGCTTCGTCTTCCTGCTCCGCCACCCCGCCTCGATCGCCGCGTCCTGGCACGAGGCCAGCCCCGACAGGCGCACCCCCGAGGAGGCCGCGCTGGACGCGCTGCGGTACATGAAGGCCGTGCAACGGGCCAGGTCAGCCCTGCCCGGCCTGACCGTCAGGTACGAGGAGCTGAGCGCCGACCCGGAGAGGGTGACCCGCGAGATCTGCGAGTTCCTGGGCCTGGAGTGGGAGCCGGGGATGCTCGCCTACGGGAAGCAGTCCGTCCTGGAGAAGGGCCTCGGCGACTGGCGCGACAAGATCCGCTCCGGCGCCGTGCAGCCCGCGCGGGAGCTCCCCTCCGCGGACCAGGTCCCGGACGCGCTGAAACCCATGTGCCGGACCTGGGGGTACCTCACGTGAAGATCCGCTACCTCATGCTGCACGCGTACGGCATGGGCGGCACCATCCGCACCGTCGTCAACCAGGCCAACGCGATGGCCGCCGCGGGCCACGACGTCGAGCTGGTCAGCCTGGTGCGGCGGCGCGACACCCCCCAGTTCGCGCTCGACCCGCGGGTCGGGATCACCGCGCTGGTGGACCAGCGCGGCGGCAGGGTGCCGGACTCGTTCGGGCGCAGGGCCTGGCGCAGGGTACGCGGCAAGATCGTGCCGAGGGGCGAGTTCGCGGCCGACTACTTCACCGAGCGGGTGGAGTGGGCGGCGATGGAGTACGTCTCCGGCCTGCGCGACGGCGTCCTCGTCACCACCAGGCCCGCCCTGAACCTGATCGCCGCCCGCCGCGCCGCCAAGGACGTCGTCAGGGTCGCCCAGGAGCACATGAACCTGTCGGCGTACCCCGACACCATCCGCAGGGAGATCGCCCGCCACTACGGCCGGTTCGACGCGGTCACCGTGCTGACGCGCACCAACCGCCTCGAGTACCAGCGCCTGCTGCCCTCGACCCCCATCGTGCAGATCCCGAACGCGGTCCATCAGGCCGACCAGGAACGTTCCCAGCAGGTCAATCCCGTCGTGGTCGCGGCCGGGCGGCTGGTGCCGCAGAAGGGGTTCGACCTGCTCATCACGGCCTTCGCGCAGGTGGTGCGGGAGCATCCGGAATGGCGGTTGCGCATCTTCGGCACCGGGCCGCGCAAGGGCCAGTTGCAGGGGCTCATCGACGGGTTCGGGCTGGGCGAGCACGTGTCGCTGGCCGGGCGCACCGACCGGCTGGACAGGGAGCTGGCGGAGTCCTCCGTGTACGCGCTGAGCTCCCGGTTCGAGGGCCTGCCGATGGTGATGATCGAGGCCATGACGCACGCGCTGCCCGTGGTCGCCTTCGACTGCCCGACCGGACCCCGGGACGTGCTGACCGACGGGGTGGACGGCGTGCTCGTGCCGCCGCGGGACGTGGACGCGCTGGCCGCCGCGCTGAGCCGGGTCATGGGTGACCGGGAGCTGCGGGTGCGGATGGGGAAGGCGGCGCACAAAGCGTCGCGTGCGTACGCGCCTGAATTGGTGATGCCATTGTGGGAGGATTTGTTCTCGGAGTTGCTGGCGGGTGAGCGCGTGGCCGACAACTTCTGGACGTCCGGGAAAAGATTTACCTGACCGATTCCTTCGGCATGGCCGGGCTTTCCGCGCCCTTTGTCGCGAAATATCGCCCATTTCGGCAAAAGCATCTCAAAGGGCGCGGCAATCTGGAGCGATGCGTATCCGGAAAGCCCACCTGGCCGCTGCGGCAGGTGCCCTTGCCCTGGTCACGGGGCTCACCGCACCCGCAAGCGCCGCCGCCCCCGTCCACACCGTCCAGCAGGACGCGCCCTCGGTGTACGGCAGCGCCGCCTACCTGATGGACGCCTCGTCCGGCAAGGAGCTGTTCAGCAAGAACGCCGACGACCGCCTCCCGATCGCCAGCGTCACCAAGATGATGACCGCGTACGTCGTCCTGAAGACCGCCAAGCCCACGGACGTGGTTCAGGTCAAGCGGGAGGACGTCCAGTACGCGGAGGACGGCGGCGGCACCACCGCCGACCTGCGGCCCGGCGACCGCCTCACCGTCGGCGAGCTCCTGTACGGCCTCATGCTCCCCTCCGGCGCGGACGCCGCCCACGCGCTCGCCCGCACCTACGGCCCGGGCGTCGGCGGCTTCGTCGGCAAGATGAACGCGACGGCGCGCGAGCTGGGCATGAACGACACCGAGTACGTCAACGCCGACGGCCTGCCCAAGCGCGGCGGGGACGGCTACTCCACCGCTCGCGACCAGAGCATGCTGGCGGCCAAGGCCGTGCAGGTGCCGCTGATCAAGGAAGTGGCCGGGACCCGGTACCACTCGCTGGACGCCACCTCCGAGCACCGCTCGTACAGCTGGCGCAACACCAACAAGCTGCTCGGGACGCCGGGCGCGATCGGGCTGAAGACCGGGTTCACCCGGGCGGCCGGGTTCACGCTGGCGTTCGCGGGCGAGAAGCGCGGCCACACGCTGGTGGGCGCGCTGCTCGGCGAGTCGGACTCCAGCCGCCGCTTCGACACGGCGGAGGCGCTGCTGTCCTGGGGTGCGGCCCGCGAGTCCGCCTGACCGAAGCCCGGGCGGACACCATGGACGGTGTTGATCCTTTGGACTAGTTTGCCCGACATGAAGCTTCGAATCGCGTTGAGTGCGCTGTCAGCGGCCGCCGCCGTACTCGCCGCCCCGGTCCCCGCCGCCCACGCCGGGACCCCCAAGGTCGGCTGGGAGCTCAAGGAGACCGGGGTGACCGCGCGCCTGCGCGGCCTGTCGCCCGTCAGCCGGGACGTGGTCTGGGCCTCGGGCTCGGGCGGCACCGTGCTGAGGACCGTCGACGGCGGGCGGAACTGGCAGAACGTCTCCCCGCCCGACACCTCCGCGCTCCAGTTCCGCGACATCGAGGCGTTCGACGAGCGCAGGGCCGTGGCGCTGTCGATCGGCGAAGGCACGGACTCGCGCGTCTACCGGACGGAGGACGGCGGGCGCACGTGGACGGAGGCGTTCAGGAACGACGAGCCCCGCGCGTTCTACGACTGCCTGGCCTTCTTCGACCGGCGGCACGGGCTGGCCATGAGCGACCCGGTGGACGGCAGGTTCCGGATCCTGGCCACGGACGACGGCGGGCGGAGCTGGCGGGTGCTGCCGGCCGACGGGATGCCGCCGGCGCTGACGGGCGAGGCGGGGTTCGCGGCGAGCGGGCAGTGCCTGGCCACCGCGGGCGGCCGGGACGCCTGGCTGGCCAGCGGCGGGGCGGAGCGGTCACGGGTGTTCCACTCGGGCGACCGCGGACGCACCTGGACGGTCTCCGACACCCCGATCCCCGCGGGCGACCCGGCCCGCGGCGTCTTCGGCCTGGCCTTCCGCGACCGCCACCACGGCCTCGCGGTCGGCGGCGACTACCGCCCCGACCAGCCCTCCCCCAGCGCCGCCGCCCTCACCCGGGACGGCGCCACCACCTGGCAACCCGCCACCACCCCACCGCCCGCCTACCGCTCCGGCGTGGCATGGCTCCCGCACCTGCCGTTCGCCGCCATCGCGGTGGGGCCTTCGGGCAGCGACGTGACGTGGTCGGGCGGGCGCACCTGGGAGACCTTCGACAACGGATCGTTCGACACGGTGTCCTGCACCCGCGACCTCTCCTGCTGGGCCTCCGGCGACCAGGGCCGCCTCGCCCACCTGACCCTCCGATAACCCCGTAGGCGGTGTCACCGGACGCCGCGGGGGCGGAACTGGATGCTGATGCGCGGCCCCGCCGGCCGGGAGGTCTTCGGGATCGCGTGCTCCCACATCCGCTGGCAACTCCCGCCCATCACGATCAGATCCCCGTGCCCCAGATCCCGCCGGATGGAGGGCCCGCCGCCACGCGGCCGGAGCAGGAGCGGGCGGGGGGTGCCGACCGAGACGATCGCCACCATGGTGTCCTCGGTGCTCCCCCGCCCGATCGTGTCGCCGTGCCAGGCCACGCTGTCGCGCCCGTCGCGGTAGAAGCAGAGCCCCGCCGTACGGAACGGCTCCCCCAGCTCCTCCCCGTAATGATCGTCGAGGGCCCGGCGGCAGTCCTCGAGCACCGGATCCGGCAGGGTCTCGTCCTCGTCGTAGAACTTCAGCAGCCGCGGCACGTCCACCACCCGGTCGTACATGCGCCGCCGCTCCGCCCGCCACGGCACCGTCCCGGCCAGCCGCTCGAACAGCGTGTCGGCCCCCGTGAGCCAGCCCGGCCGCAGGTCGATCCAGGCGCCGTGGTCGAGGTGAGTCCTGCGGACCGTGGCGCCGAGCGGCCCGACCCCGAGCTCCTCGTCGAGGCCGAGCAGAGATGCTTGGAACGAGGCTGTCATGCGGCCAGTGTATGCCTTTGTTCAAACACGCATTCGACTGGCCATCGCCTTGGTCGATTGACTGCTCCCCCGCCTGCTGAAAACGAGGGATTCCTGGCTCACGCTGCCTGACCGTCCAGCGGACGGTCAGGTCTTACGCGATCAGCACCAGCCGGGTTCAGACCAGCCCGGACCAGCATCACGCGTGCGGAGTTCTTGTCTCTCGGGGAGACGGCTCCGCACACGGCGCAGGTGTAGGTACGTTCGGAGAGAGGTAGTGCGTGCTTGGCTCTCGCTCCGCACTGTGCGCAGTCCATGGTGGTGTGCGCGGGGTTGACGAGCCGCAGCTCACGGCCGTGCTTGCGGGCCATCTCAAGCAGGGCGCGCTTGGTCGCGCCGATGGCCGCGTCCGCGGCCTTGCGCGCCATGCTGGACTTGGCCAGGAACTTCGGACGGAAGTCCTCTACCGCGATCACATCATGGTCGCGAACGACTTTCTTGGCCCACTTGCGGCCGGTGTCCTGGCGCTGGCGGGCGATCTTCTTGTGCTTCTTTGCGCGCAGCTTCTTCGCCTTGCGGTAGCCCTTCGAGCCCGGCTGTCCTTGGGCGGGTTTGCGGCGGGCCATCATCCGGTCGTACCGGGACAACCTCTTGGCGGCCTGCTTGCCGTACTCGGCGTGCGGCAGGTCATAGTCATCGCTGGTCGTGGTGGCGACCTCTTTCACTCCCCAGTCGATGCCGATCGCCCGCCCGTTGGCGGGCAGCGGTTCGGCCCGGGCGGGCACGACGAAAGAGCAATACCAGTGGCCGAGACCGTCCCGGAAAACGCGCACGCTGGACGGGTCGGCAGGCAGGCGGCGGGACCACACCACGGTCAGGACGATGTTCCCGGCTAGGTGCAGACGGTCGTCCTTGAGGCGGAAGCCGCGCCGCGTGTAGTTCAGGCTAGGGTCGGCCCGGTCCCTCTTCTTGAAGCGGGCATCCCGGCCCGCTGCCAGACGGGCAGCCGGTCCTTGATGTCCTTGAGTGCCTTGGCGCGGGACCTGGCGAAGTCACGGATAATCTGCTGCTGCGGCACCGACGCCCCCGCCGCGAGCCATTCGTGCTCGCCGCGCCACCCTGTCAGCATCTTGTCGAGCTGGGCCGGGCCACAGGTCTGCTTGTCTTCTGGATGGATCCTATTGTGCAAGTGCGCGGCCTTGGATGTGGCTACGCACTGATTCCACACCCAGCGGCAACGGTCCCACTCGCCCAGCAGAGCGCGACCAGCCGTGCGCGACACACGAAGCCGGAAGGTGTACCGGGCATACCCGGCATCCTCGCCCGCAATCGCTACCGCAGTCACGGTCGCTTAATCTATCGAGGAGGTACGACAATTTTGAGCGTTCGTTGTCGTCTGAGTCCGGATCGTCTGGGCGGCGATTCAGCCATCCCTGCCCTGCTCCGCGAGACTTCGATTCCTCCCCGGCCTGAAGCTGAAGGCGAGGCATCCTCCGAGAATTCGGTGAACTCCACCTCGAGAAGGTGAGGCCAGTGCGCGACCGGGGAAGGCCCGCCGCCCTCCCCTGGCCCGCCATACATCCCGGACGACGGGCCGCCCCATACTGACGGGCCGCCCCGGCCCTGCGCCGTACCGGCGGAGGCTTGCCCCTCGGGAGCGTCAGCCGCCGCACGCCGCGAAGACGAACATGCCCTTCAGCATCCGATACCGGTCCCGGACCTTGACCGCGCCCGTCTCGGTGTCGATCTGGACGATGGTCATCTTGTTGCCGCTCTCCTGGTACTGGACCAGGTGGACGGTCACCTGGGTGTCCCCGGTCCAGTCGACCATGTCGACGTCCCCGGCCGGCAGATTGAGCTTCTTGCGGCCGACGACCTGGTCGCTCTGCATGTCGTACAGGACGAGCTGCGGCTTCTTCCCCGCCACGAGGGACGCGACCGTGCGGCCGTCGGCGGACAGCGCCTGCGGCGAGTTGGACGACACGACCTGCGGCGGCGTGCCGCGTACGAGCTGCTCGCCCGTGTCGCTGTAGACGGCCAGGTCGGTGACGCCCTCGTCACCGTCGGCGCTGGTGAGCACCTCGTCCCCGTCGCCGCTGAAGCCCAGCACGATCAGGTTGCCCGGCACGGAGCCGAGCCGGGCGCCGGTGGCGGTGTCGAACACCCGCGTGCTCTGGACCTTCTCGCCGGAGATGACGGCGGCCAGCCGGGCGCCGTCGTCGGACAGGCGCAGGGTGATGTTGTTCTGGTCCACCCGGGGCAGCGCGTTCTTGGCGAACAGCTTGACGCCGCCCCCGAGCGTGCGCACGGCCAGTTTGCCGGTCTTGGTGAGGTACGCGATCCGCTGGCCGTTGCCGCTGACCGCGATGGGCGCCGAGGCGTAGACGAGCTTCTTGCCCTTCACGTCGAGCGCGACCGTCTGGGCGTCGTGCAGCGTGCTCTGGCTGCCGTCGTGCATGACGAGCCGCCAGTCGCCGCACGGCTTGGCGTCCCCGTCCTTGCCGCAGCTCTTGATGGCGGCGTACCGGACGCTGTCATGCCCCCGATGTGCCTGCTCGTGTGCCTGCGCCTGCGGCTCCGCGTACGCGACGCCCCCCGGCACCGCGACGACGGCGGCCGCGAGGACCGCGAAGATCTTGGCTTTCATGTCGTTCACTCCCCCGCCTTCACATAGGCGTACCTGGTCTTGCTGATCGTGTATCGGCCGGTCTGCTTGACCGCCCCGGAGCCGGGATCGACGGTGAGCTCCCGTATCACCGCCGTCTCCCCGACGTCACCGCTCTCCACCACCGCGTGGAGCAGGCCGTCCGGGCCCCACCAGGCGAGGTCCGGCGGCACGCCGGGCGTGAGCGGCAGGTCGGCGCCGCCGGACAGCTGTCCGGTCGCCAGGTCGTAGGTCCGCACCCGCGGCGGCTTCTTCGTGTCGGCGTTGCCCGCGGTGAACACGGCCACCGTCCGGCCGTCGGGGGCCAGGGCGAGGGTGGGGGCGTTCACGACGAGCTGGGGCGGGGTCGCCTTGATCGAGGCGCCGCCGAGCCGGCGCGCGGTCAGGCGGAGCGTGTTGTCGCTCAGGTAGCGATTGGTCAGCACCTCGTCGCCGTCGCCGCTGAACCCGAACATGCCCTCCCCGCGGGGCAGCGTCGTGATCTTGCCGGTCGCGACCGTGATGACCTTGGCGGGCAGGCGCACGGGTTCGTCGCCGTAGTCGATCACGACCGTGTCGCCCTTGGGCGACAGGTAGACGCCGATGTCGGAGGTGCCGAAGCCCTTGGGGACCGCGGCCTTGGGCAGCGTCCTGGCCGGGCCTCCCGCGATCGGCTGGACGACCAGGCGGTGGTCGCTCTTGCGCTCGTACGCCATCACGCGGCCGTCGGCGCTGATGGCGAACGTGAGGGTGTCGTGGACCTCGTTGCCCTTGGCGTCGATCTGCGAGGTGGCCGCGCCGGGCACGGCGACCTTGCGGCCGTCCCGCATGATCAGCTGCCAGTGACCGCAGGGGTATTCGAGGTCGTCCTTCTTGTGGGTGCAGGTCTTGACCCAGGCGGCGCGGGCCTCCGGGGACTTCGACTGGGCGTGGGCGGCGCCGGGCGCGAGCCCCAGTCCGCCGATGACCGCCGACGCCAGCAGGGCCGCGGTCGCTGAGGGGTGCCTCATCGGTGTGATCCTTTCGCTCACCCCGTTAGACACCCGCTTGACGTGCGCGGTTGGTCACAGATCGGCCACGGCTGCGGCTCACGCCCTCCCGGGGTCCAGCGGGCGGCGGCCGGCGAAGCCGAGCTCCGTACGGTGGTACCAGGCCAGCTCCGGCTCGCCCTCGATCCAGCACAGCCGCACCGACACCCCGTCGATCACTGCGGGAAAGTCGACCAGCACCGGCGCGATGCCCTTGACCTCGATCCCCCGCTCGGTCCACCCGCTGAGGATCTCCTCGATGCGGGCCTGCAGCCCCTTGATCTCGGGCAGGCCGCCGAGCGGGGAGCTCCCCGTGGCCCGCCGGTCGAAGTCGATCTCGGCCAGGTCGGCGCGGGCGGCGATCACCTCGCGGGCGTCACGCATGACAGCGGGAAGCAGCTCGCGGGCCTCGTCAACGGTGAAGATCCGGTCCATGCCACAGACGTTACGGCGTGTACGCCTCGATGAGCAGCCGTTCGGCGTGGTCGAGATAGTCGTCGAGGTACGCGGCGGCCTTCCCGGGCCGCCCCGACTCGAGGAGCCCGAGCAGGGTCCGGTTGCGGTCGACGAACGGCTCGTGGAAGGCCCGCGGGTTCTCCATCACGTGGAAGACCAGCCGCAGCTCGGCCAGGAGCTGGCGCATGGCCTCGTCGATCCTGGGGCTCTCGTTCAGCGAGACGAGCGCCTGGTGGAAGCGGATGTTGGCGGTGCCGACGCCCTGCCAGTCGTCCTGCTCGGCGGCGCGCTCGGCGTCGAGCACGGCCTCCTTGATCACCGCCAGCGCCTCGGGGGCCGGGCCGCGCCGTACGGCCGCCCCTTCGAGCACGCGGCGCACGCGGTAGAGGTCGGCGACGTCCTCGGCGGACGGGAGCCGGACGAACACGCCCCTGTTGAGCTTGTGGTCGAGCAGCCGCTCGTGGCCGAGCAGCCGGAACGCCTCGCGCAGCGTGTTGCGCGACACGCCGAGCCCCTCCGAGATCGACTCCTCCGACAGCCGCTGCCCAGGACGGAAGAAGCCCTCGCTGATGCGGTCGCGCAGGATGTCGGCCACCCGTTCCGCGGTGCTGCTGCGGCCCAGCCGGGGGCGGTCCTGAGCGAGATCGGCAACCACGTTATCCACATTTGACAGCGAATCATGGAGCAAACCTCTTGTCGAATTGTTCAACGATTCTTATGTTGAAGAGGACCCCCTAGACGAACAAGGAGCGATCGAATGACAGGCTCCGCGCAACAGACCCGGCGGGTGATCCTCGCCAGCCTGATCGGAACGTCGCTGGAGTGGTACGACTTCTTCCTCTACACCACGGCCGCGACCCTGGTCTTCCCCAAGCTGTTCTTCCCCGCGCTCGACCCGTTCAACGCGACGCTGGCGTCATTGACCACCAACGCCGTGGCGTTCGTCGCCCGGCCGCTCGGCGGCGTCGTGTTCGGCCACTTCGGCGACCGGGCGGGGCGCAAGACCGTGCTGGTGGTGACGCTCCTGGTGATGGGCGTCTCGACGTTCCTCATCGGCGTGCTGCCCGGCTACGCGAGCGCGGGCGTGCTCGCGCCGATCCTGCTGGCGGTGCTCCGGTTCGTGCAGGGCCTGGGGCTCGGCGGCGAGTGGGGCGGCGCGGTGATCATGTCGCTGGAGCACGGCGACGGGCGGCGGCGCGGCTTCAACGCGAGCTGGCCGCAGGTCGGCGTGCCCGCCGGATACGTGCTGGCCACCGGGCTGCTGACGCTCCTGTCGTTCACGCTGTCCGACGCGGCGTTCCTGTCGTGGGGCTGGCGGGTGCCGTTCCTGCTGTCGGGCGTGCTGGTGTTCGTGGGCCTGTGGGTGCGGCTGCGGGTGACCGAGTCGCCGCTGTTCGCCCAGGTCAAGGAGCAGGGCGCCAAGGCGGAGATGCCGCTGCTGGAGGTGCTGCGCACGCACCCGCGGGCCCTGCTGTCCGCCTTCACCGCGCGGATCGGGGTGGACGTGGCCTTCTACACGTTCACCGCGTACATCATCGTCTACCTCACCACGGTGCTGAAGCTGCCGCGTTCGTACGCGCTCAACGCGGTGCTGATCGGGTCGGCGCTGCAGCTCGTGCTGATCCCGCTGGCCGGCGCGCTGTCGGACCGGTTCGGGCGGCGCCCGGTCTACTTCGCGGGCGTGGTGGGCGCGGCGGTGTGGGCGTTCGCGTTCTTCCCGCTGCTCGACACCAGATCGTTCCCGCTGATCGCGCTGGCCGCCGTGGTAGCGCTCGTCACCCACGCCGCCATGTACGGGCCGCAGGCGGCCTTCATCGCCGAGCTGTTCAGCACGCGACTGCGCTACAGCGGCGCCTCCATGGGCTACCAGGTGGCGGGCATCGTCGGCGGCGCCCTGGCCCCGATCATCGCCCTCAGCCTGTTCGACACGTACAAGACCACGGTCGCGGTGTCGATCTACGTGGTGGTCGCCCTGGCGGTCACGGCCCTGGGCCTGGCCATCGCCCCGGAGACCCGCGACCTCGACCTGGCCGCGCAGCCCGACCCCGGCTCCGAGGCCAGGGCCTCCCTGCCCGGCCAGGTGGGACCGTTCGCCTGAGCCGGAAGCTCTGAGCTCAGCCGGAAAACGCCGCGAGAAGCCGCGGGCGGCGGCTGCCAACGCCGCCCGCGCGGAAGGGGTATTGATGAGAATCGCCCTGATCGTCGTCGCCGCGCTCATCGCCGTCCCCCTGCTCATCGGGGGCCTGGGGGGCTTGGAGAGCACCGGCGGCGGCGAGGTGGCCGTCATCCGCGACGGCGGCCCGCTCGACGACAACCAGGTACGCCAGGTGATCAACCCCGGCTCCGGCCTGACCTGGACCGGCATGTGGTCGTCCACCCACCTCTACCCGGCGCAGCAGCGCTTCTACACGATCACCGCCGACCCCAAGCGGGCCACGACGCTCGGCGTGGACGTGGTCACGGTGCCCAGCAGCGACGGGGTGAACCTCGGCATCGAGGGCACCCTCTACTTCACGCTCAACCTGGACCATCACACGCTGAGGACGTTCGACGACAAGTACGGCACCCGCACCTTCCGCGCCCAGGACGACCGCTCGCTCTACGCGTGGGAGGGCGACGAGGGCTGGTCGGCGTTCTTCGGCCAGGCGGTCCGCCCAGTGATCGACAACGCGCTGCGCGGCCAGATCGGCGCCATGCGCTGCGCCGAGCTCGTGCCGTCCTGCTCGCTGCTGGAGAGCTCCACGCTCAAACCGCAGGACAGCAACGCCAACATCGTCAAGGTCCAGAACGCGGTCAATGCCTCGCTGGCCCGCGACCTGCCGGCCACGCTCGGCGGCGACTTCCTCACCGGGCTGCGCTTCACGTTGGCCAAGGTGACGCTGCCGGGCGAGGTGCAGCAGGCCGTGGACCGCTCGCTGGCCGCCTCGGCGGCTGTCTCCGAGGCGCAGGCGAAGGTCGCCCAGGCCAAGGCGGAGGCGGACGCGAACCGGGCAAGGCAGGACGGTTACGACAAGTGCCCGGCGTGCGCGGAGATCGAGAAGCTCAAGTCGCTGCCGCAGGGCATCACGGTGTACGCCCCCGGGAATCCCCAGTCGGTCGTGGTTCCGTCGCGGTAGTCAAGATGTGGTTGACTCTTTTGCGCGCAGCGTCTTGGTTGTGACGGAATCGCCACCTATTCACAGAGCAACCTCCACCTAATACGCATAAACTGCGCGGCTGTGAGCCTGCCTGTACGTGAACGTTCCCCCCGGCCGGGCGGCGGTCGCCACCGCCGTCCCGTGCCCACGTCCCTGCCGCCGGACGCCCCCATGCTCGTGCTCGCCACCCCCGGCGCGGCGGCCGGCGTGGCCGAAGAGATCGCGGCCGTGGTACGCCTCGACCACCCGCAGATCGAGGTGCGGCTGACGAGCGTCACCGACCTGGCGGACTCCCTGCCCTCCGGCCGCGACGCCGTCATCGTGCCCCTGCTCACCTGGGACGATCCGGTCGTCCTGGCTGAGATCGGCAAGGCGGTCGCGGCCAGCGGCAGCGGCGCCGTCGTCACCGAGGCGCTCGGCCCGCACCCGCTGCTGGCCGAGGCCCTGCACATCAGGCTCGCCGAGCGCGGCCTGGCCAGGGCCGACCGCGTACGGCTGCTGAACGTCTCCAGCCCCGTGGACGCCGTCATCATGGCCACGGTGGGCGGGGAGCGCGCGGTGCACGCGGTGCAGGCCACGGCGGTGCTCCTGGCCTCCAGGCTCACGCTGCCGGTCGTCTCGGCCTCGCTCGACAGCGAGCCGGGCATCGCGATGGCGGCCCAGCGGCTGCGCGCGGCGGGCGCCGAGCGCCTGGCCATCGCGCCCTGCATGATCGGCCACGAGTCCCCCACGGGGATCGTCGAGCAGGCCGCCGCCTCGATCAATGCCGGGCACGCGGAGCCGCTCGGCGCGCACAGCGCCGTCGCCGAGCTTGTGGCGCGGGCTTACGGGAGTCAACTCGCCACTTGACATGGGCTTGTAGAGATCACGGGAATCGCGTTACCGTCTGCAAATGCGGCGGGTGGTGTACAACGGCGAACGGCTCGGCCTCCGTGACGTCGCGGAGGCCGACGTGACCGCGCTGCACGCGGTCTACGGCGACACCACGGCCACGCAGCACATGCCGTTCGCGCCCCGCAGCCTGGCCGAGGTGGCGGGGCTCGTCGCCCAGGCCCAGGAGGCGGCCGCGACCGAGCCACGCCGCCTGTACGTCCTGGCCGTGATCGACACGGCCCGCCGCGACGTGATCGGGGTGGCCCGCCTGCACATCGAGGCCGACCACCCGCACAGCGCCGAGATCGGCTTCGGCCTCCACCCCGACCAGTGGGGACGCGGGGTCGGCACGGACCTCGTGCGCTTGTTACTGTCGTTCGGGTTCAAGCAGCTCGGGCTGCACCGCGTCTGGGGCGCCCGCTCCCCGGCGAACCTACCGGCCCAGCTCGCGATGCTGACCGCCGGGATGGTCGAGGAAGGCCGCATCCGCCACCACGTGCACACGCCGAACGGGTGGCGCGACTCGATCGTGCACTCGGCGTTACAGGACGAGTGGACCGAACGCTAGAGCGCCACGGGGAGTGGCGTGAACCGGGATTGTCGGTCGCGGGTCCTACGATGAGCCTCCTCACGGAGGGATAGTCCAATGCTCGACGCGCTGATCGTGCCCCTGTTCGTCACCACGGATCTGCCGCCCGAGTCGGAGCTGGCCGAGTTCGGGGAGCTGCTCGCCGAGACGGCGCGCGTGCTCCGCCACGAGGGCGACGACTACCAGGCGTTCCTGGCGGGCAAGGTGTTCTGGCTGGACCGTCCCGTGCTGCCCGAGCAGCGCCCGGCGGCCGAGGCGGAGCTGCGCTTCGCGGGCATGCTGGGCTATCTCGCCGCCTCCGGTCCCGGCCACACCTCGCGTGACGTGGTCGGCGCCGTACGTCGGGCGATCGGCGAGGCCGTCACCGGCCGCTACGGCGACGTGGGGGTCGTCCCGGCCGTGTTCGCGATCCGCGACCAGGACGTCCGCGAGCGCACCCCCGATTCCGCCCTCTCCTTCGACACCCGCGACGCCACCCCCGATCTGGTGAGCGCGACCAGGAGCTACCTCTAGCCAGGCGGGCGCGCCTCGTGCGATCGTGAACGGCTATCAGGCCCACGGGCCGCCGCCGCGCGACACGGTGGCGGCTGACCACGAGGAGGTCCTCGCATGGCCGTGCTCGGCGCGATCTGCTTCGGGCTGGTGATCGGCTGGATCACGTACGGGACGCTGCGCCGCAGGCAGGGCGCGGCATGCCTGTCCGACCTCTCGGCGGTGTTGGCCGCTGTGGGTGGCGGGGCGGTGACCGCGCTGGTGGGCACCCCCGAGGTCTTCGGAGCGTACGCGGTGGGCCTGGCCATCGGCTTCTTCGGCTACCTGGTCGCGGCCACGCTCATGCCGGACTCGAAGTGGCTGGGCGACTGAGCCGCCCTACGCGACCAGCAGGCAGTCGAGCACCACAGCGGCGATACGCCCCGGCCGTTCGGGGTCGGCCCGATGCCGCTCGGCGGTGATCGCCGCGAGCACGACGGCCTGCACGTCCTCGGCGTCCACGTCCGCCCGGACGGTGCCGGCCTCCTGTGCCCGCGCGAGCAACTCGGCGAAGGCCCGGCGCAGGTCCAGCGCGAGCCGCCGGGTGAGCTCCGACAGATCGACCTCCGCCCTGGCGAGCGCGTCGGCGAGGTCCTGCTTGGCGCGGGCCTCACCGATCAGGCCGAGCAGGAACGGGAAGAACGCCGACCCGCCCTGATCCGCCCGGACGGCCTGGCGGGCCTGCTCGGCGAGCCCGCCGAGGCGGTCGGCGAGCACCGCCTCGACCAGCGCCTCCTTGGCCGGGAAGTGGCGGTGGACGGTGCCGGGGCCGACCCCGGTCCGGCGCGCGATCTCGTCGAGCGACACGGCCAGGCCCTCGGTGGCGAAGGCCTCCCGGGCGGTCTGGAGGATCCGCTCCCTGTTGCGCCGCGCGTCGGCACGCATCGGCCGCCGGCTGTCCATCGTCCTCCTCGCGTTCTGCTGCGTCCCACCGTAGAGGCTGCTCGCCCGCTCGTCAGGAGGGCAGGCCCACCAGGACGTACGGGGCCCACAGGTCGGGCTCGGCGGGGCCGTAGAGGTCGCGCAGCTCCAGTACGGCCTCCCGCAGCGCCCGTGCCGGGCCCATGCCGGAGCGCAGCCTGGTGTGGACGTCGCGCATCAGGGCCCTGGTGACCTCGCCGGAGACCGGCCAGAGCGGGAGGAGCACGGACCTGGCGCCCGCGTGGAGGAACGCATGGGCCAGGGCGGCCACGTCGTCGCCGCCACCCGGCGCGGGGTCGCGTTCGTGGGAGCCGAGGACGACGAGCCGGGCGTCCACGGCCATGCTCATGAGCCGCCTGCCGGTCAGGAGGCCGTCGGCGAGCCCGATGCCCGAGCCGAACGGGTCGTCCGGGTCGAACAGGCCCGGGCACGACAGCTGCACCACGTCCCAGGTGCCGGGGAGCCGGGTCGCGGTGGCGGCCGGACCGGTGTGGGGCGGGACGTCCAGCAGGGCGCCGGCGTCCCGCGCCGCCGCTTCGAGCGCGCCCCCGGGTTCGGGATCCGGCGTGTACCCGAGCACCAGCGACCGGCTGCCCGTCGCGGGGCCCCGCCGGGTGAGGCGGGTCAGGGCGGCGACGGAGGGCGTGTAGGTCACGAGGGCGCGTTCGAGGAGCGAGCGGCCGTCCGGGGCCAGCGCGTGGAGCGGGACCCGGTGCAGCCCGGCGTGCGGGATCAGGTAGAGGTGGTCCAGGTCGTCGCCGAGCGCGTCGAGGACGTCCGACAGCAGGAGGTCGGCCAGGCGGCGCCAGACGGCCGCGCGGTGGCGGCGCGCCTCGATGTCCAGCAGCCCGGGACGGCGGCCGACGGTGGTGGCGGTGAAGTCGGCCAGCAGGTCGTGGCCGACGGTGGTGGGGAAGGCGCGCGGCTCGGACCAGCCGGTGCGGTGGGCGAGCACCGTCACGCTCTCCTCGCCGACGTGGAAGCCGACCACGGCGGTCCCGTTGCCGGGCCGGCCTTCGGAGGTGACGAGGGCGTCGAGGTGGAGCTGGTCGAGCGGCGGGTCCCGGCGCAGGGCGACGTGGTCGGGGGCGAGGGGTTCCATCCGCCGCCACAGCGCCTCCACCTCGGCCTCGGCGGTGCGGGCGCGTCCGAGCAGCGTCGCGGCTTCCGACGGGTCCCGGGTGTTCCCAGCGGCCGATCTGAGCGTCCGCATGGTGTCGAGTCCGCGCCGCTCCGCCTCCACGAGCTCGGCGGGCACGCCGTCGGGCACGGGCCAGCGCCGATGGCTGAGGTCGGCGGCGGTCGGCCGGTCCTCGACCGTCCAGGGCCAGGACTCCTCACCCTGACGCGCCGGCTCGGACCAGCGGTCACCACCACCCCCCGTCTGCCCTGGCCAGCGGCGGTGGCCCAGATGGGTGGTCAGGGTGTGGGACTTGGCGTGCTCCAGGTGCCGCCAGGCGGCCAGGCCGCGGCCCAGGCGGACCGCGAGCCGGATCGCGCGGTCGCGGCCGGAGGTGTGGCCCAGGTCGCAGGCCCGTTCGGCGTCGGCGAGCGCGCTCGGCAGGTCCCCCAGACGCTCGGCGGCGACGGAGCGGTTGTGCAGGGCGATCCCCAGCTCCAGCTCGTGCCCGAGCTCCTCCAGCAGCCCGATCGCCTCCGACAGGTGCCGGTGGGCGCGGGCGTACGAGGTGGTGGCCACGTACAGCGCGCCGAGCCGGCCGAGGGCGAGCGCCTCCCCTGCCCGATATCTGATCTCCCGGGCCAGGGCCGCGGCCTCCGCCAGGTCGACCTCGGCGCGGGAGGAGTCCTCGAGGCGGGCGAGCAGGATGAGCGCCAGGACCACGCCGCGGGTCCGGCCGCGGGCGTGTTCGATGTCCAGGGCCCTCTCGGCGAAGAGCCTGGCCTGGTCCGTCGAGTCCCGCAGCGCGCAGACCAGGCTCAGGTCGGCGTAGCTGTCGGCGAGGTTTGTCCGGGAACCGGCTTCCTCCACGATCGCGATGGACTGCCGGTAGAGGGCCTCGGCCTCCGCCAGCTCGCCCAGCTTGAGGTGGAGCGCGCCCCGTCCGGCCAGCAACGGGGCCCGCAACGCGCGCCAGACCGGCGAGGACAGCAGCTCCAGCCCCTCGTCGAAGGCGTGTGCGGCCTCCGCCCAGCGGGCCTGGTCGGCGCGGACGCGACCGAGCAGGTCGAGCGCCTGGACGAGGTCCGCGGGGAGCGCGGCGTCCGAGTCGCGGGCCAGGGCGACGGCCTCGGTGAGGTGGTCGGCGGCCTCGTCCAGGCGGCCCAGGTCCCGGGCCGCCGCGCCGAGGTTGCGCAGGTGGTCGATCACGAGGGCGTCGCGCAGCTCGTAGCCGCGGGCGGCGTACGCGCGGGCGGCCTCCAGGTCCCCCAGCGCCCGGCAGAAGGAGGAGAGCTTGACCAGCAGGAACGAGTGGTAGTCGGAGGCGGGTGGGCGGCCGTTGACGGGGTTCGCGGCGAGCGTCTGCTCGGCCAGGGCGCGGGCGGTCTCCAGGTCGCCGGCGGCCTCCGCCTCCTCGATGCGGAGCCAGGTCTCCAGCCGTTCGGCCCGGTCGCCGTCCGCCGCTCTGATCGCCTGGTTCAGGGTCGCGTGGCCGCGGGTCGCCTCGCCGAGCGTGAGCTGGATGCGGGCCAGGCGCGACAGCAGCTCCGCGTCCAGGCCCCCGCCCATGACCGCGATGAGCTCAAACGCCCCGCCGGCCTGCGCGGAGTCGCCGCGCTCCCCCGAACCGCCGGACGACGCCGGGTCGAGCGGCGAAGGCCGGTCGGAAGGTGTGGGTGGTGGGGTGAGGGTGGCGAGGCCGGTTTCGAGGGCGGCTCGGGCGCGGTGGAACTCGCCGCGTTCCTCCAGCGCGAAGCCGAGCTTGATCGAGGTGAGCGCCGCCAGCCGGGGCTGGTCGCCGGCGTGGAATCCGGCCACCGCCAGCTCCAGCGCCTCCACCTGCGCGTCCAGGTCCCCGGTACGGGCCGCCAGCGCGGCCAGCCGGTCGCGGACGACGGCCTCCTTGAGCGGGTCCCCGGCCGACAGCCCCAGGGCCGAGTTCAGCCGTTCCGCCGCCTCCTCCCACGAGCCGAGCCGCAGGTCCAGCGCCACCCGCCCCAGCACGGCGACGAGGACGGCCCCCACATCCCCCTCGGTGGCGGCCAGCTCCAGCGCCCGCTCCAGGTCGGCCAGCGCGTCGTCGTGGCGGTCGAGGGCGGTCAGGCAGGAGGCGCGCATGGTCAGCGCGGACGCCTCCTTGACCGCGGCACGCAACCTGGCGAACGCCTCCGCCGCCGCCCCGAACTCCTCCAGCGCCCCCCCTGGATCCCCCTCCGCGTACGAGAGCGCGCCCAGGTTGTAGCGCGCCGAGGCGGCCCCGTCGTAGTGGCCGAGCGACTCGTACTCGCGCTCGGCCAGCCCGAAGGCCGTCCGGGCACCGTCGGAGTCCCCACGGCCCCGACGGCGCCCCGCGATGCGGTACCACTCGTCGGCGGGCTCGCGCCGCTCGCCCCTGCGCCGCACGATCTCCACCAGCCGGGTCTCGCAGGCGGCGGCCTGCCCGGGGTGACCGCGCTCCACCAGCAGGACGGCGTGCGCGTCGAGCGCCCGGCACGCGTCCTCCCACGCCCCGGCGGCCTCCAGCTCGATGGCGCAGGCGGCCATGCGTTCCGCGGCCGCGGTGAGGTCGTCCTGGTCGACGGCCGCCCGGGCGGCGTGGACGAGCGCCATGGCGGCCGGCACGGTCTCGCCCAGCTCCCGATAGAGCTCACGGGCCTGGACCGCGCAGGCCACGGCCCCTTCAGGGTCGCCGGCGGCCAGGAACGCCTCGGCCGCGTACCCCTGCTGGGCCGCCTCCTCCGCCGCCAGCCCGGCGCTCTCGCACAGGGCGATGGCGCGGTGATGGTGTTCGAGCGCGCGGACGGGGTCGCCGGCTCTGAGCAGCACGACGCCCATGCTGCCGAGCTGGAGCGCTTCGGCCCGGACCTCGCCCAGCGAGCCGTAGCCGGCCGCCGACCGCGCGAACGACTCCAGCGCCGAGCCCAGCTCGCCCAGCTCCTGGTACGCGCGCCCCTGCTCGGCCAGCGCGTACGCCGTCCGAGCCCCCTCCTCGAAGCCGGAGCCGAACGCCTCCGCCGAACGCCCCAGCACGGCGCAGGCCACCCGCAGCCGCCCGAGCGAGGCCAGCCGCAGCCCGGACTCCAGCAGGAACTCGCCGGGCGATTCGGCCTGCCGCTCGGCGTAACGCAGCAGCTCGACCGTGACCTCGTCGTTCCGCGTGGCCAGCGCCAGCTCGGTCGCGACCCCCGCGAGCCGCTCGTCCGGCACCGGCGTCCCGTCGAGGGCCGCGCCGAGCTGCGACAGCAGCTCCGGGTCCCCTTCCCGGGCGAGTTCGAGCACCTCCCCCAGGTCCCCCGGGTCGCCCTGCGCCGAGAAGCGCGCCAGCAGCGCCCCGCACAGCACCCGCTGCGCGGGCGCCGGGTCCTGGGCGGACTTCACGGCCACCTCCAGGCCCTGGCGCGCGGACGCCACCGCCTCGTTCAGGTCCTCCACCCGTCCCGAGCGCGCGGCCCGCCAGCGCAGCACCTCCGAGACGAGCCCGTACGCCTCCGCCCGCGCCGACAGCCGCTCACCGGCCGCCAGCGCCTCGCGTAACGCGGCGATCGCCTCGTCGGCGTGCCCGGCGTCGAGGTCGAGCTTGAGCGCCTGGCCCAGCAGCATCAGGACCCTGGGCCTGGCCGGGTCCCGCTCCCCGTGGGCCGCGAGCGCGACGCGCGCGGCCGTGATCGGCTCCGCGGGGTCCCCGCCGGTCACGACGGCCCGCCTGAGCAGCGCGTTCGCCAGGTTGGCGAGCAGCCTGGCGCGGTCGGAGTGCCCGCGCGGAGCCTGGCCGGCCGCCTCGCGCATGACCTCGATGGCGGTCTCCAGGTCGTCGGAGTCGCCGGTGACGCCGTACCGGTTCCAGCGGCGGTCTCCCAGCAGCCCGAGCCGCACGACGGGGTCGGCGCCGAGCCCGCGCGCCGTCTCGCCGGGCGTGATGTGCAGGGCCTCCAGCATCTCCGTCCCGGCCTCGAGCGAGCGCTCGTCCCCCGTGACGACGAACCACTCGACCAGCCCGGCCGCGTACGGCGCCAGCACGCCGGGATGGGCCCACTTCTCGTGCCAGAAGTCCAGCGCGCACTGCCCGACCCGGATGAAGGCCAGCAGGTCGCGGTCGGCGTACGACCCGGTCGAGCGCGCCCAGGTGAGCTCCACCAGCGCCAGCAGCGCCTGCGACCGGTCCTGGCCGGCCGGCGGCGCCTCCGCGGCCGTCACGTACGCCCCGGCCAGCTCCTCGTCGCCGAACGCCGCCAGCCCGAGCGCCGTGCCCAGCTCGTCCACGTACGCCGGCTCGGCCAGCGCCGCCCTGAACAGCACGTGCACGGCGTCGTCGACGACCTCCAGTTCCCCCGTGGCCCCGAACAGCCGCACCAGCCCATCACCGAGCAGCGCCAGCGCGCCGGGCGCCCACGCGGGGTCGGGCGAGCCCGTCGACTGCCGCAACAGCAGCTCGCCGAGCCGGTCGGCCACCTCCGTCGTCGGCTGCGCCATGGCGCGCCGCACGAGCGCGTGGATCAGCAGCCCCACGTGCGGGTACGCCGACGGGTTCACGTGCTGGAACACCTCTTCGACGAGCCCCGTCCACGTGTCGGCCGAGTCGCCGGGGGGCACGTTCGAGCCGCGCAGCCGCTCCGGGAGCCGCGCCGGATCGACCACGGCCACGGCGGCGAAGTACGTGCCCGCCACCGCCGCGTCCTGCGTGAACCGCTGGTCCAGCCGGTAGCGGGCCAGGTGGAGCATGCCGATCAGGCGCCAGGTGACGGCGTCGGTCCGGTCGCCCGCGCACGCCCGCATCGCCTGCTCGGCCTCGACCAGGGCCGCGGGATCCCAGATCAGGCCGGGATCCGCGGCCTGCTCGAACCGCTCGATGCGGGCGGCCAGCGCCCGAGCCGGTTCGGTCATGGGCACAGGCTCTCACCGGCGTGCGCGCCCGTACAGAACCGTGCCTCAGACCTCCACATCGCCCCGTACGGTATCGCTCTTTACGGTGTCAGCTCGATGAAGGACACGCCCGGCATGGGCAGATCGAACTCAAGGGTGACCGTGCTCCCGGCGGCCGTGGCCGGCGGGGCCAGCTCGTCCAGGGTGTTGGCGGCGTGGAGCTTGTCCCACTGCTCGTCCGCCGGCCAGTCGCCGCCGCCCATCGCCTGCCAGGTCGCCTGCACGTTGGAGTGGTCGCGGTCGATGCGGTGGTGGGTGACCGTGTACTCCCCGCCGGCGAGCCCGTCGACGGTCAGGGACACCGTACGGGTGAGCTCGGGGGCGCCGTCGGCCTGGGCGTGGTTGAGGGTGCCGTTCCAGACCAGCACGCCGATCCTGCCGTCCTCGTGCCGGGCCGCCCACGCCTCGACGCCGGCCACGTCACCGTCGAGCGTGGCGGCCAGCTCCGCGTCACCCAGCCGGGAGGCCAGGGTGAGCGCGTGGAAGCGGGGCTTACGCAGGTTGCCGACCGTCAGCAGGCCGAACCCGCCGTGGAACAGCCGCGGCGGCCGGCCCAGCTCCTCGAAGTGGTCGGAGGCCACCCAGTGCGACAGCGCGGCGATCCGGCCGGCGGCCGACTTCATGCCGTGCAGCAGGAACGCGGCCCCGAACGGCCCGTCGCCGATGCCGTGGAAGTGGGTGGGCGTGGGCCCCCATTCGGTCCACCAGACGGGGACGTCCACGCCGTACCTGGCCAGGACGGGACGCCAGTCGAGCGGCGCGTTGCCGTAGGTGTGGCTGGAGACGAAGTCGAGCGCCGCGCCCGACTCCTCGACGTGCGCGAGCAGCTCCTCCACCCAGCCGTCGGCCGCCGAGGCGGGCCCGCCGACGCGCAGGTCCGGGTGCACGTTCTTCACGGCCGCGGCGGTGACGTCGTAGAGCAGGAAGTACTCCTCGGGCGTGCCAGTCCAGAAGACGGCCAGGTTCGGCTCGTTCCAGACCTCGAAGGCCCAGTGGTCGATCAGCTCGTGGATCCCGTACCGCTCGGCCAGGTGCTCCACGAGCGCCCTGACCAGGTCGCTCCACGCCTCGAAGTCCTTCGGCGGCGAGACGACGGCGTCGTAGCCGAAGACGGTCCTGGAGGGGTCGGCGGCCAGGTCGCGCGGCATGTAGCTGAGCTCCACGATCGGCCGCAGGCCCAGCGCCACGACCTTGTCGTAGACCTCGTCCACGCGGCTGAAGTCGTAGACCGCCTGACCGTCGACCTCGCGGTAGACGCCCAGGTCGTCGCAGAGGATGGCGTGCGCCCTGACCGTCTGGACGCCGAGCTCGTCGCGCATGACACGCAGCGCCTCGGCCAGCTCCTCGCCGATGGGCCGGCCGCCGCTCTCGTCGGTGCTCAGCAGGTGCGACAGGTGCTCCGACCCCACCATGTACGCCCACGGGCGCGGCAGCTCGCGGGTGACCCGCGCCGCGTCCACGTGGACCGACAACCCGGCCGGCCCTTCGAGCGGGGCGGCCTGGACGGGCTCGGACAGCGGGCCGGCGTGGTCCACGGCGGCGACGGCGGCCACCTGGTAGGACGCCGCTCCGTGGCCGGTGTCCACGTACCGGCAGGAGGGGACGGCGGGCACGTCCACGTCCGGCGGCGTGGCCGGCGACCCGTCCCGGTGCACCACGTAGCCGATGGCCCCGGGCACGGCGTCCCAGGTCAGCGTCACCTGGCCCGCTCCCGGGACCGCCGACAGGCCCGTCGGGGCCGGCAGCTCGGGCCGGGAGGCCGGGGTGATCGCACCGGACTCCTGGCCGATGCGCTCCTGCCAGTCGCGGTGGGCAGCCTTGTTCATGAAGTGACGTTCCATTCCTCGATTTCCATTACCGGGCGCAGCTTGGCCTCCACGCCCGAGCCCGCGAAGTAGCGGTGCAGGTCGCCGCCGGTGAGCACGTTGCCCAGGGCGGCCATCACCATGCCCTGGTCGAGTGCCAGGTACCACTTGGACACGGCCCCCGAGCGGACCGCGACGGCGTCGTAGAAGCCGCCGGGGCCGTAGGCGTCGAAGTTCCGGCGGAGCTTGTCCAGATTGTCGATGGCCGCGTCCTTCGCGTACGGCAGCGCCAGGAAGCTGGCGTGCGGCGTCACGACGCCGTCGCCGTAGGCCGTGGGCTCCGGCTTGGCCGGGCGGCAGCCCTCGTAGCCGGGGTCGGTACTGGTGCGCTCGCGGTCGGTGGTGTAGCCGGGCTCGTCCATGCCGAGCGGGTCCACGCCGTACTCGCGGTAGCCGCCGTGCGGGTCGTTGGACGGCGAGAAGCCCCAGTAGCCGTACTTGGCCTCGTTCATGCCGTGCTCGATCTGGGCGCGCACGAACACCGGGTGGTTGCGGCCCCAGCTCTTGGGTGCCCACTTCGCCTCGGGGACCACGAGGTCCGGCATGAGGGCCTCGAACATGGAGCCGCCCCAGTTGGGGACGTAGCGCATGCCGCGGTAGGCGTACGTGCCCTCCCAGACGTTCACGCCCAGGTACTTCTTCCACGAGCCGACCGGCTTCTGGTCCTGCCAGCCGAAGTCGCAGCCGTTGTCGGGGAAGGTGCGGTACGGGCCGAAGTAGCTCTCGCGCGGGAGCTGGCCGAGCGCGATGCCCACGTACTGGCCGATGCGGGTCTCGGCGGGCGCGCCGTAGTGGTGGCAGGTCGAGTAGACGGTCGTGCCGGTGCCGGCGTAGTCGCTCGCGACGTAGCAGCCGTCGGGCGGCTCGGGCCAGAAGCCCCCGCGGATCAGGCCGGTGCCCGCGTCGGGGCGGGCGGCGGGGTCGTAGTAGGAGGCGAAGTTCATGGAGGTCAGCAGACGGTTGGCGCGGGCGGAGTACTGCGGGGTCGCGTTGCGGACCATCATGAGGGCCGCGGCCAGCCAGCCGTTGTCCACGCTGGAGGCGAACAGGCGCACCGGATCGCCGGTCTCCGGCCAGGTGTGGATCAACTGGAGGGTGCCGGGATCGTACCAGTTGTAGAACTGGCCGGTGGGCGTGTTCCGCTCAAGTCCCTCCAGCGCCTTGATCACCCGGCCGATCCTGGCGGCGGCGTCCCCGCCGCCGATCAGGCGCAGGTCGCGGGCGGCGAGGGTGCTCCACAGGTACGTGCCGATGTTGGTGGGTGAGGTGACCTTCGCCCTGGTCGCGAGGTCGCCGGTCACCTTGTCGGCGGGCAGGCCGGTGGCCGGCTCCACCATGGCGGCCATCGACCGCCAGGTGTCCTCGGCGTAGCGGAGCAGGGTGGCGTTCGCGGAGGCGTCGGCGAGGGCGGGGGTGGCCGGCACCGTCAGGGCCAGCGCGAGCACGCCGGACAGGACTGTCTTGCGCATGGGGGGCTCCTCTACTTGAGGCCGGTGGTGGCGATGCCCTGGATGAAGAAGCGCTGCAGGAAGACGAACAGGAACAGGATCGGCGCGATCACCACGACCGACCCGGCGACCAGCAGGTTGTAGTGGGTGGCCTCGTGCCCGTTCAGGATGTTGAGCGCGACCGGGAGGGTGTACATGTTCTCGCTCTGCGCGACCACGGCCGGCCACAGGAAGTTGTTCCACGAGCCGAGGAACGTGATCAGCCCCAGCGTGGCCAGCGGCGGCCCGCACAGCGGCAGGATGATCGTGAAGAAGATCCGGAACTCCCCCGCGCCGTCCACCCTGGCCGCGTGGATCAGCTCGTCCGGCAGGTCGGCGATGAACTGCCGCATCATGAACACGCCGAGCGGCGTCACCACGGTCGGCAGGATGATCCCGATGAACGTGTTGACCATGCCGAGCTTCGCGATCAGCACGAACTGCGGCACCATGAGCACGATCGCCGGGATCGCGAGCTGCACCAGCACCAGGCCGAAGGCGAGGTTCTTGCCGCGGAAGGACAGCTTGGCGAAGGCGTACCCGACCATGGAGCAGAACAGCAGGTTGGTGGCGACCAGCACGAGCGCGATGAGCATGCTGTTGGCGAAGGCGTTGCCGATGTTGACCCGCTGGAACAGCTCGGCGAAGTTGTCCAGCGTGAACGTCTCGGGCCAGAACGTCGGCGGGTCGCGCCTGATCTCGCGCTCCGGCTTGACCGCGCTGAGCGCCGTCCACAGGAACGGCCCGGCGACCAGCGCCAGCCCCAGGCTCAGCCCCAGGTAGACGACCGCGCGCTGGCGGCGGGTCCGGCTCATCTGCGCCTCCCGAGCCTGAGCTGCAGTACGGCCAGCGCCACGATCACCACGAACAGCACGGACGAGGCGGCCCCCGCGTAGCCGTAGTTGCCGACCCCGAACTGGTTGAAGATGGCCAGCGAGGCCGACAGCGTGGAGTCAAGCGGGCCTCCCCTGGTCATGACCAGCGGCTCCTCCAGGAACTGCATGAAGCCGACCGAGCTGTAGACGGTGCAGAACAGCAGCACCGGCCGCAGCGAGGGCACGGTGACCGCGCGGAAGCGGGCCCAGCGTCCGGCGCCGTCCACCTCGGCGGCCTCGTACAGCTCCCTCGGGATGCTCTGCAGCGCGGCCAGCAGCACGACCATGTTGAAGCCGAAGCTGCGCCAGGCCGTCATCACGATGATCGACGGCAGGGCGGTGGACGTGCTCTGCAGCCAGTTGGGGCCCTGGACGCCCACCAGCTCCAGCAGCCGGTTGACCAGCCCGGCCTCCGGCTCCAACAGGAACTTCCAGGCCACGGCGATGCCGATGATGCTGGTGATGTTCGGCAGGTAGTAGCCGAGCCGGAAGAACGCGGCCGGCAGCCGGGCGATCCCCGAGTTGAGCAGCACGGCCGCGGCCAGCCCGAGCCCGATGGTCAGCGGCAGCGCGGTGACCACGAAGACCACGGTGTTGAGCGCCGCCTTGCGCATGGCGCCGTCGTTCATGAGCCGCAGGTAGTTGTCGACCCCGACCACGTTGACGGCGAGCGGGTCGCTCACGTCGGTGCTGCGCATGTCGGTGAAGCTCATGCCGATGCCGACCAGCAGCGGGCCCAGGTAGAAGACCGCGAACAGCACCACGAACGGCAGGATGAAGATCCAGCCGATGCCGGCCTGGCGTAACGTGCCCCTGAGCCTGATCGGCGCCACCCGGCGGGCGGGGACCGCCACGCTCATGGGCCCTCCCGCGTCGGCGCCGCGTTCATGGGCCCTCCCGCGTCGGCGCCGCGTTCACAGGCCGGTGCCGATCGTGTCGGCCTGCGACTGGATCGCCTTGAGCGTCTGCTCGGGTGTCTGCGCGCCCCGGGCCAGCTTCTCCAGCTCGGTCTCCAGCACCCTGGCCACCTGCTCCCACGTCGGGAACGGCGGCGGCGTCTTGGCGTCCTTGAGCTGCTCGCCGAAGACCGCGAGCTGCTTGTCGGCGGTCAGCTCCGGCTCCTGCCAGGCCGCCGCGACCGCGGGCAGCGACTTCACCGTCGTGTACCACTTGGCCTGGACCTTCGGCTCGCTCAGCCACTGGATGAACTTCCAGGCCGCGTCGCGGTTCTTGGCCTTCTTGAAGACCACCATGTCGGACCCGCCGAGGAAGCTGGTCGCCGAGACCGGCCCCTTGGGGTAGGGCGCGACGTCGAACTTGTCCTTGAAGCCGGGGCCGCCGTCGTTGTTCACAACGCCGACCATCCACGGGCCGGAGAAGAAGCCGCCGACCTCCCCCTTGATGAAGCTCTGGGGGAAGGCGCCCTCCGGGGTGTCGTTGGGGGCGAGCTTCTGGGTGAACAGCGACGCGTACTGCTTGAGCGCCGTGAGCGCCTCGGGGGTGTCGAACGTGTACGTGCCGTCCTTGACGATCTCGCCGCCCGCCTGCCAGATCAGCGGCAGCACCTCCTGCCAGGAGGCGCCCTGCGTGTAGCTCTGGTTGAAGCCGTTCTTGGCGCCGCCCTTCTCCTTGAGCGCCTTGGCGAACGCGGTGAACTCCTCCCACGTCTTCGGCGGCTCGACACCGGCCTTCTTCGCCTGGTCGGTGCGGTAGTAGAGGACGCGGGTCTCGACGTACCACGGCACCCCGTACGCCGTGCCGTTGACGTCGACCGTCTGCCAGGCGCCGGGGAAGAACACGGACTTGTCGACCAGGTTGCCGGGGGTCGGCTCCAGCGCGCCGGTCTTGGCCAGCTCGCCCGACCAGGTGGAGCCGACCATGCTCACGTCCGGCGTGGCGCTGCCCGCGATGGCCGCGGTGATCTTGTCGTGCGCCACGTCCCAGCCGATGGCCGTGACGTTGACCTTCACGCCCGGGTTGGCGGCCTCGAAGTCCTTGACGAACGCGCCGAGCGCCTTGCCCTCCTCGCCCATCGCCCAGACCGTGACCTCCCCCGTGATCTTGCCGGTCGTGACGTTCTGCGCCTGCTCAGGAGTCCTGTCTGCGCTGCGGCCGCAGCCGGCCGCCAGCATCGCGAGGGCCAGCACGCCTCCCGCGGCGCGCCGGATGGTGGTGTTCACGGAGTACCTCCTGGGGGTTGGTCACCGCGGCCGGAACGGATCTCCGGCTCGGCGGTCAGGGCTCGGTGACGTCTCGGGGTGGTCGCCACAGCTGGAGCGGACCACCAGCTCGGTGGGCAGGCTCTGGTGGCGGGGCAGGTCGCGGGCGCGGGTGATCAGCTCGTCGAGCGCGCGGGCGGCGCGGGCGCCGAGCTCGCGCATGGGCTGGCGTACGGTGGTCAGCGCCGGGCGGGCGTGGCGGGCGGCCATGATGTCGTCCCAGCCGGTCACGGCCAGGTCGCCGGGCACGCTCAGGCCCAGCTCCTCGGCGGCCAGCAGCGCGCCCAGCGCCACCTCGTCGTCGGAGCAGATGATCGCCTCGGGCCTGCCCCTGCCTTTGAGCAGGTCCCTGGCGGCCTCGAAGCCGCACTCGACGGTGTAGTGGCGCGTGTCCACGGCCTCGATCGCGCCGCCGAGCACCGCCCGCACGCCCTGCCAGCGCTCGTCCACGTCGTCCTGGCTGGCCATGGGCGCGCCGAGGAAGGCGAAGCGCTCGTAGCCGTGCCCGGCCAGGTGGGCGGCCAGCTCTCCCGCCGAGGCCCGGTTCTCGCTGCGCAGCGTGTCGGCGCCGGTCAGCGGGTCGCGCGAGATGAACACCAGCCGCATGCCGAGCCGCACCAGCTCGGCCACCAGCGGCTCGGGGACGGTGTGACCGAAGATCAGCATGCCGTCGACCCGCCCGGCGAGGTCCTTGACCAGGTCGTTGACCCGCGTGCGCCCCTTGGTGGACAGGATGACGACGGAGCGCCCCAGCTCGGAGGCGACCTCCTCGTAGCCGAGCAGGACCTCGGTGTAGTAGGGGCCGGCGAGGTCGGGGAAGACGATGCCGTTGGCGGCGTGGCGGCCCTCGGCCAGGCTCACCCCGAGGCGGCTGGGCGTGAAGTTGAGCTCCTCGACCGCCTTGAGCACCTTCTCGCGCGTCCTGGCCGCGACCGGGCCGGTGCCGCGCAGCGCCCGGGACACGGTCGCGATCGACACGCCGGCCCGCTGGGCCACCTCGTAGATGGTCACGTCCATCGAGCGTCTCCCTGTTGTGTAAGCGCTTCCACTTTGGACTGTAAGCGCTTACACACATGCATCCTGCCAGGGTTGTTAACTTCTCGTACAGACCCCGGCGCGTAACGGTGAGGTCACGCCCCCGATGGGTAGTTGTGGATCATGCTCTACGGCAAGGAACACGTACAGCGTTATCAGGAGACCAACGGCGAGGAGGGGCACGACTGGAACAACACGATCGTCCTCCTCCTCACCACGAAGGGCCGCAAGTCGGGCCGCTCCTACACGACGCCACTCATCTACCAGAAGCACGGCGACGACCACGTGATCGTCGCGTCCAAGGGCGGGGATCCCGACCACCCCGAGTGGTACAAGAACATCCTGGCCAACCCCGAGGTGGAGGTACAGGTCAAGGCTGACAAGTTCACGGCCCGCGCGCGTACGGCCTCCAAGGGGGAGAAGCCGGAGCTCTGGCGGCTGATGGCCCGCACCTGGCCGGACTACGACGAATACCAGAAGAAGACCGACCGCGATATCCCGGTCGTCGTGCTCGAACGCGTCAAGTGACGCGGGCCCCGCCGCGCCCGGTCAGGACGCGACGGGGCTCCCATCACGTCATCTGAGCTGGTAGGCCCTGATGACGGTCTCGGTGAAGCCGTTGCCGCCGGTGTCGGCGGCGTTGACGCGCAGCGAGGCGAACCCGCCGCGCGCGCTGACCGGGTGCCACGTCTGCGCGGCCCACGTGCCGTTGCCCGCCGGGTGCACCAGCGTGGGCAGCCAGGTGCGGCCGTCGTCGTAGGAGATGTCCACCGTGAGCTTGCGCAGCGGCAGGTCGGGCGAGCCGTCCTGGCGCTGGACGCTCAGCGGGATGCTCATGAGACCCACCGCCGCCCGATTGCGGTCGTCCAGCTCGGGGGCGATCTTGACGGTCAGCAGCGGCAGCACCTGGCGCTTGCCCGGCTCGGCCGACTTCGACCTGAACTTCCACTCGGCGCTGACCCGGGTGGACACCTTGGTCTGCTTCGCCTCGCGGTCGGCGGTCATGGTCAACCGGTACTCGCTCGCCTTCGTCTCGGCGGGCACGTCCACCGAGCCCGGCAGGTAGTCGGCGGCGTAGATCTCCTTGCCGTCGCGGTAGACCTTGGCCTGCGGGGCGATGTAGTCGCCGTAGGAGACGCGGTCCGGCGTGCTGTCCTCGAACAGCCCGGCCGAGAACTGCATCAGGTTCTCGTCACGCCAGTTGTAGTCGCCGTCGGGGTTGAGCGCGGCCGCGAAGACGCCGCCGTTCCAGCGGTCGGCGGTCTTCGTGCCGGCCCGGTAGGAGGTGATGTCGCCGAAGAAGAACTGGTCGACGTCGTCCCAGCCGTCCGGCGGCGTCTGGTACTGGATGAAGGACGGGTACCAGCCGGTGTCGGCGGGCGTGTAGTACTCGGTCCTGCGGAACGGCAGCGAGAAGCGCGAGACCTGGCCGTACGGCATCCAGGCCAGCTCCTTGCCGTACAGCACCGGCAGGGCGAAGCGCTCGCCGAACTTGGCGTCGTGCTGCGTGGCGTACGTGGAGGTGACCTCGGCGAGGTCGCGGCGGCGCGGCTGGTAGCCGGGGTCGGCGGGGATGCGCGGCTCGGCCTTCATCAGGTGGTAGAAGTACGGGCTGTCGTCGTAGCTGCCGTCGGCCTTCGGTTTGGCCCACTGCGTCCACCGGTAGAAGGCGAAGTTCTTGCTCACGGTGCGGGTGGTCGGGATGGCCTTGATGCCCTCGACCCGCTCCGCGCCCCACATGCCGGCCAGGTCGATGTCCACGCCCATGGCCTGCACGCCCTCGGCGAGCTGGAGCATGCCGAGCATGCCGACGGCCAGCCGCGCGGTGGGCTCCTCCGTACGGACGGTCACCGGGCGCGCCTTGCGGGCCTCGGCGGCGACGGTGCGGTCGGCGTCGAGCGTGAACTCCGGGTCGGCGGCCATCACCAGGGTGCCGTCACTGTCCATCATGAGGGTGACGACGGTGTAGCGGCGGCCCTTCTGCAGCCTGAGGTCCAGCGTGCCGCCGGCGATGTCGTAGTTGCGCTGCTCCTTGGTCTCGAGGTCGATCACGCCGGCGAACGCGGCCCGCGCGGGCTGCCCGTCGGTGCCGGTGAAGGTCAGCTTGAGCGAGCGCTTCTCCGGCTCGACCCGCATGCCGATGCCGGTGCGGACGGTGACGTCGGCGTTCCTGGCGATGACCGTGCCGCTGAACGTGCCGATCGGGCCCGGCTGGGCGGTCACCTTGACCTGGGCGGTGCCGTGCGCGGGCACCTCCACGGCCGGGGCGCCGAGCTTGAACGGCGTCACCGTCGCGCCCTCGCCGTCCTTGGCGATCACGCTGAGGTCCAGCCGGACGGCGGCGTCGCCGTCGTTGCGGTAGGTGAGCGTCTGCTCCCTGGGCGCGGGGCTGGGCAGCTCGATCTCGCCCAGGTTAAGGCTGGCGGGCTCGGCGGTGACCTGCTGGGTGACGGCGCGGGCGACGTCCACGCGGCCGGAGCCCTGGACGTAGGCGCCCAGCTCGTCACCGGGCGCGGTGGAGGCCATGAGCGCCGACTTGATCCGGTCGGCCTTCCAGTCGGGGTGCTGCCCGGCGACGATCGCGGCGGCCCCGGCCACGTGCGGGGTGGCCATGGAGGTGCCGCTCAGCTCGGTGTAGGAGTCGTCGACCGGCGAGCCCAGGCCCGTGCCCGCGGCCCGCGCGGCGACGATCCCCACGCCCGGCGCGATCAGGTCGGGCTTGACCGCGGCATCGCCCACGCGCGGGCCCGTGCTGCTGAACTGGGCGACCGTGTCGTCGTCGCGGTAGGAGGCGCCGACGGAGAGCGCGCGGTCCGCGGTGCTCGGGGAGCCGACCGTCTGGGGGCCGTCGTTGCCCGAGGCGATGACGAACAGCGTGCCGTACTTCTCCGACAGGCTGTTGACGGCCTGCTCCACGGGGTCCACGCCGATGGAGTCGGGCTCGCCGAGGCTGAGGTTGGCGACGCGGGCGCCGTTCTCGGCCGCCCAGGTCATGGCCTCGATGATGGCCGAGTCGGGGCAGAAGCCGCTCTGCACGCAGACCTTGCCGATCAGCAGCTTGGCGCCGGGGGCGACGCCCTTGTACCTGCCGCCCGAGGCGGCGCCGGAGCCGGCGATGGTGGCGGCGACGTGGGTGCCATGACCGTTGAGGTCGCGGACGTCGGGCTCGTCGGTGAAGTTCTGGGTCTTGGTGACCAGGCCCTGGAGGTCGGGGTGGCCGGGGTCGTACCCGGAGTCGAGGACCGCCACGGGCACGTCCTTGCCGGTGTGGCCGGCCGCCCAGGCCTGGGGCGCGCCGATGTGCGGGACGCTGACGTCGAGGGAGAGCTTGGCCTTGCCGTCCAGCCAGATCTTCTCGGGCGCGGCCGCGGCCGTCCTGGCCTGCCCGGTCAGGGCCTTCCACAGCGTGCCCGCGCCGGTGCGGGGCTCGCTCTGCGCGACGCCGTTGATCGCGGGCAGCGGGCGCCCGCCCGCGGCGCGCAGCGTGGCGGCGCCGGCCTGGTCCGGGTACGTCGTGATCAGCGGGAGCGCCGGGCTGGCGGCGTCGTCGTAGCCGAGCGCGGCGAGCCGGGTGACGTTGAACAGCCGGGGGTCGAGGCGGCCGGCGGCCAGAAGGGGCATCGCGTCCGTGGGGACGATGCTGAGCCCGTCCTTGCCCCGGCGGTGCACGAACGTGACCTTCTCCCTGCCGGGGCCGGGCTTGACGTCGAGCTGGGTCTGCTTGTCGGGGAGCTCGCGGAGGGTGACCTTGTCGCCGGTGATCAGGGTGATCGTCTTGGGCGGTCCGGACGGCTTGTCCGGCTGGGTGGTCGCCTTGGCGGAGGGGGCGGGGGTGGGGGCCGCCTGGGCCGGCGTGGCGGCGGCGATCAGGGCCGTTACCACGACGCCCAGAAGGGCGGTTCTCTGAAGCACATCCCGATTTCTAACTGTTAGTGAAATTTGGTGACAAGGTGGTTGATGTGGCCTATTGCGGCAACTGCCGGAATTGGCCAAGATCGTGGGCATGCTTGAGGAGGGCCGGGCGCTGGAGGTCGTGGGCATCAGCGCCTTCGACGAGCGGGTCTACCGCGGGGTGCTGGCCAGTCCCGGCATCACCGTGCAGGAGCTGGTCAGGCGTAGCGGCGAGAGCGCGGGGCGCATCCAGTCGTCCCTGAGCCGGCTGCGCGCCAAGGGAATGGTCAGCCGCCTGTGGGGCCGCTCACCCCGCTGGACGGCGACGAACCCGGGCGCCGCGATCCGCTCGCTGGTGCGCGGCATGCAGGGCGAGCTCGACCGGCTCACCGACACCGCCGACGAGCTGGAGGCCGCCTTCCGCACCGTCGGCCAGGGCACGGACGAGGGCGGTCAGCTGGAGGTCCTGGCCGGGCCCGAGGAGCAGGCCCGGTGGTACGTACGGTTGCAGCAGGAGGCCAAGGAGGAGGTGCTGACCTTCGACCGGCCGCCGTACGTGCTGGACTACCACAATCCGCTCCAGACCGGCCTGCTCCGCAGCGGTGTCCGCTACCGGACCATCTACGTGCCGGAGGCCTTCGACCATACGGGGGCGCTCGACGAGGTGGGCAGCCTCATCAAGGCGGGCGAGGAGGCGCGGGTCCTGCCGGAGCTGCCGTTCAAGATGGCGATCGTCGACCGGTGGCGGGCGGTCATGCCCCTGCAGATGGACCCGCCGTTGACGCGCGGTGTGCTGATCACGGGGTCCACCATGGTGATGGCGTTGGTGGAGCTGTTCGAGCGGATGTGGCGGGAGGCGCTTCCGGTACGGCCGGAGCTGTGGCAGGAACTCGGTGATTCGCGGCTGGAGCCGACCGATCCCGGACCGCCGGTCGCGGACCTCGACCCTGAGGCCGGACCGCTCATCCCTACGGAGGGGACTCCTGCGCAGGGGGCGCTCAGCCCCGCACAAGGGGCACTCGGCCGTACTGCGGGTGGGCCCGGCCCTGCCGCGGGGACGGTCAGTCCTGCGGCCGGTGCCCTCGGCCCCGCGACCGGTGCCCTCAGCCCTGCGGCCGGGGCGCTCAGCCTGGAGGATCGCAGGCTTCTGGCGCTGCTCGCGGCCGGGCTCAAGGACGACGCCATCGCCCGCCAGCTCGGCACCAGCCCCCGCACCCTACGCCGCCGGCTGCGTCACCTCCTGGACGAGCTCAACGCGGAGACCCGCTTCCAAGCCGGCGCCCAGGCCAGCCGCCGCGGCCTGGTGTGAGTCCAGGGGCGGCGCGCCCCGCTCCCCTCACCCCGGTCGGCCGTCGTGACGCAGCAGCCCACGGCCGCACCCTCACCAGCGCCCGCTCGCATGGTGTGGTCGCTCCCCGGGCCCTCTACCACCGTGGCGGGACCGCCCCCTGAGAACCCTCGTGGGACCTCAGGGCCGCAGGGTGGCGTAAAGATCCATGGTGCGGTGGGCGATGCGTTCCCAGGAAAAGTGCTCGACGGCCCTGGCCCGCCCCGCCACCCCGAGCGCCTTGGCCCGCGCCGGGTCCCGCAGCAGCGCGTTGACGCGCTCGGCCAGGTCGGCGGCGAACCGGTCGGGATCGTACGGCGTGCCGTCAGGACCCTGGGAGATCGGGACGAGCAGGCCCGTCTCCCCGTCGGCCACCACCTCGGGGATGCCGCCGGTGGCCGTCGCCACCACGGCCGTCTCGCAGGCCATCGCCTCCAGGTTCACGATCCCCATGGGCTCGTACACCGACGGGCACACGAACACCGTCGCGTGCGTCAGCAACTGGATGACCTCGGGCTTGGGCAGCATCTCCTGGATCCAGAACACCCCGTCCCGGTCGAGGCCGCGTACCAGCTCGGTGACCTCCGCCGCGATCTCCGGCGTGTCCGGCGCGCCCGCGCACAGCACGAGCTGGGCGTCCCGGTCGAAGGACCGCGCCGCGCGCAGGAGGTGGACCAGGCCCTTCTGCCGGGTGATGCGGCCCACGAAGACGATATACGGGCGGTGCGGGTCCACCCCGTGCTTCTCCAGCACGTCGAGGTCGCGGTCGGGGGCATACTCGGCGGTGTCGATGCCGTTGTGGATGACGCTGACCCTGTCCGGCGGGATCTCGGGGTAGGCCGACAGTACGTCGCGGCGCATCCCCTCCGACACCGCGATGACCGCGTCCGCGCTCGCCAGGGCGGTGCGCTCGGCCCACGACGAGATCGTGTAGCCGCCGCCGAGCTGCTCGGCCTTCCACGGCCGCAACGGCTCCAGGCTGTGTGTGGTGATCACGTGCGGGATGCCGTGCAGCATCTTCGCGACATGCCCGGCGAAGTTGGCGTACCAGGTGTGCGAGTGGACGACGTCCGCGCCCTCGCACGCGGCGGCCATCTCCAGGTCCACGCCGAGCACCTGCAGCGCCGCGTTGGCGGCCGCCAGTCCCTCGGGCACCCGGTAGGCCGAGACGCCGGGCTCGGTGCGGTCGGCTCCGAAGCAGCGCACGCGTACGTCGGCCAGCTTCCGCAGCTCCCTGGCCAGGTATTCCATGTGCACCCCGGCCCCGCCGTACACCTCGGGAGGGTACTCCCGGCTGAGCAGATCAACACGCATGAGACGACCTTATGGTGGGCCGCGGCCGGTGGGCCACCACAAGCAGCGAGTTTCGCGCCAGAGGTCAACCTGAGCGGCTCGACGACCTCCCCGACGTCCATTGCGCAACAAATCTGGACACGAAGGGAGGTCTCCATGCCGGGATTCGTCGATAGATCGGCCATTTGAGGGTAGCGTCCTGGGCATGAGGTCCCGGAGGGTGCTTGCGGTTGTGCTGGCAGGTGGAGAGGGCAAGAGGCTCATGCCGCTCACGGCGGATCGGGCGAAACCGGCGGTGCCGTTCGGGGGGATATACAGGCTCGTCGATTTCGTCCTGTCCAACCTGGCGAACGGCGGCTTCCTGAAGATCGTCGTACTGACCCAGTACAAGAACCACAGTCTTGACCGGCACGTCTCGCGCACCTGGCGGCTGTCGGCGATGCTCGGCAACTACGTGACGCCCGTGCCCGCGCAGCAGCGGCTCGGCCCGCGGTGGTTCTCGGGGTCCGCGGACGCACTGTTCCAGAACCTGAACCTGATCTATGACGAGATGCCCGAGCACGTGATCGTGTTCGGGGCCGACCACATCTACCGGATGGATCCGCGTCAGATGGTCGAGCAGCACGAGGACTCGGGCGCCGACGTGACGGTGGCGGCGATCAGGCAGCCGCTGTCGCTGGCCGACCAGTTCGGCGTGATCGAGACCGATCCGCAGGGGCGCAGGATCGTGGCGTTCAGGGAGAAGCCGAAGGACGCGGTGGGGCTGGCGGACTCCCCCGACGAGGTGTACGCGTCGATGGGCAACTACGTGTTCAAGACCCAGTCGATGATCGACGCGCTGCGGGAGGACGCGCTCGACCCGACCAGCAAGCACGACCTGGGCGGCAACATCATCCCGATGCTCGTCAAGTCGGGCGGGGCCGACGTCTACGACTTCAAGAACAACATCGTGCCGGGCTCCAGCGAGCGCGACCGCGGCTACTGGCGCGACGTGGGGACGCTCGACGCGTACTACGAGGCCCACATGGACCTCATCTCGGCGCACCCGGTCTTCAACCTCTACAACGACAAGTGGCCGATCTTCACCGGCCACGATCCGCTGCCCCCGGCCAAGTTCGTGCACAACGACGGAGACCGGGTGGGGCGGGCCATCGACTCGCTGGTGTCGCCCGGCGTGATCGTCTCCGGCGGCACGGCGATCCGGTCCATCCTGTCGCCCAAGGTCGTGCTCCACTCGCACTCGCTGGTGGAGGACTCCGTACTGATGGAGAACGTCAAGGTCGGCAGGGGCGCCGTCATCCGCAAGGCGATCATCGACAAGAACGTCGTGATCCCCGACGGCGCCAGGATCGGCTTCGACCTCGACTACGACCGCACCCGGTTCGCCCTGACCCGGGGAGGGGTTGTGGTGATCGGCAAGAACGAGATCGTCGACCGCTGACCACCCGCCCCACACCCCGAGCCGCCCCACACCCGCCACCCGGCCGGAAACCTGCGCCGACGTGCAGCCTGCGCCGACCGGCCGGCCAGCCGGTCACGCACGCCCAAGCAGCCCGCGGCCCGAGCCGACCCGCAGTCTTAGCCGACCCGCAGCCGAGCCGACCCACAGCCTGACCTGGCCCACGGCCCGAGCAGCCGGCCCACGCACACCCACCCAGCCCACCACCCGACCACCCGACCGCCCGGCGCCCACCCAGCCCACCACCCGACCGCCCACCCAACCCGGCGCCTGACCGCCGACCCACACACGCCCAGCCAGCCCGGACCCGAGCAGTCGGCCCACCGCCTGACCGCCCACCCAGCCCGCCACCTGGTCGCCCACCCAGCCCGCAGCCTTGGCAGTCGCCCAGCTAACCGGTCCGCAGTCTGAGCAACCGGTCCACGTACGTCCTGGCGCTTCGTGCGCACCGCCCACGTCGGGATCCGGGAACGCAGACTGGACGGCTTCGCCGCCTTCATGTGCCTGATCTTCGGCCTCGGGCTCGCACTCGCCTTCCTCACCGGCGACGAACGCTTCATGCTCGCCGTCAAGTTCGTCACCACCGGCGTGATGGCCGTCGTGCTGGTGGCCACCTGCGTGGCGGGCCACCCGGCGGCGTACGGGATGGCCAAGCGCTTCGGCGCCGACGACGCGGCCACCGCGGCCCGCTGGGATGTGCTCTACGAGGCGGACCCGAAGTTCCGGCGCGGGTACATGGCCATGACGCTGACCTGGGCCGCAGCCCTGGTGACCGAGTCGGCAGTACGGATCCCGCTGATCTACCTGCTCCCGGTGGACATCATGGCGGGCCTGTCGTCGGCCCTGCTGATCGGCACGCTGACGCTGGTGGCGGTATGGAGCGCCTGGTACGGCCGCCGCGCCGAACAAGCCGCCACAGCCCACCACCAAACCACATAACCTCACCCTCCACCCCGCCCACACGACGCCTCCGCCCACCCACACAGGACCCTCCCCGCCCCACAGGAGACCCTCCCCGCGCCGCCCCCACCCCCGCCCGCACAGGACGCTCCCCACCCAACACTCCCCCCGCCCGCACAGGACGCTGCCCCACCCGACCCTCCGCCCGCCTGCACAGGGCCCTCCCTGCCCAGACGCACCAGGGATCGGAACATATAGCGCCCGAATGCACTTCGCCCGCCGCACGGGGCCAGAAGCCGTCACATCCGAATACACGGGCAGCAGCACCCTTCCCACGGCCACAAAGACGTCGAAGGACATAGCACCGGGCGGAAGAAGCCACGCAAGCAGCACCTTCCCAGTGCCGTACAGGGGCGGAGGACATTGCACGCGAGGGCCAGAAGGAGTCACGCCCGATTGCGGAAGAAGGGTCCTTCCCATAGGCGAACACGGGCTTCGGGGGGCGTAGCACCTGGCTGCACTTCACTCAGCGCGCAGGCGGCGGAAGACGTCACGTCCGACTGCGCGAGCAGCATTCTTCACCCGGCCGCACAGGCGTCGGAGGAAACGGCATCTGAATGCACTTGCCCAAACCGTACAAGGGCTGGAAGGCGCCGCATCCGGCAGCGCGAGCAGCGCCCTTTGCCTAGCCGTGCAGGGGGGAGGATTGCCGCGTCCGACTGCGTGAGCAGTGGCGCGGACAAGTATGAGGAGGGGCGCACATTCCCATCAAGCGCCGAGTGCGAAGATCTGACACTCGGCTGCGGAGATCGGTTTACAGGGGTGGGAATGTGCGGCGGGGTGGGGTCCCGGGGCGCGCCGCGACGCGTCCCCGAGAGCCCGAATCAAACTGTCCGTCAGTAGCGAGCGCCCCAAGGCCAGTAGTAGCCCCAGTCACCGTTCCAAGGCCACCAACCGTGGGTGTTGTCCCACTTGTAGGGCCAGCCCCAGTGGTGGTGGTGCTTGTGGTCGTCGTCGTCGTTGTCGTCGTGTCTCTTGCCGTGCTTCTTCTCGTGCCGGTCGTCGTCGTAGGAGTCGTAAGACTTCTCGTTGTCGTCGGAGTCGTACGTCTCGTCGTCGTAAGAGTCGTTCTTCTTCTCGTTGTCGAAGGAGTCGTACTTCTCGTCGTCGTAGTCGTTCTTCTTCTTCTTCTCGAACCCGTCGTTGCGCTGCTTCTCGTCACGAGCGGATTCGTAGGACTCCTCGTAGTTCTTCTCGTCCTGGTCGTAGGAGTCGTAATCCTTCTCGTACCGGTCGCTGTCGTACGCCTGCTCGTCGTAATCGGCGTAGTCGAACTTCCTGTCGCGCTTCTTCTGGTCGTCGAACTTCTTCTCGTCCCGGTCGAAGTCGTCCTTCTCCTCGTCGCTCTCGTAGGAGTCATCCTGGTCGTAGGAGTCATCCTGGTCGTACGAGTCGAAGTCCTTCTTCTCCCGGTCGTGCGAGTCGAAGTCCTTCTCGTCCCGATCGAACTTCTCGTCCCGATCGAACTTCTCGTCCCGATCGAACTTCTCGTCCCGATCGAACTTCTCGTCCCGATCGAACTTCTCGTCCCGATCGAAC
>NZ_JBFAWA010000035.1:0-5337 GCF_040680035.1 Nonomuraea sp. NPDC052116 | reverse complement strand
CTCGTCCCGATCGAACTTCTCGTCCCGATCGAACTTCTCGTCCCGATCGAACTTCTCGTCCCGATCGAACTTCTCGTCCCGATCGAACTTCTCGTGATCGAAGTCCTTCTCGTCCCGATCGAACTTCTCGTGATCGAAGTCCTTCTCGTCCCGATCGAACTTCTCGTGATCGAAGTCCTTCTCGTCCTGGTCGAACTTCTCCCGGTCGAAGTCCTTCTCGTCCCGGTCGAAGTCGTGCTGCTTCTCGTCGTCCTTTTGCTTACGGAACGAACCGTCGTGCTTGTCACAGGCGTCTGCATTGCGACGACCGGCGTACACGCCGGTCTTGTCGATCCTCAGCGTGCTCCAGGCATCGGACACGCAAAGGTCGCCCTGGGCGGCACTGGCCGGGCCGGCCAGCCCGACAAGCGCGGCAGCGACGATCAACGCACCACCGGCTCCGGCTGCTATGAAGTTACCTTTCATGATCTCCCCCCGTTATCACGTGGTGACTTTGTCACTCTAAGTAGTTAAGGCCGTAACGCGGCGTAACGGCACGCCCGCAACCTCTCGTCACTTTGTCGACGTCCTCAACCAAGATCGCTCGGGTATGTCCTCAGCTGACGACACATGCGGCCAGTTGAGCGGTGATGTCGATCTTGGGAAGATCGTTCCCAAAGGCGATAGCTTTTGGTTATGGCCCCAGGTCTTGGACCTGCGGGGCTCGGGCACCACATCATCGCCACCATGACGACGCGACTTCGGCGCGGGCGGTGGACGATGGCGACGTCACTCGCCGCCTGCGCACTACTGGCAAGCGCCTGCGCGACCACCCTCGCCACCACCCCCGCCGCCGCTCCCAGCCCCTGCCTCACGGCCGACCTCGCCACCAGCCCCGCCTCCGTCCGATCCGCATCGCAGGGCCCCGCCGCCGAGGAGTTCGCATCGCCGAACCCCACCACCCGCCCGACGAGCGCCCCCGCCGCCGTCACCACCAGACCTGTGGGCGCCCCCACCGCCGCCCTGACCACCAGGCCCACGCGCACCCCCGCCGCGGCCCTCGCCACGGGCCCTGCGACCGGCGCCGCCGCCCACCTCGGCAGGAGCCCCGGCGCTGAGGCGTCCATATCGCCGAGCCTCGCTTCCTGCCCTGCGAGCGACCCCGCGAGCGGCTCGGAGGGTGACCCCAACACCGGCGCCGGGGGCCCTTCCACCGATCGGGGCGCGTTGCCGAGCGCTGGCGGGCATGCGGGGGTGGCGCGGGAGGTGCGGGCCTACGTGGACGCCGTGAACGCTCGTGACCTGGACGCCCTGGTCACCGCCTTCGCCTCGGACGGCGTGATCATCGACGTCACCCGTTCCATCCGCGGGCACGACGCCATCCGCGAGTGGGCGCGGGTCGAGGTGATCGGCGGCACCCTGAAGGTGGTCTCCATCGCCGAGCGGCGGTCGAACGGGCAGAAGCTCCTGGTCCACTGGGCCCCCGCGGGATCCGCCGGTTGGCGGGCGCACTACGACTTCACGGTCTCCGGTGGACGCATCGTCCGGGCCGATCTGCAGTACGCCTAACCGCACAGCGACCGATAGCCCCACGACCCCGAAGGCCCCGTTGCTCGGCATTCCGCATTCTGTATGCATTTGGGTCTTGTAGACGACCAAGTCGAGGATCACCCTGGCGGCAGGAGGCAGTGACATGTCGCACCCACTCGGAGTAAGCCGACCCGATCTCGAAGTCACCGACCTGCCCACGCCGGAAGAGGTCTTCAAGGCCTCCAAGATCGGCACCAAGGAACTGTTCAAGTACGCCATAGGCCCGAGCCTGATCGCGCTCGGCATCTCCATCGGCAGCGGTGAATGGTTGCTAGGCCCCCTGAACGTGGGCCAGTACGGATTCGTCGGCGTCGGCTGGGTCATCGTCGTGTCGGCGCTGCTGCAGACGTTCTACAACGTCGAGTGCTCGAGGTATGTCCTCGCCACCGGTGAGACGCCGGTGGTCGGCTGGGGGCGGGTGCCGCCGGGGTGGCCGCTCTGGGTGCCGCTGTCCGTGCTCATCGTGATCTTCGCGTTCATCGCGGGCGGATGGGCCGCGTCGGCGGGTCAGGGCGTGTACGCGCTGGTCCACGGCGTCCCACCGGCGGCCGACGACCTCGAGCCACGCTGGTGGGCCATCGGCCTGCTGGTGCTGGTGTTCCTGATCACCGCCGGGGCCAAGCGCGTCAGCCGCGCGCTCGAGCTGGCGAACTGGCTGATGGTCGGCGCCATCCTCCTCGCTCTCCTGGCCGTCGACCTGCTCGTGGTGCCGTTCAGCCAGTGGTGGGAGGGCATCCGCGGCTTCCTCACCCCGGCCGCCCCGCCCGCCGGGATCACGGCGACGCAGCTCGGCGCCCTGGCCGGGTTCACCGCGCTGGCCTCGGGCCTGAACTGGTACGTCATGGGCCACTACCGCGACAAGGGCTACGGCATGGGCTACCGCGTCGGCTACATCTCCGGCCTGCGCGGCGAGCGGCGCGAGATCCTGGCCAGCGGCGTGACGTTCCCCGACGACGAGCTCAACCGGGGGCTGTGGCGCAGGTGGTACCGGCTGCTGCTGACCGACATGTGGGGCGTGTTCTTCGTCGGAGCCATCCTCGGCATGCTGTTACCCACGATCCTCATGGCGCAGGCCGTCACGATGGCCGGGGAGAAGCCCACCCGGGCGAACGTGCCGACGTTCGTGGCCAGCGCGCTCGGCGACCAGTACGGGCGGGTGAGCTTCTACGCCGCGCTCGTGATCGGCGTGCTGATCCTCTTCTCCACCCAGCTCGGCATCTTCGAGGCGATGGTACGGGTGACGACCGACGCGGCGAACGCCACCAGCCCGCGCCTGCGCGCCCTGATCGCGGGGGACCCGCGCCGGTTCTACTACCCGTTCATGATCCTGCTGCTGGTTCTCATCTCGATCGTCATCTTCCAGTCGCTGCCGGTCGGCCTGGTGGAGTGGTCGGCCAACATGTCGAACCTGGGCGCGCTGATCTACCCGTTCCTGCTCATGTACCTGAACAGCAAGCTGCCGCGCCCGGCCCGCCCGCGCCCGTGGCACTACGTCATCCTCGTGCTCAACTTCCTGTTCTTCGGCTTCTTCTTCGTCAACTTCATCGCCGACTTCATCGGGGATCCGCTGGTGACGTTCTGACGAGGAAGACGTCGCCGTTGCCCGGCGCGTCGCCGCCCTTCGGGACGCCGTAGGTCAGGCCCGTGATCGCCACCTCGCCCGACGGGGTGGCGGTCGCGTACAGGTTGGGCTCGGCGAAGGCGTCCACGCCGTCGTCCCTGGCGGTGCCGAGCTGGGCCGCGGCGCGCTGGCGGCCCTTGGCGTCCAGGCGCAGCGTCAGGACGTCGGCGCCGCCCGCCTGTACGCTCACCCGGCCCCGGGTGTAGCCGGCGACCTCGACCTCGCCGCCCGCGAGCGGGATCACGGCGGCGCCGGCCTCGGCAAGAGGGGTGGCGAGGGTGTGCTGCCAGCGCTGCTTGCCCTGGCTGGTGTAGGCGGCGGTGTACGCGTCCCCGCCGACGCCGCCCGTGGCCACGGCCAGGCCCGTCGTGGCGACGGCCACCGCGTTCAGCCGGTCGCTCGCGCTGGAGCCCGCCGTGGCGGCCCACTTCCTGGTGCCGTCCGTCGTGAACGCGGCCAGCCAGCCGCCGGGCGTGGTCGTGCCCGGTAGGGCGGCACCGGCGCCGCCGGTGACATAGACGTTCGAGGCGTCCGCGGCGACGCCGTAGGCCTTGTCCTCGCCCGCGCCGCCGTACTGGCGGATCCAGGACACCTCGCCGCCCGGAGCGAGGCGGGCGAGGATGGCGTCCTTGTCGCCGGCGTTGGCGCCGTCCAGCGCGCCCTTGGTGTAGCCCACGACGTACGCGCCGCCGTCGGGCGCGGCGGCCAGTCCGTAGAGGCGGTCGGCCACGCCCGCCACGCCGAACTGCGTGATCCAGCGGACGGCCCCGCCGGCGTCGAGACTGACCACGAACGCGTCGTCCGTGGTGTTGCCCGCGTGCCGCCCGTCCAGGTCGCCCTTGGTGTAGCCGGCCGCCAGCACGCCGCCGTCCGGCAGGGCCGCCACGCCGTACAGCCGCTCGTCGGCCGCGGTGCCGAGCTGTTTGGTCCAGCCGCCGACGCGGGTGAGGACCGCGTTCCCGCCGGCCGCGTACCCGATGGTCAGGGAGCCGTCCGCGTGGGCCGCCACTCCCCCGGCCCAGTCGGAGCCGGCCGTTCCGTACAGCGGGGCGGGCAGGCCGGTCGGCGGCGTGACGCTGAGGCCCGGGCCGAGCTCGGCCATGGCCTGCTCGAAGGCGGGCTCCCACACCGTCCAGTCGTGGCCGCCGTCCATGACGCGCAGCTGCGCGGAGAGCGCGGGCGAGCGCCGGGCGGCGTTGTAGAGGGCGGCGGACTCGAAGTCCAGGTCGTGGCGGGCGTCGGCGAGGTCCGGATTGGCGTACTCGTCGTCGCCGACCGCCACGAACAGCCGCACCGGCAGGTCGGGATCCAGTTTCGGCAGCAGGGCCGGGTAGTTGAGCTCCCGGTAGACCTCGTCGGAGAACTTCTCGCCGTCCTTGCCGAACGCCCCGTAGTCGCGGGCGGAGGAGTCGGACGGCGGCAGCGGCGTGTAGACGGCCGGGCTGAGCACGGCGGCGGCGCTGAACAGGTCCTGGTGCGCGAGCGCGAACCGCAGCGCGCCCGCGCCGCCCATCGAGTACCCGCCGACCAGGCGGGCCTCCCTGATGGGCGCCGTACGGTACGTCGCGTCCACGTACGCCACCAGGTCCCTGGTCAGAGCCGTCTCGACCGGCTTTCCCGGCAGGTCGGCGCCGGTGTAGCGGGAGTCGGCGTACCAGCTGCCGCGCTCGCTCCAGGGGGCGTCCGGCATGACGGCGATGACGGGCGGGATGCGCCTGGTACGGATCATGTCGTCGAGCAGGGTCTTGACCCGGGTCCACGCCTGCATGCTGTCGCCCCGGCCGTGGAGCAGGTAGAGCACGGGGTGGCGGTCGGTGCCGCGGTCGTAGCCGCTGGGCAGGTAGACGTTGAAGGCGATGTTCTCGCCCAGTGCCCGCGACGGGGCGGAGCCGGTGGCCAGCGTGCCGCCCGCCCGTACCTCCGTCTCGCCCGGAGCGGCCAGGAAGGTCAGTGACGCCAGGACGGCGAGCACGGCGAGCCAGCGGGGTTTGCGCATCAACCGCTCCCGTAAACGTTTACAGTACGCACCTTGCGGTGTTTCGGGAGAGTTTCGTGGTGAAGGTGTGGCCGTGTCAACCGCCCACCGGCCGGGCGCGCCGGGCGGGTGGCATGCAGAGAAAGTCCATGGCCATGACCAGCACCGGGAT
>NZ_JBFAWA010000034.1:0-155958 GCF_040680035.1 Nonomuraea sp. NPDC052116 | reverse complement strand
TACTGCACTCGGGAGGGTGTGGGAGAGTAGGTCGCCGCCGGACAATCTTTGAGGGGGTTCGACGCCTTGGGCGTCGGACCCCCTTTTTTTTGTGTGCTGTGGCGGTTGTGGTGGGAGCTGTGGGGGGTTCCCTCGCGCGGCCGGCTGCCCGCCCTTCCGCTCACTGGGCCACATCGGTTTCCTAGGCCACATTTCTGTAGCTGTGCCGTTCCGCTGACAGCGCAGCTGTGCGCTGTTCTGCAATTCGAGCACCTTCGTTGACAGATGACGGGGCCTTGGCCGCCCCGACGGCAGAGTGGCAAGTTCGGCGAATCCCGTTCACGGATCAAGATTTCCGCGAGGCGTGGTGACAGTGCGAACATCCTCGATGACCGTGCGTTTCTGGTCACGCCGATATATGGCTTGCGTCCGGGCTCATGGACGTACTGGGGCTTGCTAGGCTGGAAGGAACCGGGCCACCCCACGGGTGGCCTTCGTCGCGTAAGGCCCGAGAGGCGGCGACCAGCCACGGTGGACCGTCGTTATGAGTCCGCTGAGTGAGCCAACGAAATGGACCAGAAGTGAACAGTGATAACGGATCGGACGGCGGACAGCGCGGGCGCGGCGACTATGGGGACAGGCGCTCCAGCGGAGGCGGCAGGAGCGGCGGGTACGGCTCTCGCGGGCGAGACTCCGGCGGCGACCGTCCGTTCCGTTCCGACGACAGGTCGCGCTCCTACGGTCGTGGAGACAGGACGCCGCGGCGCGACGACGGATACAGGGACGATCGCGGCCCGCGTCGTGAGGGTGACGAGCGTCGTTCGTTCGGGGACCGGGATGACCGTGGGCCCCGTCGTGAGGGCGGTTTCGGCGAGCGCCGGTACGGCGACCGTCGTGAGGGCGGGTCTCGTGACGATCGAGGGCCGCGCCGTGAGGGTGGCTTCCGCGATGATCGTGGTCCGCGCCGTGAGGGCGGGTCTCATGACGACCGGGGTCCGCGCCGTGAGGGCGGGTTCCGCGACGATCGAGGCCCGCGCCGCGAGGGCGGGTTCCGCGACGACCGGGGTCCGCGCCGCGAGGGCGGGTTCCGCGACGACCGGGGTCCGCGCCGCGAGGGCGGGTTCCGTGAGGACCGCGGCCCGCGTCGTGAGGGCGGCTTCGGCGACAGCCGTGGCCCTCGACGCGAGGGTGATGATCGCGCGCCCCGGAGTGACGATCGTCGTACCTACCGGGACCGTGACGATCGCGGCCCCCGTCGTGAGGGTGACGAGCGTCGTCCGTTCCGGGATCGGGATGATCGCGGTCCTCGTCGTGAGGGCGGGTTCGGCGACCGTCGTGAAGGCAGGTACGGCGAGCGGCGCGAGGGCGGCTTCCGTGAGGACCGCGGCCCGCGCCGGGAAGGCGGCTTCGGCGAGCGCCGGTACGGCGACCGTCGTGAGGGCGGGTCTCGTGACGATCGTGGTCCGCGCCGTGAGGGTGGGTTCCGCGATGATCGTGGTCCGCGCCGCGAGGGTGGGTTCCGTGACGACCGGGGTCCGCGCCGTGAGGGTGGGTTCCGTGACGACCGTGGTCCGCGCCGCGAGGGTGGGTTCCGTGACGATCGTGGTCCGCGTCGTGAGGGTGAGGAGCGTCGTCCGTTCCGGGATCGGGATGACCGCGGCCCCCGTCGCGAGGGCGGTTACGGTGACCGGCGTGAGGGCGGGGGTGGCCCCCGGCGCGAAGGCTCGCGTCCGTTCTCGAGGGACGACCGCGGCCCCCGCCGGGAAGGCGGCTACGGCGACCGGCGTGAGGGCGGGTTCCGGGAGGACCGGGGTCCGCGTCGTGAAGGCGGATTCGGTGGCAGGCGCGAGGGCGACCGCGGGCCGCGTGGCGGCGGCGACCGTCGCGAAGGTGGCTTCGGTCCCCGCCGGGACTCGCGGCCGTTCTCGCGGGACGACCGCGGCGAGCGCCCCGACTCCTCGGGCACCCGCGCCAGGTACGGCAGGTCCGACCGTGACGCCGAGGCCCCGCAGCGCGAGAAGCTGCCTGAGGTCGCGCCCGACATCACCGCGGACGAGCTCGACAAGGAAGTCCGCGAGGAGCTGCGCTCCCTCCCCGGCGACCTCGCCGAGCTGGTGGGCCGGCACCTCGTCGCCGCCGAACGGGCGCTCGAGGACGACGACCCCGACCGGGCGCACGAGCACACGAAGGTGGCACGCAGGTTCGCGGCCAGGATCGGTGTCGTAAGGGAGGCCGCGGGCATCGTCGCCTATCGCGCGGGACACTTCTCCGAGGCGCTGAGCGATCTGCGCGCAGCCAGGAGGATGACGGGCTCTGACGCGTACCTGCCGGTCATGGCCGACTGCGAGCGCGGTCTCGGCCGTCCGGAGCGGGCGCTTGACCTCGTACGTTCGCCTGAGGCCGAACGCCTCGACCGCGCCGGACGCATCGAGCTGACCATCGTCGAGTCCGGCGCCCGCCGCGACCTGGGCCAGCACGACGCCGCCGTGATCACCCTGCAGCGCCTTCCCGAGCTGCGTGACCCGCAGCCCAGGCCGTGGTCGGCACGGCTGGCGTTCGCGTATGCGGACGCTCTGGCCGAGGCCGGGCACCAGGAGGCGGCTACGGACTGGTTCGGGCGGGCGATGGCCTTTGACGAGGACGGGGAGACGGAAGCGGCCGAACGCTATGCCGAGCTGACCGGGTCCGTCATCGAAGACGTCGAGGAGGAGTTCGACTACGAGGACGACTTCGACGACGCCGGCGCGGCCGAGGCAGCTGAGGCGGCCGAGGACGTGGATGACGCCACGGCCCTGGCCGAAGCGGGCGACCTCCTGGCGTCGCCGGAGAGCGTCTCGGACGAGGCACCCGCCGACGTAGCCGATGAGGAGTCCCCGGAAACGGCCCCGGCCGAGGAGGAGTCGCGGGAAGCGGCGCCGGCCGACGTCCTGGAAGAGCAGCCGGCGGACGTTCTGGACGAGGAGCCGCAGGAGGCGGCCTCGGCAGACGTACTGGATGAGGAGTCGCGAGAGGCCGCCCCCGCGGACGCATCGGATCGCGGGCAGCAGGCTGCCCCGGCCGAAGCGCCCGAGCAGCCCGGTCCCGCCGACGCTGCCGAGGAGCAGACTGAGCGGCCTGCTCAGGAGGCCCCGAAGCAGGCCGAGGCGCCGAGCATCACCCCGGCGTTCATCGAGCCCAACTTCGGAGACACGCTCAACGACGAGTCCGACGAACCCGCCTCGGACGTCAAGCGCAAGTCCGACGACTGACGCCACGTCCCCGCCGTACCCGGACCGATACCGTCGCCATCCGACGGTCAAGCCGGTCCGGTACGGCGGGGACGGGTGGGCGGTCGCTCACGGTCTCAGCCGATGGCGAACGCCCGCCCATCCGGTCCGCCGGGGGATCCTGTACGGCATATTCGTGAGAATCCCCCGCGCGATTGATGCCGAGGAACTCGGCCCTCGTACTGCGCCGAGGAACCCAGCTCACGTCCATCGGCCCTGAGATCCCATACGTATCCGACCGCGTGAAGTCCCGGACCCGCCTCCCGGCGAGAAATCCTGCGTAGCGTTGACCTGCGAGGAGCCCCGTACACGCGTGACCTAGGGGAATCTGACGTCGACGAAGTCGGTCCACGTGCAACGGCACGACGCCCCCCGACACACGTATGACGCTAAGAACCGCCACACACGGGAGCACGACGCCCCTGGCACACGTATGACGCCAAGAACCGCCAAACGCACGGGGGCACGACGCCCCCACGCATGACGCTGAGACCCCCCCAACACACACGGCTTCTGTGGCGAGATTTACCGGCCAGGCGCCGAAAGCGGGTACCGGCCAGGCGACGGCGGGGACATCCGCCCCCCACCGCCCGGCACCTCCCACAACACGCGACTACGGTGAGACGCGGTTGAGCCAGTGGAGGATCCCCGCCACGTTCGACGGAGCACCACTCAACAGCTCGAACTGCTCAGCCGCCCCATCCTCCCCACCAGCAGCCTCCAACGCCCGATAGCGATCCTTGGTGCGATCCCTGACCATGGCGACGGCGTGGTCCAGATCCATCCCCTCAGCATGAGCCCGCCGAGTGAGATCAACCCAGATGCGAAGCTCCTCCGCAGACCGCTCCAAAGTCTCCTGTACGGCATCGACCGGCCCATAGTGGCTGAACAGCAGCCGTTGCGGCCCAAGCGCCTCGAACAGCGCGATCGAATCGAGCGCCGTCTCCAGGTCGAAGTCCGGCGGCGGCGTCGCGGGACGGAGATCGCCTGTTTCGGGGAGGTAGACGCCGGCCGCGTCGCCGACGTACAGGTCACCGGTGGCGGAGTCGATGAGGCCCACGTGGTGTTTCGCGTGCCCAGGGGAGTAGTGGCTGTTCAGCGTGCGTCCGTTGCCCAGGTCGATGGCTCCGGTGTCGCCGAGGGCCACGATGCGTTCGGCCTCGGTGGGCGACAGCTCACCAAATAGTGTGTCGAGTTGGTCACCCCACACCATCCGTGCACTGGCCATCAACCGTGACGGGTCAGCCAGATGGCGGGCGCCCTTCTCATGTACGACGATCTGCGCGGACGGGAAGAACTTGGCGATGTCGCCCACGCCACCGGCATGATCCAGATGAATGTGCGTCACCACGACGGTGGCCAGGTCCTCCGGGCCGACACCGAGCGAGGCCAGCGCATCGCGCACCACAGGGGCCGAGGTCGAGGTGCCCGTCTCCACGAGGCACGGTCGATCCCCCAAAATCAGATAGCCGGCCGTGATACCCGTGTATCCAGCCATTTTGGTGTCGATTTCATAGACGTCGCCACCCAACGCGGTGATGTTATCCACAGGAACTCCCGAGCCTCCAGCAGCTGTCCCCAGAACGGCATTCCAGCCGATCCGGCCTCCTCCTCATCGTAGATAGTGATCTCCACCAGAGCACCGATAGGAGGACGACAGTGGACCGAAACGAAGTCCTGCTGGTAGGCCGGCTGTCGGCGGGGGTCGAGGAGCACTCCTTGCCCAGCGGCGACACCGTGGCGAAGTGGCGCATCATCGTGCGCCGCCGCCGCAACCGACGAGGAGCCGCGCTGACCGACAGCATCCCGTGCGTCACCTTCGACCCGGAGACGGTGGCCACAATCCGCGGCCTCAAACCCCGCGACTACATGGAGGTGACCGGATCCTTCCGCTGCCGTGTCTTCGGCCCGTCCGCGGCCAAGATCTGGCGGTACGAGGTGGAGGTGAGCTCCGCCAGACCATACGAAGCTGACGTTCCCCTCCCCAGCGACCTTCCGGACGGCCCCGCCCACAGCGCTCACGGAAGCCTCGCCGCCCTGATCCCCCGCCAAGTGGTCTACCTCGCCCCAGCAAGCTGACCCACCGGGGCTGCGGAGGGTTGTCGTGCGCGGAGACCGCCGGAGTCTCGCCCGGTCGTGGACAGCGCCCTCTCGTGGGGGTGGCGGGCGTGGATTTCCTCGGCCGTCCGTCGACCGAGAGCACGAAACTGGCCGCCGCGGTCAGCGGTGGTGCTCGCGGTCATCACGTGGAGTCGTTCCGCCAGGCCGCGCTCGCTGGCGGGTGGCTGGGCTGGCCATTGATCGGGGCTGTCCGTGGCTGGGCGGTCGTGCTGGGTATTGCACCGTTCCGTGAGTCCCGCAGCCCACGGGTAGTTCTCGCAGGAGCCACCGCCGCGCAGCGGTTTATGGACGGCAGGAAAGTCCTTACGATCGCCGCGCAGACGGCGGACGTCGGCGATCAGGAAGCATCATGCGCCGCTGGAGGAGACGGCTGCGTCAGTCGATGGCGAACGTACGGAGGACCAGGCCGGTCCTGGGCTTCGGACCGAAGGAGGTGGACTTGCGGGGGACTCGTTCGCCGCCCGCAGCGACGGCCAGTACGTCGTCGACCGCGAGCGGCTTGAGGAGCACCGCGGTGCCGCCGGTGCGGATGGCCAGTCGCACCGCGGCGTCCGTGTCGTGATGGACGATGCGTACGGCCTGCTCGTCATCGCGCATACCCCACACCTTGGGCAGGACGAACTCCGTGAGGATGGAGGTGTTGAGGGAGTTCCAGCGCTCGGAGTGGTCGGGCGGCATGGCTCGGGCGAGCTGCACCGGGTCGGGGTTGGTGAGCAGGTGCGTGCCGCCCTCCCCGCCGAGCAGGAAGGCCGGCTCTTGAGCCTCCTCCAGAGCGGCCAGGCCCTGCGCCAAGTCGTCGAAGTCGTGAACGCGCCACGCGCCTCTGGCCTTGGCGACCGCTTCGGCGAGGGGGAGCCCGGGGATCACGCGGTGGATGGCCTGCAGATTGGGCGGGTACGCGGTGGAGTCGACGAGCAGGGCCAGCCCGAAGTCCCACGGCCCGACCACGGGTTCCGGCGTCGAACGGCCGCTGCCTGAGCGCCCAGATCCGGCCGTACGGGAAACACTGGCGGCACCATAGGTTCCGGAGACCTGGGAGGCCTGGGGGATGTCAGGGATCGGCGGCTTCCCATCCAGGTCGAGGTTCCCGGGGGAAGACGTCTGTGATTCCGAAGGGATGGCGGGATGAGGTGGTCGAGCCGCTGGCTCGACGTCAGAGGAAGACGACGGGGCCTCAGACGTGGCGCCGGGCTGCTCGGCTTCTGGCGTGGTCGCTGGACGCGTGGTGGTGGTGCGGAGCGGGTGGGCCTGGGGAACGGCCACCGGTGCTGTCTCTACGGTGCTGGATGACCGCGACTTTGAGGCGCTGGGTGGTTCCGCCTCCAGAGCGGTGGGTGGCTGGGTCTTGGAGGTGCTGGATGGTTCTGCGTCCTGAGCGCCGGGTGACTGGGCCTTTGAGACGCTGGGTGGTTCTGCTTCCAGGGCAGTGGGTGGCTGGGTCTTGGAGGTGGTGGATGGTTCTGCGTCCTGAGCGCCAGGTGACTCGGTCTTTGAGGCAGCGGATGATTCTGCCTCCGAGGCGTTGGGTGACTGCGCCTTTGAAGTGGTGGCAGGCCAGGAGAGGGGGGCTTCTGACGTGGCGGTGCGTAGCGGTGGCGGCGTCTGTGGGATGTCGGGTGGTTCCGGTCTCGTGGTGGTGGCCGGCTGCTCGGGCTGGGCTGAGCGGTGGGTGGCGTGCTCCTGGCGCTGGAGGACGCGGTACGTCGCGTACCGGTGGTGGCCGTCGGCGATCAGGGCTTGGCGGTCGTGGAGATCGGCGTTTATCGCGTTGATCTCGGATGTGTCCGTGATGGCCCACAGGCGGTGCGTGAGGCCGTCCTCAGTGCGGGCGGACACGAGAGGGCGCCGTTCCGAGGCCACCTCGTCCACCAGGCGAGTGGCCGTGCCGTTGTCGCCGTTGTAGAGGAGGAAGATGGGTTCGAGGTTGGCCTGCGTGGTGCTCATGAGGGCGAGCCGGTCGGTGATGGGGCCCGGCATGACGTCCTCGTGGGGGAGGATGATGCGCTGCCCCGGATCGGCCAGGCCCACGTCGCCGATCAAGCCGCGTTGCAGCACGTTCGGCCCGCTCTGCTCGTACACGTAGAGCGCTGGAACGTCGTCCGGCACCAGGACACCCGTGTCCAGCCAGGCTCTCAACGTGTCCCGCGCCTTGGCATAGCGGGTTTCAAGCCCTGCGTCGGACGGTGTGGGAGGAACGGACGCCTGCTGCTCCGTGGCGGTCGGCTCGCCGTCAGCCGACGGGCGGTGGGGCGCGGTGCTGGGTGTTTGGTTTGGTTCCTGTTGCCGATGAGGGGCTGGTGGTTTGACGGAGGAATCGCCTCGGGGGGAGCGGGGAAGGATGAGTCGGACGACGTTGTTCGGATGGGAGTCCAGGAGGGCGTCCACGTCGGCGTCGGAGATCAGGTCGTATGGCGGGGAGGTCACCTTGGCGGGATCTTCGACGGCGAAACGTACCCCTCGGAAGGGTCGCAGCACCAGCCCGTCCGGCATCGGCAGTTCAGGAATCCCCATACCGGGCATGCTCCCATAAATGCTTGTCCCTCCCAGAAGTCGCCCCATGGTTGCAGCCCGTGCCCGTTCCGTAGCAGGGCGAAGCGGGTCCGTCGTTAAGCGATGAAGGAGTCCCCACGCATGGCCCACGATGGAAACGTTCAGAACGAGAACTCAGGTGCTCCCGGGGGCGGTGTTTACGATTGGTATCAGCGTGGGGTGAGATTGCTGAAAGAGGGCAGCCCGGCTGCCGCTGCCGCGTTGCTGGAGCGCGCTGCCGCGGCCGAACCCGCATCGCGCAGCATTCTGGAGGCGTTGGCTCGGGCGCAGTTCAATTCACGGCAGTACGCGGAGGCTGCCGCTAGTTTCCGGCAGATCGTGAATGCTAATCCGGCCGAGGATTATGCCTACTTTGGTTTGGGGTTGTCGCTGTGGCGGACCGGGGATGTGGAGGGGGCCCAGGAACCTCTGGCCATCGCGGTGGCCATGCGGCCGGATGAGCGGCATTATGTGTCGGCTTTGAAGAGTGTTCGCGCTACCTTGCGAGCTCGTCGCGAAATGTAGTCGGAGGACGTGGGGGTCGGTGAGCCGCCCTGGTCTCTTTGGTCGTCTTCTTTGGCTGTCTGAGCTATGTGGTTCTGGGTGTGGGATGCGTGTTGAGCGATGCTTTGCGTCGTTCCGGCGAGGGGTTCGGCGCTTGAGCCGGCCTGGTGTGTGAGTGGGCGGTAGGCGGCGTTCTTGTTGTCCTCGTGCGGGATCGAGTGGTCGGCAATGGCGTCGCGCTGTTCGGCGGTTGGCGATGGCGCGAGGGCGCGGGTTGTGTCCCGTGGCCCAAGCGCAGGCGGGGGCGTGAGGTTGGTATTGAGTGATCTCATGACGTCCGGGCGCGGGTGAAGACTGCTCCGGTTGGAAAGCTGGGGTTGGTGGGTGTGGGTGCCGCCCGCGCGATCGGCGGTGTGGAGCTCAGGCGTGCAGGGCTCTGGGCCGACGAGGGTGAGGGGACTGGCGATGTAGCCAGGGTGGGTTGTGGAGCCTAGGCGGGCTGTAACGCGTTTGGGGAGTGAGGGAACGGCCGCTGGGTCAGTCGGCTCGACATGGCGGCCGCGAATGCGGCGGCGGCCGTTGTGATGAGGGGCGTTGGTTGGTGTGGACGTGGGATGTGAAGTTGGGCGCTCTGCGCATGTAGGGGTGGATGTCTCTGCGTGTGCCCGTGGTGTGGAGGTGGGTGTCCACGCGTATGGGCGGTGGGCGCGGGAAATGGTCGGCCCTTGTGCGGGTGAGGGTTGCGGCGGCGCTAAAGTCGCACGCGGCGTGAGAGTCAAACGGGGAGAGACACTGTGCTGATCGACGGCTTTGACACCCTGCTGCTCGACCTCGACGGTGTGGTCTATCTGGGCAGCCACGCGGTGCCGGGGGCGCCGGCGGCGTTGGAGGAGGCTCAGCGGCGTGGGGTGCGGCTGGCGTACGTCACCAACAACGCCTCTCGTACACCTGCTGCCATCGCCACTCACCTTCGCGAGCTTGGGGCGCCGGCCTCGGCTGACGACGTGGTGACTTCGGCTCAGGCCGCTGCCCGGTTGGTCGCCGAAAGGGTGCCGCCTGGGTCGAACGTGCTCGTCGTCGGAGGGTCCGGGTTGCGGCTGGCCCTACGGGATCGGGGGCTTCGGCCGGTTTCTACCGCCGCCGAGTCGCCTGTTGCCGTGGTGCAGGGGATCGCCCCCGGGCTGTCGTATGGGCTGCTGTCGGAAGGGGCGCTGGCGGTGCGGCAGGGGGCGTTGTTCGTGGCCTCCAACGGGGACAGCACGATGCCTACTGGGCGAGGGGAGTTGCCGGGGAACGGGGCGATGGTTCGGGTGATCGCGGCGGCTACTGGGGTTGAGCCGGTTTATGCGGGTAAGCCTGATCCGCCGTTGCATCGGGAGTCCATGATCCGTACGGGGGCGCGGCGGCCGTTGGTTGTGGGGGATCGGCTGGACACCGATATCGAGGGGGCCTCCAACGCGGGGGTTGAGAGCCTGCTGGTGTTGACCGGGGTGGCTACGCCTGTCGATGTGCTGACGGCGGGACCGCGTCATCGGCCCACCTATGTGGGTGAGGATCTGCGTACGTTGCTGGAGTCTTATCCCGAGGTGCGGGATGGGGCTTGCGGGGGTTGGCGGGCCCGGTGGCAGGACGGCGTGCTGCACCTCGATGGCGACGGGAGCCGGATCGACGGGCTGCGGGCTGCCTGCGACGCGGCGTGGGCCGTGGCCGGTGAGGGGCGGGTTGAGGAGGACACCGTGAAGCCCGTGCTGGATCGGTTGGGCTGAGGTTCGCGAGGGCTGGGCCACCGTTGAGGGTGCGCCGGTCCCGCTGAAGCGTTGCCCGGGTAGGGGCAGGTGGGTGAATCTGGCGCAGGGGTGTCGGGTGGGTGGAGCTGCCTCTCGCTGCCGCCTCTGCTGTCGCCGCTGCCGCCGCTGTGGTCCCCGTCCTCGCCGCTGCTGTGCTCCCCGTCCCCGCTGCTGCCGTGGTCCCCGTCCCCGCTGCTGCCGTGGTGGCTGCTGCTGGACGGGTGGACTGGCTCGGATGTCTCCGCTGCGTTGTGTCGCCAGGGTTGTGGTGGAGACAGCAGGGCTGGTTGGGGTTGGGGAGTGTGCGGCCCTGCTGGGGCTGCGGGCTGGGAGCCGGTGAATCTGCTCAGGGGCTGGCTGGCGTTGGGGGTTGTGCTGCCGCCGGGGTTGCGGGCAGGGAGGCGGTGAGTCTGCTCAGGGGCCGGTTGGTGGTGCCTGCCCCCGCTTGCTGCTGCGTCGCTGCTGCCGGACTGGCCAATGTTGGCGACCTGATGTCTCGGCTGCGTGGTGTTGCTGGGGTTGGGACGCGCGGGGTGGTTGGCGTCAGGTGGTGCCATCGTGGCGACTATGCGGGTCGCGGTCGGTGGTCGTCAGATGGTCTGCTCCGTTTGGGGAGCGCGAGCAGACGGAGGGAGGACGGACAGGGGGCCTCAGGGGCGGCGAGTGGTGAGCCGCCCTTAGGGGGCGGCTGGGGAGGGTTGGGGTTGTGTGCGGGCCCGAGGGGCAGGGCATCGGGTCAGTTGGGCAGGGTGGCTGGTTCGTTGGTTGGGGTGGCGGGTTCGTTGGGGTGGGCCGATGGGTTCGTTGGGGTGGGGTGATGGGTTTGTTGGTGAGTTCCGTCAGAGGAGTCTGCGGAGGCGGAGGAGGTCGCCGAAGCTGGCGTCGACCTTCACGCGTCCCCCGAGGAGCGCGCGAGCGAGATCCAGCTCCCCGTCCACCAGGGCGATCAGGTCGTCGCTCGCGATCGTGAGCTTGACGTCCGCCGGCTTGCCGTCCGATGGTGGACGTTCGGTGAACGGGTCGAGCCCTCCGTGGTGCAGTCGGCCGTAGAAGATCACGTCGAGGTCGGGAACCCGGCAGCTGACCGTCCGCTCGACCACGTGCTTGGCACGATCCTGCTCGTCGATCTCGTCGAACTGGGCGACGAGCTTCACCAGTGCCGCCCGGCACTCCTCGACGCTTGCCATGATGCGCATCCTTTCATTTCCCTTTGCGGACGGTAGCGTTCCACATCAGTAGCACCCCTGTATGAGCTTCAACGCGTGACACGCCTGCCAAGGTCCCGGGCGCTCGCGGGAGGCGTTACGGTCGAGTCATGAGTGAGCTGCCGGAGGAGACCGGCAACGAGCGGGTCGATGCCATCGTGGCCGGTCTGGGCCGCCTTGGCGAGCTGCCGGTGAGTGAGCACGTGCAGGTCTTCGACGAGGCGTTCTCCGGGCTCGAGTCCACGCTGGCCACCGCAGTGGAAGAGCAGTGAGCCGGCGGATCCGCCTCGACAGCGAGCTGGTGCGCCGGGGCCTGGCCAGGTCGCGCGAGCAGGCCGCCCAGCTCATCGAGGCCGGCCGGGTCAGCGTCGGGGGCCAGGCGGCGCGCAAGCCCGCCACCCAGGTCGAGACCGCCTCCGCCATCGTGGTGGCCGAGTCGGAGGACGGGCCCGACTACGTTTCGCGAGGAGCGCACAAACTGCTCGGCGCGCTCGAGGCGTTCGAGAACCTGAGTGTGGAGGGCCGGCGCTGCCTCGACGCGGGCGCCTCCACCGGCGGGTTCACGGACGTGCTGCTGCGCCGCGGCGCCGGTCACGTGCTCGCCGTGGACGTGGGATACGGCCAGCTGGCCTGGTCGCTGCGTACCGATGAGCGGGTGACGGTGATGGAGCGCGTCAATGTACGCGACCTGACCCCCGAGATGGTCGGCGAGCCGCCCACGCTGGTCGTGGGCGACCTGTCGTTCATCTCGCTGCGGCTGGTGCTGCCCGCGCTGGCCTCGGTCGCCGCGCCGCGGGCCGATTTCGTGATGCTGGTCAAACCGCAGTTCGAGGTGGGCAAGGACCTCGTCGGGGCGGGTGGCGTGGTGCGCGATCCCGAGTTGCGCAGGCGTTCGGTGAGCGATGCCGCCGCCAAGGCCCGGGAGCTGGGGCTGATCGTGCGCGGCGTGACCGCCAGCCCGTTGCCGGGACCATCGGGAAATGTCGAATATCTGCTCTGGCTGGGCAAGGGGGAGGGCGAGCCGGCTGTCGCCGACCTCGAAGCCGAGATCCAACGTGCCGTCGCGGAAGGGCCGCAATGAAACGGACCGTGCTGGTCGCCGTACACACCGGGCGTGACGCCGCAGTCGAGAGCGCTCGCCTGGTCATCAACCGGCTGGTGGACGCCGGAATCAACGTCAGGGTGCTCGAGACCGAGTACGCCGAGGTCGGCTGCGGCGGCGTGGAGACGGTGCCCGGAGACCCGGGCGCGGTCAAGGACGCCGAGGTCATGATCGTGCTCGGTGGCGACGGCACGCTGCTGCGCGCGGCCGAGCTGACCAAGCCGGCGGGCACGCCGCTGCTGGGAGTCAATCTCGGGCACGTCGGGTTCCTGGCCGAGGCGGAGGTCGCCGACCTGGCCGAGGCGGTCGACAGCGTCGTGGCGGGTCGCTACGACGTCGAGGAGCGCATGACGATCGACGTTCTCGCCAGGCAGAACGGCCGGGTGATCGCCGACACGTGGGCGCTCAACGAGGTGACCGTGGAGAAGCAGGAGCGCATGCTCGAGGTGGTCGCCGAGATCGACGGCCGCCCCCTGTCGCGGTGGGGGTGCGACGGCGTGATCTGCGCCACCCCGACGGGCTCGACGGCCTACGCTTTCTCGGCGGGCGGACCCGTCGTGTGGCCGGAGGTGGAGGCGCTGCTCATGGTGCCCATCAGCGCGCACGCGCTGTTCGCCAGGCCGTTGGTGGTCTCGCCGCGTTCCACGCTGGCCGTCGAGATCCTGCCCGAGACGCCGGGTGGCGTCCTGTGGTGCGACGGGCGGCGCCGCTTCGAGCTGCCGTCGGGCTCGCGGGTCGAGGTGCGCAGAGGCGCCGAGCCCGTACGCCTGGCTCGGCTGCACGGCGTGGAGAACAGCGGCGCGCCGTTCACCGACAGATTGGTCGCCAAGTTCGAGCTTCCTGTTCAGGGCTGGCGCGGAAGGGTGCGACCCTGAGTCAATGGAGGCGGGACCGCGTAGGATCGCCTGGGCACACGTTGGCACACGTGTTCGGAGACGACGCGGGTGACCATCAGACACGGCAGTGAACGGGAGTGGGCAGTGCGACCAAGGGTCGAGGAGGTCCGCATCCAGGGGCTCGGCGTCATCGACGAGGCCGTGCTCGAGCTTTCGCCGGGCTTCAACGTGGTCACCGGCGAGACCGGCGCGGGCAAGACGATGGTCGTGACCGGGCTCGGGCTGCTGTTCGGCGGCCGGGCCGACCCCTCGCGCATCCGCCCGGGGGCCGATCGGGTGCGCGTCGAGGGCACGCTGGTCATCAAGCCGGGCGGGCGCGTCTCCCAGCAGGTCGAGGACATCGGCGGCGAGGTCGAGGACGGCGAGCTGATCATCTCGCGCACCGTCTCGGCCGAGGGCAGGTCCAGAGCCTGGCTCGGCGGGCGTACGGTGCCCGTCGGCACCCTGACCTACCTCGCCGACGACCTGGTGGCCGTGCACGGGCAGATGGATCAGCAGCGGTTGCTCCAGCCGGCCAGGCAGCGCGCGGCGCTCGACCGTTATGCCGGAAACGAGCTGGTCAAGCCGCTGCGGGCGTACTCGCAGGCGTACAAGCGGCACAAGCAGGTCGGCGCGCTGCTCGAGGAGCTGACCACCAGGGCCAGGGAGCGGACGCAGGAGGCCGACCGGCTGCGGTTCGGCCTGGAGGAGATCGAGAAGGTCGACCCCAAGCCGGGCGAGGACACCGAGCTGCGCGGGGAGGAGGAGCGGCTCTCGCACGCCGACGCGCTGCGCAGCGCCGCCACCACCGCGCACACCGCGCTGCTCGGCGACCCCATGGAGGCGGCGGGAAGCCCCCACGACGTGATCTCGCTGCTCGGCGAGGCGCGTACGGCAGTGGAGGCCGTACGCGACTTCGACCCCCAGCTCGCCTCCGTGGCCGACCGGCTGGCCGAGGCCGGCTACCTGATCTCCGACGTGGCCACCGACCTGGCGGCCTACGCGGAGTCGATCGAGGCTGACCCGGCGCGGCTGGCGGCGGTGCAGGAGCGCCGCTCCGTGCTGTCCGGGCTGATCAGGAAATACGCGGAGGACAGCGCGGGTGTCCTGGCCTGGGCGCAGCAGGCCGCCACGCGGCTGGCCGAGCTGGAGGGCGACGACGAGCGCATCGAGGAGCTGACCCGCGAGCACGAGGAGCTGACCGCGCGGCTCACCGACCTGGCCGCCGAGCTCACCAGGGTGCGCCAGAGCGCCGCCGAGCGGTTCGGCCGGGCCGTGACCGAGGAGCTGACGGCGCTGGCCATGCCCCATGCCAGGGTCGTGGTGCAGCTCAGCCAGAGCGAGGAGTTCGGCCCCGAGGGCCGTGACGAGGTGGAGCTCCGGATGGCCGCCCACCCCGCCGCGCCGCCGCTGCCGCTCAACAAGGGCGCCTCCGGCGGCGAGCTGAGCCGGGTCATGCTCGCGATCGAGGTGGTGTTCGCGGGGGCGGACCCGGTGCCGACGTTCGTGTTCGACGAGGTGGATGCGGGTGTCGGCGGCAAGGCCGCGGTCGAGATCGGGCGTCGGCTGGCCAGGCTCGCCCGCACCGCGCAGGTGATTGTGGTCACTCACCTGCCGCAGGTCGCCGCGTTCGCCGACCAGCATCTGGTGGTCGAGAAGGCGAGTGACGGCAGTGTCGTGCGCAGCGGCGTGGTCACGCTCGACCACGAGGGCCGGGTACGCGAGCTCTCCCGCATGCTGGCGGGCTTGGAGGACTCCGAATTGGGCAGAGCCCACGCGGAAGAACTCCTGGGGCTGGCCGCGGCAGACAGGTGATCCTGGGTGACATAGCGGACACGCCGCGTCATGCGTGGCCTCTGCGCTGTTTCGCTCTGGCAGGATGGTCTTGATGAAGGTTCCGGGAAGCAAGATGCCGGGCCTCCGCGGCCGGAAGGTCGGAGACCTTCCAGGTGTAACGGCAGTGGCGAGAATCGACCGGCGGACCAAGAGGCTGACAAAGCGCCTCCAACCCGGAGAAATTGCGATTATCGACCACGTTGACGTTGACCGGGTCAGTGCGGAGGCGCTCGTCGCATGCGGTGCCGCGGCGGTGGTGAACGTCGCCTGCGGCATCAGCGGCCGCTACCCCAACCTGGGGCCCCAGATTCTGCTCGAAGCGGGCGTGCCGTTCGTCGACAACGTCAATCAGGAGCTGTTCGAACGCGTCAAGGACGGCGACGTCGTACGCGTCAGCGACGGCGTGGTCTACCTCGACGACGACATCGTCGGCAAGGGCAGCGAGCAGACCGTCGAGGCCGTCGAGTCGGCCATGGCCGAGGCCCGCGCCGGGCTCGCCGTGCAGATCGAGGCCTTCGCCGTCAACACCATGGAGTACGTCCGCGGTGAGGGCAAGCTGCTCATCGACGGAGTCGGCGTACCTGAGATCCGCACCCCCATGGAGGGCAGGCATGTCCTCATCGTGGTGCGCGGCTATCACTACAAGGAAGACATCGCCACCCTCCGCCCCTACATCCGCGAATACCGTCCCGTCCTCGTCGGCGTGGACGGCGGGGCCGACGCGCTCATGGAGGCCGGCTATCTGCCCGACGTGATCGTGGGCGACTTCGACTCCGTCTCCACCAAGGCCCTGACCTGCGGCGCCGAGCTCGTCGTACACGCCTACCGCGACGGCAGGGCGCCGGGCCTGGAGCGCGTCCACCAGCTCGGCCGCGAGGCGGTGATCTTCCCCGCCACCGGCACCAGCGAGGACATCGCGATGCTCCTGGCCGATGACAAGGGTGCCGAGCTGATCGTGGCCGTCGGCACCCATGGGACGCTGGAGGAGTTCCTCGACAAGGGACGCCCGGGCATGGCCAGCACCTTCCTCACCCGGCTGATCATCGGTAGCAAGCTCATCGACGCCAAGGGCGTGAGCAGGCTCTACCGCAGCCGCATCTCCACCCCGCAGCTGCTCCTGCTCGTGATCGCGGCGCTGATCACGATGACCGTCGCACTCAACCTCACACCGATCGGCCAGACCTGGCTGAACGGTCTGCAAGATGCCTGGAACGCCTTCATCTTCTGGCTGGTCGGACTTTTCTCGTGATCGATTTTCGCTATCACCTCGTCTCCATCGTCGCGATCTTCCTGGCGCTCGCGGTGGGGATCGTGCTGGGCACCACGCTGCTGCAGGAGCCCGCGGTCAAGTCGGCGCAGGAGGTGGCCGCCCAGCTCACCAAGTCGAAGGAGGAGCTGCGGACGCAGCTCGACACGCTGCAGGGCCGCGAGTCCGGCAACGACGCGCTCATCACGGCCCTGACGCCGGACCTGGTGGCGGGCGACCTGACGGGCCAGCGGGTGCTCCTTGTGGAGACGCCCGGCTCCAGCAGCACCGTTCGCGAGGCCGCGCAGCAGGTGCTCACGCAGGCGGGCGCGGAGATCTCCGGGCGGGTCTCGCTGACGGAGAAGTTCCTCGACCCCAAGGGTGTCGGCGTGCTGGACGGCCTGGTCAACCAGCTCAAGCCGGCCAACATGATCTTCCCGGCCACGGCCACCTCCTGGGACCGGGCCGCCACGCTGCTCTCGGCCGCTTTCGTCACCCCCGACCAGGCACAGGCCAACACCCCCAACCCGGCCACCGCCGACGTCGTCAGCTCCTTCGAGACGGGCGGGCTGCTCACCACGGACGGCGACCCGGTCAAGCGGGCCACGCTCGCCGTCATACTCGCGCCGGAGAAGCCGTACGAGGGCGAGAGCGCCGAGGTCCAGGCGGGCGCGCTCGTCTCCGTGGCCGGTGGGCTCGACCTGGCGGGCAAAGGCACGGTGCTGGCCGGGACCGTCGCGACTCCCGCCGCGCCCGGCGACCCGATCGCTGCCCTGCGCGACGACGGCGAGGTCTCCAAGAGGGTCAGCTCGGTCGATACCGCCGACATGCCCGCGGGCCGGGTCGCGATCGTCTACTCTCTCCGGGAGCAGCTCAACGGGCGTGCCGGCCAGTACGGCATCGGCAAGGGCGCCTCGGCGATGCTGCCCACGGTGACGACCGCCACTCCGTCCCCCACCACCCAGTCAGGGAGCTGACATGCCTGCCACCCAGGCCCGTGGCCTCCTCTACGCGATCGCCGGTGCCGCCATCGGCGCCGCGGCCGCCCGCGTCGCGTACGCCGCGTTCACCCGCAACAAGCCGGCCGACCTGAGCGGCCGCTGGACGCGTAAGAACCACCGCGGCGAGCCCATCACGCTGCTCGAAGGCCCCGCGTTCGTGGCGGGGGCGAGCACGGCGGCCGCGCTCACGCCCGGCCTGCCGGGGAGGTTGCGCCTGGCAGCGCTCGTCGCGGGCGCGGGCAGCGGCGCGCTCGGCGCCTACGACGACCTGTACGGCACCACGTCGTCCAAGGGCTTCAAGGGCCACCTGACCGCGCTCGCCCGGGGCGAGGTCACCAGCGGCGCCGTCAAGATCCTCGGCATCGGCGCCACCGGGCTCGGCGCCGCGGCCCTCGTCTCGCAGGGACCGGTCGACACCCTGGTCAACGGCGCCGCCATCGCTGGCGCCGCCAACCTCGCCAACCTCTTCGACCTGCGCCCCGGCCGGGCCATCAAGGTGGGCCTGCTGACCGGCGGGCCGCTGCTGGCCGCCGCCCTCTTCCGCGACTCGCCCGCCGCCGCGGCGCTGGCCGCCGTGCCGCTGGGGGCCGCCGCGGCGCTGCTGCCGGAGGACCTGGGCGAGCGCGCCATGCTCGGCGACGCCGGGGCCAACTCCCTGGGCGCCCTGCTCGGGCTCGCCGCCGTCACCAAGCTGGGCCGTCCGGGCCGCTACGTCCTGCTGGGCACCGTGGTGGCGCTGACCGCCGCCGCGGAGAAGGTCAGCTTCACCAAGGTCATCGCCGGCAACCCCGTGCTCAACCGCCTCGACATGCTCGGCCGCCGTCCGGTCGACCCTGTGTGACCGCTCGTTTGTCGGTACGACCTGCCAGGATGTTCTGCGTCGGCGCGATCGGGCGCGGGGCTGGGGAGGCCGGGTGGCAGTGGTGACGGCGCGAGGGGTCGCGGGCGGCGCCATGCTCATCGGGGCCATCACGGTGCTGGCACGTGTCGCCGGGTTCGCCAAGCAGTACGCCTTCGCCCAGACGGTGGGGACCAACTGCCTCTCGACCGCCTACATGACGGCCAACCAGATCCCCAACATCGTGTTCGAGGTGGTCGTCGGCGGGGCCCTGGCCGGGATGGTCGTCCCGGTGCTCGCCGCCCGGGCCTCGGACGACGACCGGGAGACCGGCGAGCGGGTGGGGTGGATCAGCTCGGCGCTGCTGACGTGGGTGGTCGTGGTGCTCGTCCCGCTGGCCGTGCTCACCGCGCTGTTCGCCGGGCCGGTCATCGGGCTGTTCTTCGGCTCCCCGATCAAAGGGTGCGACATGAGCGCGGTGACCGCGGTCGCCACCCGGATGCTGGTCGTCTTCGCGCCCCAGATCCCCCTTTACGGCGTCGCCGTCGTGCTCTACGGCGTGCTGCAGGCGCACAAGCGCTTCGCCGGGCCCGCGGTCGCGCCCCTCGTGTCCAGCATCGTGGTCATCGTGGCCTACCTGCTGTTCGTGCCGCTCAGCGGTGGCGACAGCAACCCTGAGTCGCTGTTGGGCCCGGCCGAGCTGGCGCTGTCGCTGGGGACCAGCCTGGGGGTGCTGTCCCTGGTGCTGGCCGTGATCGGGCCCACGGCCCGGCTGGGGTTGAGATGGCGGCCCATCCTGCGCTTCCCCGAGGGGGTGGCCGGGCAGGTGCGCCGGCTCGCCTTCGCCGGGATCGCCGCGCTCCTCGCCCAGCAGGCCGCCACGATCGTGGTGCTGGTGCTGTCCAACCATGCGATCGGCAACGGCGCCATCGTCGTCTACAACTACGCGTGGGCGATCTACCTGGTGCCGTACGCGGTGCTGGCCGTGCCCATCGCCACCAGCGCGTTCCCCCGGCTGTCCGCGCTGGCCGGCGAGCCGCGGGCGTTCGCCGAGCTGGCGGCGCGCACCACGCGGGCCGTGGTGCTGGTGTCCGGGCTGGCCGCCGGGGTGCTGGCCGCCGCGTCGGGGCCGGGAGCGGTGGTGTTCCTCGGGATCAAGACCCAGGTGGACCCGTCCGAGCTGGCCCACGCCATCGCGCTGTTCGCGCCGGGCCTGGTCGGATACGGGCTGATCGCTCACCTGAGCCGGGTCCTCTACGCGGCCGGCCGCGGCCGGGAGGTCGCCACCGGGACCGTGACGGCCTGGGTGGTGGCGACGGTCGCGCAGGCGGTCTTCGCGCTGGCGCTGCCCGGGGGGTGGAAGATCGGCGGCCTGGCGCTCGGCATGAGCGTCGGCATGAGCGTGGGCGGGGCGCTGCTGCTCGGCTCCGTGGTCCGCGCCCGGGGGAGCGCGGCGCTGGCGGGCCTGCCCCGGGCGGCGGTCGCGGCGGCCGGGGGCGGTTTCCTGGGTTACCTGGCAGGGACCGGCGTGGTGGGGCTGGTCGGGGCGAGCGGCATCTGGCCCAACGTGGGGGCCACCGTCCTGGCCGCCGCCGTCGCGCTGGTGGTGGGGGCCGTGGTCGTGGCCCTGGTCGATCGCGCCGACGCCGGCGCCGTGGCCGGGCTGCTGCGCCGGGGTGGGCGGGGTTGAGAGCGCGAGGGCGGGGTTGAGCAGGCGGGGTTGAGTTGGCCGGGCTGAGCGGGCCGGGTTGAGCGGGCCGCTCCGTGGCCCGGCGGTCGGGAGCGGCGAGGAAGGAGCGGGTTGTGCGGGTGGCTTTCGTGCTGGGCACCACGTCCGGCGGCACCGGGAGGTATGTCCGGATGCTGGTCGAAGGGCTGGTGCGGCGCGGGCATCAGGTGGCCGTCATCGGGCCGCGCAGCGTCGAGGAGCAGTTCTCCTACGGTCGTGCCGGGGCGCGGTTCGCGGCGGTGGCCGTCTCTGACCGGCCGCATCCCGCGAACGACCTGCGCACCGTGCTCGCCATCAGGCGGTTGACCCGGGACGCCGACGTCGTGCACGCCCACGGGCTGCGGGCCGGGGCGCTGGCCGCCCTCGGGCAGCGGGGCGGGCCGCGACTGGTGGTCACCCTGCACAACGCGCTGACCGCCGGAGGGTTCGTCGGGCTCGTCTACGGGGTCCTGGAGCGCATCGTGGCGCGGCGGGCCGATCACGTGCTCGTCGTCTCGCCGGACCTCGGTGCGGGCATGGCCCGGCTCGGGGCCCGCGACGTGCGGGCCGCCGTGGTGCCCGCGCCCGGGCTCCGGCCGGTGGCACGCACCCCGCGGCAGGTCCGGGATGAGCTGGGTGCGGGCGACCGGCCGGTGCTGCTGACGATCGCCCGGCTGGCCCAGCAGAAGGGGCTCGAGACGCTGCTCGACGTCGCCGCCGGGCCGTGGCCGTCCGAGCAGCCGTTGTTCGTGGTCGCGGGGGACGGGCCGCTGCGCGGGGAGCTGCAGAGCAGGATCCAGGCCGAGAGCCTGCCCGTGGTGCTGCTCGGCAACCGGGACGACGTGCCCGACCTGCTCGGGGCCGCCGTCGTGCTGGTGATGCCGAGCCGGTGGGAGGGCCAGCCGCTGACCCTCCGCGAGGCGCTCATGTCGGGAACGCCGGCAATAGCATCCGATGTGGGTGGAATTCCAGAAATTTTGGGGGATGCTGGGATCTTGGTTCCACCCGGGGATGTTGAGGCGCTGCGCCGGGCCGTACAGGCGCTCGTAGCTCCCGGAGCTGCGGAAACGCTGGCCGCGGCGGCTGCGCGGCGGGGGCTGGAGATGCCCGGGGACGACGACGCCGTCGAGAGCGTGCTGGCCGTTTACGGTGGTCAAGATCCAAAGGATGATTAGGCCGCGCCGAACGGTTCTCATATACTGCCTGGGTTAGGGAGGGGAGTATCCCTTCGCGACAGCCTCGTCATCACGGTGCAGCCCCGCTCCACGGGGCCCCCGGGGCTGCCGGTCCGCGGTTTTCAGCGGGCGGGAGAGACCTCCGGCAATGAGTCGTGCGTGCCGGAGGGTCTTGACGTGACTGTACCCGTGTGGGCCTGGATCGCCGTGATCGGCGGTCTCCTTGTCGTCCTCGCCATTGACTTGTGGATAGTCGACCGTGGAGAAGCCCGAGAGTTCTCCATGCGGCAGGCCGGATACTGGGTGACCTTCTATGTCGCCCTCGCCATTGTGTTCGGAGTGCTCCTGTGGGCCACGGTCGGGGGAGACAAGGCCGGTGAGTTCTTCGCCGGCTACATCACCGAATACAGCTTGAGCGTCGATAACCTCTTCATCTTCTTCATCATCATGAGCAGATTCGCCGTGCCACGCCAATATCAGCACAAGGTGCTGCTCGTGGGCATCCTGCTCGCGCTGGTGATGCGCGGTATCTTCATCGCGCTCGGGGCCGCCGCCCTGGAGCGCTTCAGCTGGCTCTTCTACGTGTTCGGCGCCTTCCTCGTCTACACCGCGATCAACCTCATCCGCCAGCACCTCAAGGGTGAGGAAGAGGAGTTCAACGAGAACGTCGTGCTGCGGTGGGTGCGCAGGGCCTTCCCCACCACCGACGGGTACGTCGGCTCCAAGGTCACCGTCAAGATCGACGGCCGGCGCATGGTGACCCCGATGCTCATCGTGATGGTCGCGATCGGAAGCACCGACCTGCTCTTCGCGCTCGACTCGATTCCGGCGATCTTCGGGCTCACCAAGGACCCGTTCATCGTCTTCACGGCCAACGCGTTCGCCCTGATGGGATTGCGTCAGCTCTACTTCCTGCTGGGCGGGCTGCTGCAGCGACTGGTCTACATCAGCTATGGTTTGGCGTTCATCCTGGGGTTCATCGGGGTTAAGCTGATATTGGAGGCGTTGCACGCCAGCCATGTCTCCTGGGCGCCCGAAATTCCCATCTGGGTGTCGCTCTCGGTCATCGGCGCCACCATGGTCATCACCACCGTGGCCAGCCTGATCAAGGCCCGCATCGACGCGCGCAAGGGCGAGGAACCGCACCCGGAGCAGGTCTAGCGAAAAGGGCTTCGAGGCGCTTTGCTTGTGTAGTTGTGCCGTGTAATAGTTGCTAGTTCTGTAACATCACGGCAAAGCGCCCAATCCAGTCACCATCAAAGGTTGTACGTGTCAGACGATTCTGCCAAGTCGAGCCGCGTCAGGCTCGCACGCGGGGTCTCCCCGTGGCTCCTCCCGACGGTGGCCGCGGCGGCCGCCACCGCGCTGCTGACGCGCCGAGACCGGCGCTGGGCGCTCGCGGCGGTGCCGCTGAGCGCACTCACCGGCGGTATGCTCTGGTTCTTCCGCGACCCTGACCGGACTCCGGGCGAGGGACGCGTCCTGTCGCCCGCCGACGGCGTGGTGCAGAGCATCGACCCGTGGCCGGACGGCCGCACCAGGGTCGCGATCTTCATGAGCCCGCTGAACGTACACGTCAATCGGGCCCCTCTTGCGGGAAATGTCACCTCCGTGCAGCATGTGGCAGGTGGGTTTCTGCCGGCGTTCAACAAGGACAGCGACCAGAACGAACGCGTGGTGTGGCATTTCGAGACCACGCTGGGCGACATCGAGATGGTGCAGATCGCGGGCGCGGTGGCGCGCAGGATCGTGCCATACGTGAGCAGCGGTGCGAAGGTGGCGCAGGCCGAGCGGATCGGGCTCATCAGGTTCGGATCGCGCGTCGACATCTACCTTCCCGAAGGGATCTCTCCCGCGGTGTCCGTGGGTGAGAAGACGGTTGCGGGGGTGACCAGAATTGACCGCGGCTGACGCCGGCAGTTGGCAGGCGGATGAGGAAGAACCTCGTGGTCCCGTCGGCAAGGCGTTCCGCCTGTCCGCCGCGGACTCCCTCTCGCTGGGCAACGCGGTCTGCGGGTTCCTCGCGGTGTGCGTGCTGGCCTACTCCGCGATCCAGCAGCTGACGGTCGCCGGCGGTCATTTCACGCCCGTTCCCAGCTCTTTCGCCACCGCCATCGTGCTGCTGCTCATCGGCGCGACGTGCGACCTGTTCGACGGCCTCGTGGCGCGGCGTTTCCGAGCCTCCGCGATGGGCGCCGAGCTCGACAACCTGGCCGACGTCATCAGCTTCGGGTTCGCGCCCGCGTTCATGGTCGTGATCTGGGGCGGATTCACCAAAGAGGTGCCGTTCCCGATGGTGGTCGGGGCGGCGGCGGCCGTGCTGGTGGCCGGCGTCGTACGCCTGGCCAGGTTCGCCTGCGTCAAGACCAAGAGCGGCGACTTCATGGGCCTGCCCATCCCCATGGGGGCCATGACCGTGATCTCCATCGTGCTGCTGTTCCAGCCGAGCGTCTGGTCCCTGCTGGCCGTGCTCGCCGTGGCGTGGCTGATGGTCAGCCGGATCGAGTACCCCAAGCCGAAGGGCCAGCTCCTGGCGGGCGTCCTGGGCTGGATCATGGTGAACGTGGCGTTCCTGACCTTCTGGGTGGCCTGGCCCGAGGGCGGCGACATGCCGATCAAGATCGGCGCGAGCATGCAGATCGCGCTCGTGGCGGCGATCCCTCTGCGGGTGCTGGTCTACAAGCGGGAGCAGCGCCGCGAGGCCGAACGTATTAACAACTGACCGGGATTTTTCGTCTTACTTCGGCTTTGATGGAGCCATGTCGGCTACGCCGCGCGAGCACACGCGCACGTACTATCTCGGCAAGCTGGCCACGGAGCTGGAGCAACGCGGGCTGACGGCCACGCTCCGGCCCTACCCGCCCGCGTTGCGGATCAGCGACCCCGACACGGCGCTGCTGGCGGAGACGGTCGACTGCGTGCCGATGTCCGAAGGATGGTTCTATCGGTGGTCGTGGGGCGAGGTCGTCGGCCTGGCCGACGACCCCGCCCTCGCCGCCGACCGCATCCTCCACGTCCTCTCCACCCATCCCTAGGCCCATCTTTTACGGCTGCGCATGGTGGGCCGCGTGCCGGTCTTCAGGCCCAGCTTTTACGGCTGCGCACGGTGGGCCGCACGCGCCGACGTGGGTGGCCGTCTGTCATGGCCGGTCGTGAAGGCTCACGGGCTGCTCGCCGTGACGACGCGCGTTCTGGGCCGACTCCGTGGTGAGCCTGACCAAGGCGGCGTCGAGAGGGCGGCACCTTCGCGGAAGAGGCGCCCCTCGTTCTCAGACGCGTCGTCCCTAAGCGGCAGGCCGCGCAAGTCCGTCCAAAACAGTGCGGCCTGCCTTGAAAGATGGCGCTTAGATCACCAGCCGCGAGACTTCCATTCGGGGAGGGACGGGCGTTCGGTGGCGAGGGTGGTGTCCTTGCCGTGGCCCGGGTAGACCCAGGTCTCGTCGGGGAGGCGGTCGAAGATGCGTTCCACCACGTCGTTGTAGAGCTGGGTGAAGCGCTGCGGGTCCTTCTGGGTGTTGCCGACGCCGCCGGGGAACAGCGAGTCGCCGGTGAACAGGTGGTGCCCCGCCTCGCCGCCGTCGTACAGCAGGGCGATCGAGCCAGGCGTGTGGCCGCGCAGGTGGATGACCTCCAGCGTGACGGCGCCGACGGTGATGGTGTCGCCGTGCTCGACCGTGCGGTCCACCGGCACGGGCAGGGCGGGCGCGTCGAGCGGGTGAGCGATCACCTCGGCGCCGGTGACCTTGGTCAGCTGCTCCAGCGCCTGCCAGTGGTCGCCGTGCTGGTGGGTCGTGACGATCTCTCCGACCGGCCGGTCGGAGATCAGGGCGAGCAGCCGGTCGGCGTCGGCGGCCGCGTCGATCAGCAGCCCGTCGCCGGTCTCCGAGCAACGCAGCAGGTACGCGTTGTTGTCGAACGGGCCGACGGCGAGCTTGTAGATCGTGAGCGCGGGCAGCTCGCGCACGTCGGCGGGGCCGCCGACCTGGACGTCACCTGTGTAGGTCATGGGTAGTCCTTCGGGGGTGTCGTGGGCAGATCAGCGGGGGCCGGCATCGTCAGCCACGGCGGCGGCTCCGGAAGGCCCGCGCTCGCGGGCGTGAACGACTGCCCCACTGGCACCAGGGTAACGCCCTCACCCCTCGACCGGCCGGTCAGCCAGGCCAGCATGTCGGCCGGCGCGCCCTCGACCGTGGGGCCGGAGCCGAGGCCGGGCCACCTGGCGGCGATCTCGCCCGACGGGTTCTTGAGCATGATCTCGCTCACCGTGCCGCGGGCGTGCGGCCGGCAGGCGCGGCAGTCGTGGAGTTCGCGCAGGACGAACGGTTCGGGCCAGTCGGCGGGGCCGTACCCGGCGGCCAGGTCCACGTGGTGGAGGCCGATCTCGCGCAGGCGGCGTACCAGGAGGTATCAGGCGGGGTGCTCGGGCGGGCGCATGCCCTCCACCCGGGCGGATTAGCGGTCCTGTGGCAGGTCGCGGACGGCGGCGGCCAGGCGGGCCGCGCCTTCCTCGAGGCCGGCCAGGTGCCGGGCGGCCGGGCGGGTGGTGCCGGAGCGGCGACCCTGGGGCGGAGAGCGGCAGCTTGCGTGACCAGCGGAGCCCCGTGTGAGCGCGACCATGGGCACGGCTCGATCGCGGCGGTTCTGGCCTCGTGGGAGGCGTACTGTGGGATTCTGACGCCCGTCTTCGCCCAGGTCAGGAGGCTGAGGTGGGAGTCGGCGTTCTGCGCGACGTGGGCGAGCACGTGTCCTCTGGTCCAGCCGGGCAGGAGGGAGGGTTCGGCGAGGTCGGCGTCGGACAGGGACGCGGCGGTGGCCAGCAGCCGGCCGGTGGCCGAGGCCAGCTCGGCCTGCAGCGCGAGTAGGACGGTCATGTCTGGATATTTCGTCAGTTGGGGGCGTGGGCTGGCGCCCGGCATAAAGCCGCAGGTCAGCTGGTTGAATGTGGAAGGGCTCCTGCCGGGGTGGGAGATGGCCGTAACCTGTGAGGGACGGATTTTCGGGGGCCGGGCAACGGTCCGCCGAAATTGTCGGAGCCTCCGTCTACCATCCCCCGTGGACCTATCCGCCTTTTGACCTCCGGGATCGCCGTGGCAGACCGCCTGATCGTGCGTGGTGCACGAGAACACAACCTCAAGGACGTCTCGCTCGACCTGCCGCGAGACTCGCTGATCGTCTTCACCGGCCTGTCCGGCTCCGGGAAGTCGAGCCTGGCCTTCGACACGATCTTCGCTGAGGGCCAGCGGCGCTACGTCGAGTCGCTGTCGGCGTACGCCCGCCAGTTCCTCGGCCAGATGGACAAGCCCGACGTCGACTTCATCGAGGGCCTGTCGCCCGCGGTGTCGATCGACCAGAAGGCCACCAGCAAGAACCCGCGCTCGACCGTCGGCACGATCACCGAGGTCTACGACTATCTGAGGCTGCTGTGGGCGCGCATCGGCAAGCCGCACTGCCCGGTGTGCGCGCGGCCGATCGCCAGGCAGACGCCCGAGCAGATCGTCGATCGCGTGATGGACCTGGAGGAGGGCACCCGCTTCCAGGTGCTCGCGCCGGTCATCAGGGGCCGCAAGGGCGAATACGCCGAGCTGTTCCGCGAGCTGCAGACCAAGGGTTTCGCCAGGGCCAGGGTCGACGGCACGGTCGTGCGGCTGGAAGAGCCGCCGAAGCTGAAGAAGTACGAGAAGCACGACATCGAGGTCATCGTCGACCGCCTGTCGGTCAAGGAGTCGGCGCGGCGCCGGCTCAACGACTCGGTCGAGACCGCGCTGCAGCTGTCCGGCGGCACGATCACGCTCGAGTTCGTCGACCTGCCGGAGGACGACCCCAACCGGGAGCGGTTCTACTCCGAGCACCTCTACTGCCCCTACGACGACCTGTCGTTCGAGGAGCTGGAGCCGCGCTCGTTCTCGTTCAACTCCCCGTTCGGCGCCTGCCCCGAGTGCACAGGCCTCGGCACGAAGATGGAGGTGGACCCCGACCTGGTGGTGCCCGACCCCGAGCGCACGCTCGGCGACGGCGCGCTCCACCCCTGGTCCGGCGGCCACACGAGCGAATACTTCGTCAGGCTGATCGAGGCGCTCGGCCACACGGTCGGGTTCACCCTCGACACGCCGTGGGAGAAGCTGCCGAAGAAGGCGCAGAAGTCGCTGCTGTACGGCCACGACGAGCAGGTCCACGTACGCTACAGCAACCGCTACGGCCGCCAGCGCTCCTACTACACCACCTACGACGGCGTCATCCCGTGGGTGCAGCGCCGGCACGCCGAGGCGGAGAGCGACTCGACCCGCGAGCGGTTCGAGGGCTACATGCGGGAGATCCCGTGCCCGGCCTGCAAGGGCGCCAGGCTCAAGCCGGTCACGCTGGCGGTCACCGTCGCCGACAAGTCGATCGCCGAGGTCGCGGCCATGTCGATCGGCGAGTGCGCGAAGTTCCTGGCCGGGCTCAAGCTGTCCGACCGCGACATGCACATCGCCGAGCGGGTGGTCAAGGAGATCAACGCCCGCATGGGCTTCCTGCTCGACGTCGGCCTCGACTACCTGACCATGGACCGCGCCGCCGCCACCCTGGCGGGCGGCGAGGCCCAGCGCATCAGGCTGGCCACGCAGATCGGCTCCGGCCTGGTCGGCGTCCTGTACGTGCTCGACGAGCCGTCCATCGGGCTCCACCAGCGTGACAACATGCGACTGCTCGACACGCTCGTCAGGCTGCGCGACATGGGCAACACGCTGATCGTGGTCGAGCACGACGAGGACACGATCGCGGCGGCCGACTGGGTCGTCGACATCGGCCCCGGCGCCGGCGAGCACGGCGGCCAGGTCGTCGTGTCCGGCACCGTCCAGGACCTCCTGAGCAGTGAGGAGTCGCTGACCGGCCAGTACCTGTCCGGGCGCAAGAGCATCGCGATCCCGGCCAAGCGCCGCAAGCGCGACAGGAAGCGGCAGATCACGGTCAAGGGGGCGCGCGAGCACAACCTCAAGGGTGTCGACATCGACTTCCCGCTGGGCGTGTTCACGGCGGTCACGGGTGTGTCGGGGTCGGGCAAGTCGACGCTGGTCAACGACATCCTCTACAACGCGCTGGCCAAGGAGCTCAACGGCGCCCGCACGGTGCCGGGGCGGCACTCGCGGATCAACGGCATGGACCACGTGGACAAGGTCGTCCACGTCGACCAGTCGCCGATCGGGCGCACGCCGCGTTCCAACCCGGCCACGTACACGGGCGTGTTCGACCACGTCCGCAAGCTGTTCGCGGCCACCGCCGAGGCGAAGGTGCGCGGCTACCAGCCCGGGCGCTTCAGCTTCAACGTCAAGGGCGGGCGCTGCGAGGCGTGCGCGGGCGACGGCACCATCAAGATCGAGATGAACTTCCTGCCGGACGTCTACGTCCCCTGCGAGGTCTGCCACGGCGCCCGCTACAACAGGGAGACGCTGGAGGTCCACTACAAGGGCAAGACGATCTCCGAGGTGCTCGACATGCCGATCGAGGAAGCCCTGGGCTTCTTCGAGGCGATCCCGGCGATCAAGCGCCACCTGCAGACGCTCAACGACGTGGGTCTGGGCTACGTACGGCTCGGGCAGCCCGCGACCACGCTGTCCGGGGGTGAGGCGCAGCGCGTCAAGCTCGCCTCGGAGCTCCAGCGGCGGCAGACGGGGCGGACGATCTACGTGCTGGACGAGCCGACGACCGGGCTGCACTTCGAGGACATCCGGCGACTGCTGGGGGTGCTGGGGCGGCTGGTCGACGGCGGTAACACGGTGATCGTGATCGAGCACAACCTCGATGTGATCAAGACCGCTGACTGGATCATCGACATGGGGCCCGAGGGCGGGTCCCGGGGCGGGACGCTGGTCGCCAGTGGGACGCCTGAGGAGGTGGCGCTGGTGGACGAGAGCCACACGGGCCGCTTCCTGCGGAAGATTCTCTCCTTCTGAGTCGCGCACGGGGGGTGTCCTCGTGCGCGAGTCCTGCATGGGGCGGTGTCCTCGTGCCTGAGTCCCGCACGGGGGTGTCCTCGTGCGGGCGGCAGTTCTGGCGGTGTGGCTGATCGGGGCGTCCGGCGGGGGCCGCCTCGGTGCGGACCGCTGCGGCACCCCGGTGCGCGCGTAGCGGTCCGGGACGGCCGGGATGGGTCCGGGGCGTGCCGGGGACGGGGGTGTCGGCCAGACGCGGGGTGTCCGCGTGGGCGTTGCTGGTGGGGGACAGCGCCCACGTGGGGTGGTCGTGCTGGACGAGGTTGGGCGCGGAGTGCTGGTGCCTGGCGATATTCGTGCTTACGCGCGAAGTGGTGATGCCGGAGAGATGCGGGTGTCCACACGGGCGGGTGTTGGGCGGACGTGGGGTGCTCATGCGCGGTGGCGTGGGCAGCGTTCGTAGTTGTGCGCGGTGGCGCTGGGCGGTGCCTGTAGTTGTGCGTGGGGTGGTAGCGGGGGGATGTTCCTAGTTTGTGCGTGGGGTGGTTGCGGGGCTTTGCGCGTGGGGTGGTAGTTGGGGGACGTTCGTAGCTTGTGCGCGGGTGGTAGCGGGGCGAAGCCGGTTCTGTGGGCCGGGGGTGGCGGGGCGAAGTGTGCGTTCAGGCTGCTTGGCGGCTTGCGGCGGCGCGGGCGCGGCGCTTGGCGGCGTCGCCGCGCTCCAGCCACCACTCGGCGAACAGCAGCGGCAGCACCCAGCCCAGCCACGCGCTCAGCGCGCTCACCATGCTCGCCAGCAGCGTCTCGTCGCCATGGAAGGTTGTCTCCAGTTCGGGCGACAGGGCGATGGTGAACACGACGCCCCAGAGGCGGTTCGTGATGATGGACAGGGTCAGGGCGAAGCTGCGGATCATCCACCGGCGGTGGTCGACGAACCTGCGCTGCCTGGCCATCCGCCAGCCCGCCAGCGTACAGGCCACCCAGAGGGTTGCGAGTACGACGCCGCTGGCCGCCGTCACCGGGCCGAAGTACGGCGTGGTCACCGACACGATCAGGCCCAGCACGCCGCTGGGCAGGCAGCCGCCGAAGACGTACACGCGGCCGATCCGGCGGTGCGCGCGGGGATAGCGCCGGCGGAACCACGGCCAGATCTGCAGGCAGCACGTGATCATCGCGGTCGAGCCGAAGATCACGTGCAGGGACAGCACCGCGAAGTGGGGTGGGAAGAAGTCGGGGGCGGGCACGCGGGACTGGGCCGGGTTCATGGACAGGTAGGGCGGCAGCGAGAAGGCGACGAACGCGATCGCCACCACCGCCAGAGGGGCCACCCAGGGACGCCGCCACCAGCGGGGTCTGACGGGGGGCGTGGCCGGGCGTTCTGTCGTGAGAGTCATATGGGCAGGGTGGGCGTCGGCGCTGACCGTCGGCCTACCGCCCGCTGACCGTCGATCACGCCGGGCGGTAGTCGAGTTCTCGCCTCGGCAACCGATTGCTGGGATGCCGAGGGTTGGGGGGTGCTGGGATGTTTCGCTGGTGGGGGTGGTTGTGGGGCTGCCCCGCCGGTGTGAGCGGCTGAGGGCTGCTGGGTCGCGTTGCCGGTGCGGATGGCTGAAGGCTGCTGGCCGCCTCGCTGGGGTGGCTGGTTGAGGGCTGTTGGGTCGGCTTGCTGGTCGGGTGGCTGGGGATTGCTGGGTCTTCTCGTCGGTGAGGGGTGGCTGGGAAACGGCTGGGCCGGTCGTCGGGGTCGATGGTTGGGGGCCGGTGAGGTGCCGGCGGTCGTGCGGCGCGGTGGTGGCTGTGGCGGGGTGGAGTGACCGACTGGGCGGTGGGGGTGGGGTGGAGTGGCCAGCTGAGCGGTGGGGTGGGGTGCTACCCGGCGAGGGGACCGAGGGGTGGCGGCAATAAGGTTGGGTGATGGTAACGGCTTGACCTGCAGGGGGTCAGCGGCGACGCGGAGGGTCGGCAGTTCATGACGGTTACGGAGCGGGGCGCAGCCGTGCCTGAAACAGGGCCTGAAGTGGGCTCTGAAGCGGGGTTCGGGCGGCGTAAGGTGCTGGGAGCGGCCGGGGTTGCGGCGTGTGCGCTGGCGTTGGCGGGGTGTGGCGGGGGAGATGCCAAGGCCCAGCCGAGTCTCAAGGGCAAGGTCATCGCCAAGGTCGCCGACGTGCCCGTGGGCGGGGGCAAGGTGATCGAGGACCTGCAGGTCGTGGTGACCCAGCCCACGCAGGGGGTCTTTATGGCGTTCAGCTCGATCTGCACGCACAAGGGCTGCGCGGTCAGCACCCCCAAGGAGAACGTCATCAGGTGCGCCTGCCACGGCAGCGAGTTCGCCGCCGACAGCGGGAAGGCCACCAAGGGGCCCGCGAGCGCCCCGCTGACGTCCTACAAGGTCAGGGTCGAGGGTGACGGCATCGTGGTCGCCTGAAGTGGCGGGTGAAGTGGCGGCGTGAAGTGGCCTGCTGAACACGTACTTATGCGTAGAGAACCGGATTGGGCTCGGGCACGCTGAACCGGCGCGAGGGCGCTGGCCGTACCTGAAGTGAAAGCCAATCTGGGAGGAACACACCATGACGGAAACGACTCGCCGGGCGATGATGCTCGGCGCCGGCGGCGCCGGGCTCGCGGCGGTTCTGACGGCGTGTGCGAGCTACGGCTCGCCGACGACGGAGGCGAGTGCGGAACCGCCGGCGGAGGAGCCCGCCGAGGAGTCGTCGTCGCCGAAGAAGAAAAAGGCCGAGGCGAAGAGCGGCGGCGGCAAGGCGCTGGCTGACACGGCCGATATCCCCGAAGGCGGTGGGAAGGTCTTCGAGAACGAGAAGATCGTGGTCACGCAGCCGACCGCCGGGGAGTTCAAGGCGTTCACGGCGGTCTGCACCCACGCGGGCTGCACGGTCGCCACCGTCGCGAACAAGACGATCAACTGCCCTTGTCACGGCAGCAAGTTCAACATCAGCGACGGCTCCGTCAAGGACGGGCCCGCGAGCGAGCCGCTTGAGGAGAAGAAGATCACCGTGGACGGAGACAAGATCAAGCTCGCGTAGATCGCGTCTCATGAATTTCTCACCTAGGTGCGGTTGGGTGAGCGCATGGGAGATGACCTTCAGAGTCGCCGTGCAGTGTTCGCGAGCGTCGGTGCGGGCGGCCTCGCGCTGGCGCTCACCGCCTGCGGCGGCGGCACCGATACCGCACAGTCCGCCGGCACCGCCTCCGAGTCGAGCGCCCCGCAGTCCGGCGCGCCGCAAGCCGGTGGGGCGCTGGCCAAGACCGCCGACATCCCCGTCGGCGGCGGGACGATCTTCAAGGACCAGAAGATCGTGGTGACGCAGCCCACTTCGGGCGAGTTCAAGGCGTTCAGCGCCGTGTGCACGCACAACGGGTGCACGGTCGGCAGCGTCTCGGACGGGGTGATCGTCTGCCCGTGTCACAACAGCAAGTTCGCCATCGCGGACGGCTCGGTCAAGGACGGACCGGCCGACAAGCCGCTGCCCGCGCAGCAGATCAAGGTCGAGGGCGACCAGATCACGCTCGCGTAGGCGGGCCCCTTTTCAGGGAGGGCCCGCCGCGCCTGGTGGGAAGGCGCGGCGGGCAACCTTGTCGGTGGGGCCTACTAGTCTTTGAACGTGGCGAGATCAGCGGGCACCCCCTTGAGTTTCCGGCCCAAGCCGGGTTCGATCCCCGATTCCCCGGGGGTCTACCGGTTCAGGGACGCGCACGGCCGGGTGATCTACGTCGGCAAGGCCAAGAGTCTGCGCCAGCGGCTCAATTCGTACTTCGCCGACTTCTCCGCGCTGCACCCGCGGACCCAGACGATGCTGACCACGGCCGCCGACGTCGACTGGACCGTCGTCGGCACCGAGGTCGAGGCGCTGCAGCTCGAATACTCCTGGATCAAGGAGTTCGACCCGCGCTTCAATGTGAAATACCGCGACGACAAGTCGTACCCCTACCTCGCGGTCACCATGGGCGAGGACTTCCCGCGCGTGCAGGTCATGCGCGGGGCCAAGCGCAAGGGCACGCGTTACTTCGGCCCCTATTCGCACGCGTGGGCCATCCGCGAGACCGTCGACCTGCTGCTGCGGGTCTTCCCGGTGCGCACGTGCACGGCGGGGGTGTTCAAGCGGGCCGGCCAGATCGGCCGCCCGTGCCTGCTCGGCTACATCGACAAGTGCTCGGCGCCGTGCGTCGGCCGGGTCACCCCGGAGGAGCACCGCGAGCTGGCCGAGGACTTCTGCGACTTCATGGCGGGCAACACCGGCCGCTTCATCAAGCGCCTCGAGAAGGAGATGCGCGAGGCCGCCGGCGAGCAGGAGTACGAGCGCGCCGCGCGGCTGCGCGACGACATCCAGGCGTTGCAGCGGGCGCTGGAGAAGCAGGCCGTGGTGCTCGGCGAGGGCACCGACGCCGACGTGATCGCGCTGGCCGAGGATCCGCTCGAAGCCGCCGTTCAGGTCTTCTACGTGCGGGGCGGCCGCATCCGCGGCCAGCGCGGCTGGGTGGTCGACAAGGTCGAGGAGACCTCCCCCGGCGAGCTGGTCGAGCAGTTCCTGCTCCAGATGTATGCCGAGGCGAGCCCCGACTCGATGCCGCGCGAGGTGCTCGTGCCCGCGCTGCCGCCCGACAACGACGCGGTCGCCGAGCTGCTGACCGAGCAGCGCCGGGCCCGTGTCGAGGTGCGCGTGCCGCAGCGCGGCGACAAGAAGTCGCTGATGGAGACCGTCGAGCGCAACGCCAAGGAGTCGCTGGCGCAGCACAAGATCCGCCGCGCCAGTGACCTGACCACCCGCAGCAAGGCGCTGCAGGAGATCGCCGACGCGCTCGACCTCGACCAGGCGCCGCTGCGCGTCGAGTGCTATGACGTCTCCCACCTGCAGGGCGAGAACGTCGTGGCGTCGATGGTCGTCTTCGAGGACGGTCTGGCGCGCAAGAGCGAATACCGGCGCTTCGCCGTCAAGACCAAGGAGGGCGACGTCGCCTCGATCTACGAGGTGATCATGCGCCGCTTCCGCCGCTACCTGGAGGAACGCTCGGCCACCGGCGAGCTGGCCGCCGACGACGACACCGGCCACGGCCCCATCGACCCGGAGACCGGCAAACCGCGCAAGTTCGCCTATCCGCCCAACCTGGTCGTCGTCGACGGCGCGGGCCCCCAGGCGGCCGCCGCGCAGCGGGCGCTCGACGAGCTCGGCATCGACGACGTGTCCGTGTGCGGGCTGGCCAAGCGGCTGGAGGAGGTGTGGTTGCCCGGCGATGACCAGCCGGTGATCATGCCTCGTTCAAGCGAGGGTCTCTACCTGCTGCAACGCGTGCGGGACGAGGCACACAGGTTCGCCATCACCTACCATCGTTCCAAGAGGTCCAAGACGGTGAAGGAGAGCGCGCTCGACGGCGTGCCCGGCCTCGGGCCGGCGCGCAGGCAGGCGCTGCTCAAACACTTCGGCTCCGTGAAGAAGCTACGCGAGGCCACTGCCGCGGAAATGTGCGAGGTTCCCGGCATCGGCCCGTCCATCGCCGAGGTCATCGTGTCGACACTGAAGGGAGAGTCACCATGATCTCGCCAGGATGCCACGGCGTGTCCGGGTGCCTCCGCCATGGTGGCGCGCCCGGGCAGGGCGTGCGGGACGGAGAGAGGCAATGAGCACCGAGCCGGCGTTCGTCATCGTCACCGGCATGTCCGGGGCGGGGCGCAGCACAGCCGCCAAAGCGCTCGAGGACCTGGGCTGGTTCGTCATCGACAACCTGCCGCCCGGGCTGCTGTTCGCGATGGCGGAGGAGGCGGGCAAGGTCAAGCTGGCGGCCGACAAGGTGGCGGCCGTCGTCGACGTGCGCAGCCTGGCCTTCACCACCGACCTCAACGCGGCCATCGAGGAGCTCGAGGGGCGCGGCGTGCGGGTGCGGGTGGTGTTCCTGGAGGCCAGCGACGAGGAGCTGGTGCGCAGGTTCGAGAACGTCCGCAGGCCGCACCCCCTCCAGGGCGAGGGGCGGCTGGTCGACGGGATCACCCGTGAGCGGGGGATCCTGCGGGAGGTCAGGGCCAACGCGGACCTGGTGATCGACACCTCGTCGCACAATGTCCACGACCTGCGCAACAAGATCGTCGCGTACTTCGGCGGCGAGGACCGGCCGGGGCTGCGGCTCAACGTCGTGTCCTTCGGGTTCAAGTACGGGCTGCCGGTGGACGCCGACCTGGTGGTCGACTGCCGGTTCCTGCCCAATCCGCACTGGGTGCCGGACCTGCGGCCGATGAACGGGCTCGACGCGCCCGTGCGCGACTACGTCCTCGGGCAACCGGGGGCCAAGGAGTTCCTCGACGCGTACGAGGAGGTCCTGCAGGTGGTCGCGGCCGGATACGCGCGCGAGGGCAAGAGCTACGCGACGCTCGCGGTGGGCTGCACGGGCGGCAAGCACCGTAGCGTGGCCATGGCCGAACAGGTCGGCGCCCGCCTGCGCGACCGCGGGATGGAGGTCCAGGTGAGCCATCGGGATGTGGGGCGGGAGTGACCGATGAAGACTTCGCAGCGGCAGGTTCGTCGCGGTCGGCGGACGGTGATCTTCCCGGCGCCGTGACCCGCTCGGACGCGGTGGGTCCAGGCTCCGAAGGGCGTGCTGAGAGTACGGGTTCCGAGGGGGCCGGTGTGGGGCGTGCGGAGAACCCGGACCCGGCCTCGGAGGGTGAGGTGTGCCCGGTGCGGCTCGCGCGGCCGGCCGCGGGCAACCCGGTGCCGGAGCGCGGGACGTACACGCGGACGTTCTCGGGGTTCGGGCCGCACGTCGTGGCGCTGGGCGGCGGGCACGGGCTTTACGCGTCCCTGTCGGCATTACGGATGGTGACCGACCGGTTGACCGCCGTGGTGACCGTCGCCGACGACGGCGGGTCCAGCGGGCGGCTGCGGCGCGAGCTCGGCGTGCTGCCCCCCGGCGACCTGCGGATGGCGCTGGCCGCGCTGTGCGGCGACGACGAGTGGGGCAGCACCTGGAGCGAGGTGGTGCAGCACCGCTTCCGCAGCGAGGGCGAGCTGCACGGGCACGCCGTCGGCAACCTGCTCATCGTGGCCCTGTGGGAGCTGCTCGGCGACCCCGTGGCCGGGCTCGACTGGGTCGGACGCCTGCTGGGCGCCCACGGCCGGGTGCTGCCGATGGCGTCGGTGCCGCTCGACATCGTGGCCGAGGTGGAGCTCGACGGCGTCAGATCGACCGTGCGCGGGCAGGTGGCGTGCGCGCTGACGCCTGGGCGGGTGCAGGCGATCTCGCTCGTGCCCGAGGACCCGCCCGCGCGGCCCGAGGCGGTCGAGGCGGTGCAGGAGGCCGACTGGGTGGTGTTCGGGCCGGGATCGTGGTTCACCAGCGTGCTGCCGCATCTCAAGGTGCCTGAGCTGGCCAGGGCCCTGCACTCGACCAAGGCCAAGCGGCTCGTGACCCTCAACCTGGCGCCCCAGCCGGGTGAAACAGATGATTTCTCCCCCCAGCAACACCTGGAGGTGCTCAGGCAGCACGCTCCTGACCTGTCGATCGACGTCGTGCTCGCCGACACCGGAGTGGTGGACGACCCCGGTGCGCTGGACAAGGCCGCGGCGGCGCTCGGCGCACGGCTCGTGATGGCCGACGTGGCCGCCGCGGACGGCTCGCCGAGGCATGACCCACGACGTCTTGCCTCCGTCCTGGACGAGATTTTCCTCCAGAAGCGTTGATCCTGGTCGGCGTGGCGCGAAGGTGCGAGAGACTGCTGAGAGCCGGTCTGATGGGGGAGAGGACTAACGCATGGCCATGACAGGTGTGGTGAAAGACGAACTGAGCCGCCTGCCGGTGCTGAAGCCGTGCTGCCGCAAGGCGGAGGTTTCCACGCTGCTGCGGTTCGCCAGCGGCCTGCACCTGGTGGGCGGGCGGATCGTGATCGAGGCCGAGCTCGACACGAACGCCACCGCACGGCGACTGATCAAGGACATCGGCGAGGTGTTCGGGCACAAGGCCGAGGTGCTGGTGCTCGCGCCCGCCGGCCTGCGCAAGGGCTCGCGCTACGTCGTGCGGGTCTACCGCGACGGCGAGGCGCTCGCGCGCCAGACGGGCCTCATCGACAACCACGGCCGCCCGGTGCGCGGCCTGCCCCGCCAGGTGGTGGCGGGGGCCGCCTGCGACGCCGAGGCCGCCTGGCGCGGCGCGTTCCTCGCGCACGGCTCCCTCACCGAGCCGGGGCGTTCGATGTCGCTCGAGGTCACCTGCCCGGGGCCGGAGGCGGCGCTGGCCCTGGTGGGCTCGGCGCGGCGGCTCAAGATCCACGCCAAGGCGCGCGAGGTGCGCGGCGTCGACCGCGTCGTGGTGCGCGACGGCGACGCCATCAGCGCGCTGCTCACCCGCCTGGGGGCGCACGACAGCGTGCTGGCCTGGGAGGAGCGCCGGATGCGCCGCGAGGTCCGGGCCACCGCCAACCGGCTGGCCAACTTCGACGACGCCAACCTGCGGCGGTCGGCGCGGGCGGCGGTGGCGGCGGGAGCGCGGGTGCAGCGCGCTCTGGAGATCCTCGGGGACGAGGCGCCCGATCATCTGGTGGTGGCGGGGCGGCTGCGGGTGGAGCACAAGCAGGCGTCTCTGGAGGAGCTGGGGCAGATCGCCGACCCGCCGCTGACCAAGGACGCCATCGCGGGGCGGATCCGGCGCCTGCTGGCCATGGCCGACAAGCGCGCCTCCGACATGGGCATCCCCAACACCGAGGCCAATCTCACCGTCGACATGCTGGCCCCGTGACTTTTTAGATCTCCAGATGCCGCGGCTGTGCCTGGTGGGGGCCCGGTCACCTGCTGCGGTGTGCGCTTCAAGCCCGTCTCTTGCGGCTGCGCGCCGGTCCTCAGGCCCATCCTTTAAGGCTGCGCACGGTGGGCCGCGCCGGTCTTCAGGCCCATCCTTTACGGCTGCGCACGGTGGGCCGCACGCGCCGACGTGGGTGGCCGTCTGTCATGGCCGGTCGTGAAGGCTCACGGGGTGCTCGCCGTGACGACGCGCATTCTGGGCCGGCTCCGTGGTCGGCTTGGCCGGGGTGCCGATGGCTGGTGCGTCGCGTGGACGGCTGGTGGCTGGAGTGACTGGTGTGCGGCCAGTGGCTGCAGCGTTGGTGGTCCGAGTGTCGGTCGCTCGTGAGCCGTGGACTCGCGGGGGGCTGTGCGCGGCGCAGGGGGGCCCAGAGGCGACGTGCTGGGTCGTTAGGTGCCGGTGGCCGGTTGGCGGGTGGTCGGGGTGCGTAGGCGGTCCACCGGCTGGTTGGAGCACTTGGCTGGTTGGCGCCGGGTTGGGCGCTGGCCGGGGTGCGCGCGTCGGTGGGTTGCCGAGTTGCCGGGCGTGCGCATGTTGCCGGGTTTTGGCGCCCGTCGGCGGGTTGCGGGGCGGTTGGGGTGTGTCCTGTCAGCGGGCCGGCAGACGGTTGCGGTGTGTCTGTCAGCGGGGCGGGGGTGGGGCCCGGGGCTGGTGGGGTGGGGGTGGTCAGTCCCTGGTGGGGTTGCGGGGGGTGAACAGGTCCGTTGTCGGCTTCGGGGTGGGGGCCTGGGCGGGCTCGAACGGGGCGCGGTACTCCGGCTCCGCCGACTCAGACTCCGCCTCGGCCGCCTGGGCCCTCTGGGCGCGGCGGACCCGTACCACGCGCAGGGTCAGCAGGAGCAGTGCGGCGAGGGCGGCCACGGCGATGTAGAGCCAGGCCGCCCACGACACCGAGAGCGGATCCCGGTAGAGCGCGGGCGCGTAGGGGAGGCCGGCGGAGAAGTTGTCCAGCGTGATGTCGGACAGGTCGGCGGGGCCGCGCTCGGCGGGCGGGGTGTGCAGGGTGGAGCCGATCATGATCGACGAGCCGGCGATCTGACCCGCGGCCATGGCGCCGCCCGCGTACAGCGCGGCCACGGGGATCAGGATGATGCTGCGGGGCCGTACCGCGCCCATCGCCAGGGCGACGATCAGGGCGACCACGAGAGACGAGGCCAGCGACAGCGGATGGCCGTTGCCGAAGGCGATCACGGCGGCGGGCAGGCGGGTCTGGAACAGCACGGCCGCCCCCAGCACTGCCGCGCTGACCAGCGCAGATAGTACGCCTACAATGAGTCCGGGCAGCAGGCCGGACCGCTTGTGTGACATCTCAGCCCCCAGAGAATGCACGAATTTACATCGATGAGTCGGGCACTTTACTCGAACCTCGCAAAACGTGCCTCCGGAACGCTGATTCACATGCGGGGACCTGCAGTGGTCTAAACCAATTTAGGTCCGATAAGGTTCGTGGTTGAGGTTTCAGCCCGCCATCTGGTTTCGAGGAGATCGGTTCCCGTGAGCATCCGCGTAGGCGTCAACGGCTTCGGCCGCATCGGTCGCAACTTCTGGCGCGCTGTGGCCGCCAGCGGCAAGGACATCGAGATCGTCGCGGTCAACGACCTGACCGACAACGCGACGCTCGCCCACCTGCTGAAGTACGACAGCATCCTGGGCCGCCTGCCTTACGAGGTGAAGGCCACGAGCGACGAGATCGCGGTCGACGGCAAGGCGATCAAGGTCTTCGCCGAGCGCGACCCGGGCAAGCTGCCCTGGGGCGACCTCGGTGTGGACGTGGTCGTGGAGTCGACGGGCCTGTTCACCGACGCCACGAAGGCCAAGGTGCACGCCGAGAACGGCGCGAAGAAGGTCATCATCTCCGCTCCGGCGAAGAACGAGGACGTCACGATCGTGATGGGCGTCAACGAGAAGAACTACGACCCGTCCAGCCACACGATCATCTCCAACGCCTCCTGCACGACCAACTGCCTGGCGCCGATGGCCAAGGTCATTCACGACACCTTCACCATCGAGAAGGGTCTGATGACCACCATCCACGCGTACACGCAGGACCAGAACCTCCAGGACGGCCCGCACGGCGACCTGCGCCGCGCCCGCGCCGCCGCGCTCAACGTGGTGCCCACCTCCACCGGCGCCGCCAAGGCCATCGGCCTGGTGCTGCCGGAGCTCAAGGGCAAGCTCGACGGCTTCGCCATGCGCGTGCCGATCCCCACCGGCTCGGCCACCGACCTCACCGTCGACGTCAGCCGCGAGGTCACCGTCGAGGAGGTCAACGCCGCGGTCAAGGCCGCCGCCGAGGGGCCGCTCAAGGGCATCCTCAGCTACACCGAGGACCAGATCGTCTCCTCCGACATCGTCACCGACCCGCACTCGTGCATCTTCGACGCCGGCCTGACCAAGGTCATCGGCAACCAGGTCAAGGTCGTCGGCTGGTACGACAACGAGTGGGGCTACTCCAACCGCCTCGCCGACCTGATCGAGCTGGTCGGCCGCGACCTCTGACCCACCGAGTCCGTGGGGGAACGCCGTTGCCTTGCCCGGTGAGGGAGGGCAACGGCTCAGAGCGAACAAGCCGCCGCCGTGGGGTGGGGCCCATGTGTTCGCGAGGGAGCGCCGTCGCCTGGACCGAGGAGCGCAGGGAGCGAAGCGACCGGAGCGACGAGGGAAGGCGACGGCTCGAAGCGACCGAGCCGCCTCTGCGGAGCGGAGGCCAAAAGCAGGCGACGGCTCGAAGCGACCGAGCCCGCCTCCGCGGAGCGGAGGCAATGAACAGGAGCATGAGCATGCGCACGCTCGACGAGCTCGACGTGAAGGGGCGGCGCGTGCTTGTGCGCGTCGACCTCAACGTCCCCCTCGACGGGGAGACGATCACCGACGACGGCCGCATCCGGGCGTCGGTGCCGACGATCAAGGCGCTGGTGGAACGGGGCGCCAAGGTCGTCGTCTGTGCCCATCTGGGCAGGCCCAAGGGCAAGGCCGACCCGAAATACTCGCTCAGGCCGGTGGCCGGGCGGCTGGGCGAGCTGCTGGGCCAGGAGGTGGCGTTCGCGACCGACGTGGTCGGCGACAGCGCCCATGGCACCGTTGAAACGCTCCAGGGCGGCGAGGTCGCGCTGCTGGAGAACCTGCGCTACGAGCCGGGCGAGGAGTCCAAGGACGACGCCGAGCGGGCCGCGTTCGCCGCGAAGCTGGCGGGGCTGGCCGAGCTCTACGTGGGCGACGGGTTCGGCGCGGTGCACCGCAAGCACGCCAGCGTCTACGACGTGCCCAGGCTGCTGCCGCACGCGGCCGGCGGGCTGGTCGTGGCCGAGGTCGAGGTGCTGAAGAAGCTGACCGAGAGCCCCGAGCGGCCCTATGTGGTGGTGCTGGGCGGCGCCAAGGTCTCCGACAAGCTCGGTGTCATCGCCAACCTGCTGACCAAGGTCGACCGGCTGCTGATCGGCGGCGGCATGGCGTACACGTTCCTCAAGGCCCAGGGCTACGAGGTCGGCAAGTCGCTGCTCCAGGAGGACCAGCTCGACCAGGTGCGCGGCTTCCTCAACACGGCCGCCGAGCGCGGCGTCGACCTTGTGCTGCCGGTCGACGTGCTGGCGGCGGTCACGTTCGGGGCGGACGCCGAGCACGACGTGGTCGCGGCCACCGAGATCCCGGCGGACCGGGAGGGGCTCGACATCGGGCCCAGGACGCGTGAGCTGTTCGCCTCGAAGCTGGCCGACGCCAGGACCGTCTTCTGGAACGGCCCCATGGGCGTGTTCGAGTTCGACGCGTTCTCCGGCGGCACCAGGGCGGTGGCCGAGGCGCTGATCGCCCGTACCAGCACCGAAGGGGCCTTCACCGTGGTGGGCGGCGGCGACTCGGCGGCGGCCGTGCGGAGGCTGGAGCTCCCCGAGGACGGTTTCTCGCACATCTCCACCGGTGGCGGGGCCAGCCTCGAATACCTTGAGGGCAAGGCCCTCCCCGGACTCGCGGCCCTGGAGGACTGAGCAACTTATGAGCACGCGCAAGCCGCTCATCGCCGGCAACTGGAAGATGAACCTCAACCACCTCGAGGCCATCGCGCTGGTCCAGAAGCTGGCCTTCGCACTCAACGACAAGGACTTCGACAAGGCCGAGGTCGCCGTCCTGCCGCCGTTCACCGACCTGCGCAGCGTGCAGACGCTGGTCGACGGCGACAAGCTGAGGATCGTGTACGGCGCCCAGGACCTGTCGCAGCACGAGGGCGGCGCCTACACCGGTGAGATCTCGGGCGCCATGCTGGCCAAGCTCGGCTGCACCTACGTGGTGATCGGCCACTCGGAGCGGCGGCAGTACCACCACGAGGACGACGACCTGGTCAACGCCAAGGTGCAGGCCGCCTACCGGCACTCGCTCACCCCGATCCTGTGCGTCGGGGAGGGCCTGTCCGTACGTCAAGAGGGCGGCCACATCGCGCACAGTCTTGGACAACTCGACGGCGCGCTGCGCAAAATCAGCGCCGAGCAGGCAAAATCGATAGTGGTGGCCTACGAACCGGTGTGGGCGATCGGCACCGGTGAGGTGGCCACCCCGGAGGACGCCCAGGAGGTTTGTGGCGCGCTGCGAGTCAGACTCGCGGAGCTCTACGACTCCGAAGTGGCCGCCGGGATCCGTATCCTTTACGGAGGCTCGGTCAAGTCGGGCAATATCGCGGGGATCATGGCTCAACCCGATGTCGATGGCGCGCTCGTGGGCGGTGCCAGCATCGACGCCGGGGAGTTCGCGAAGATCTGCCGTTTCTCCGATATGCCAGGCTAACTGAGTCGTTCTGGGGGTGCGACTTGACAACAGGCCGTACCCTCAGAAGGCAAGTCTGAATCGTCACGCGTAACAAAGCATTGAAGGAACAGGCATACCGTGGAAATCGGAATCTCCATCGCCCTCATCCTGGCGAGCGGTCTCATGATCCTGCTCGTGCTGCTCCACAAGGGCAAGGGTGGCGGCTTGTCTGACATGTTCGGCGGCGGTTTCTCGTCGAACTTCGGTGGTTCCTCGGTGGTGGAGCGCAACCTCGACCGGCTGACGATCATCACCGGCACGATCTGGTTCGTCTGCATCATCGCTCTCGGCCTTCTCATGAAGCCCTGAGCAAACAAGTTAACGCGTGACAGTGATTCTCCCCCCGTGCCTGCGCGCGGGGCGATCGAGCGAGGAGTTCATCCGTGGGTAGTGGCAACGCGATCCGTGGCAGCCGAGTCGGCGCCGGCCCTATGGGGGAGGCCGAGCGCGGCGAGGCAGCTCCGAGAGTGCGGGTCTCGTTCTGGTGCGCCAACATGCACGAGACGCGCCCCAGTTTCGCCAGCGACGCGGCGGTTCCCGAACATTGGGACTGCCCCCGTTGCGGCCTCCCTGCCGGACAGGACGAGTCGGCCCCGCCTGCCCCACCGAAGAACGAGCCGTACAAGACGCATCTTGCCTATGTGAAGGAGCGCAGGAGCGACAAGGACGGCAAGGCGATCCTCGAGGAGGCACTGGAGCGCCTGAGGAACAACAAGTCCCCCTGGTAGTGGCTGCGTTCGGCGAAAGGGTCTCGGTTCTCCGAGGCCCTTTCGCCGTTTCCGCGGCCGCTCAGCTTTCGTGGACTCAGCTTTCGTGGACGGGGTCGCCGTCCACGAACGTCAGGCGCGCCCGCGTCGTCCAGATCTCGCCCGGCGCGAGCTCGAACGGGTCGCGGTCCAGGACCACCAGGTCGGCCGGGCGGCCCGGCTCGACGGCGCCGGCCGGGGAGCGGTTGATCCAGGCCGAGCCCGCCGTGTACGCGGTCATGGCGGCGGCCAGGTCGATGCGCTGGCCGGGCAGGAACGGGGTCTGCGCGGTCGGGTAGTCCGCGTGCACCGAGCCGCCGGGCTCCGTGCGGTTGACCGCGACGTGCATGCCCTGCAGCGGGTCGGCGTTGGAGACCGGCCAGTCGCTGCCCGCGCAGAAGCGGGTGCCGTGCGCCAGCAGGTCCGCGAACGGGTACTGCCACGACGAGCGCGGCTCCCCGAGGTACGGCAGGGTCAGCTCGTCCATCTGGGCGTGGTGCGTGGCCCACAGCGGCTGCAGGTTGGCCGTGACGCCCAGGGCGGCGAATCGCGGCACGTCCGACGGCTCGATGATCTGCAGGTGGGCGATGTGGTGGCGGTTGGCGGGGTCGGTGCCCTCGAAGCTGTCCAGGGCCTCGCGCACGGCCCGCTCGCCGATGGCGTGGAAGTGCACCTGGAAGCCGAGCCGGTCCAGCTCGGCGACATACTCCTTCAGCTTGTACGGGTCCACGTACGACAGGCCCGTGCCGCCGCAGAGGCAGTACGGCTCCAGGGTGGCCGCCGTGAAGTTCTCGGTGATGCCGTCCTGCATGATCTTGACCGAGGTGGCCCTGAACCGGTCGAGCCCTTCGGCGGCGGCCCGGCGTTCGACCAGCTCCTCGATCTGGTCCAGGCCGCGCGTCCTGTCCCACCACAGGGCGCCCACCACGCGCGCCCTGAGCCTGCCCGAGCGGGCCGCGGACAGGTAGGTGGGGAGTTGGTCCTGGGAGCCCGCGTAGGAGCCCACGATGGCGTCCTGCCAGCCGGTGATGCCCAGCGAGAACAGGTGCCGCTGCGCGTCCTCCAGCGCGTCGTCCAGGTCCTGGGCGGTCGGGCGCGGGGTGAGCAGGCCGACGAGGTCCATCGCGCCCTCGTGCAGCACGCCGGTGGGCTCGCCCGCGGCGTCGCGCTCTATGCGGCCGTCGGCGGGGTCCGGCGTGTCCTTGGTGATGCCGGCCAGCTGGAGGGCCCGGGTGTTGACCCAGGCCGCGTGGTGGTCGCGCTGGATGAGGTACGCGGGGCGGTCGAGGAAGTCGAGCTGGTCGCGGTGGGGGAGGCCGCCGGGGAACGCCGACATGTCCCAGCCGCCGCCATCGATCCACTCTTTAGCCGGATTTTTCGCGGCATAGTCGGCTATCACGGCTATGTACGCGTCAAGGCCGAAATCTTCTGACAAGTCGCACTTTGCTCGTTCGAGGCCCGCCTGGACCGGGTGCATGTGCGCATCCGTGAAGCCGGGCACCAGCAGGCCACCCTCCAGATCCACCGTCTCGTGGGACGGCGCCTGGCGGGCCAGCTCGCCCTCCGGCCCCACCGCGGCGATCACACCGTCGCTCACCAGCACGGCCTCGTCCCGCACGCCGCCCGGCGTGAAGACGCGGCCTCCTCGGAAGAGGATGTTCATGGGGTTCCCTTCTGTGGTGGATCCGGCTCGCGCGCTCCGAGCCCGCCGTACATCTTCCCGCTCGGCTTGGTGACCTGCGACAAGCGGGGGCGGTCCCCGGGCTGGTGACGGGCCCGTGACGGCGTCGGGCCGTGTGGTGGTGCGACCTCCGCCCCCGGACGAGGCCCGCTCGGGCGGCCATGGCGCGTGGTCGCATCGCGGCGGGGGAGGGGGCGCACGGAGGCGGGCGCACGGAGGTGCGGAGGTGGGGGTCCGGGGCGGGGGTGATGGAGGGAAATATGGGGATAAATCGCATCATTTCGCGATGAAATGCGCGATGAAACACATCGGTAGCGGTCGTGTAACAGCTGCCAGGCATGCTCAGGCCATGGGATTCTTGCGCATCCGCACCACGGTGGACGAGCGACCCGGCCGGCTGGCCTCACTCGCCGCGGCCCTGGCGGCCAGGGGCGGCAACATCCTCGGCCTGAGCGTGCAGTCCGACGCGGACGGCACCGTCGACGAGTTCGTCGCCGACATCCCCGCCAACCCCGAGACGGTGCGCGAGGCGCTGGAGGCGGCCGGTGGCCGCCGCGTCCAGGTGGTCCCCGCCACCGCCCACGAGCTGACCGACGAGCCCACCAGAGCGCTGCTGCTGGCCTCCAGGCTGCGTTCCATGCCGTGGCGGCTGCCCGAGCTCCTGGCCGAGCTGCTGCGCGCGGACGACGCCAGGTGGATCTATGGTGAAGCGGTGAGTGATCTTCCCGACCCGACCCAGCTCGTCGTCCCCGTGGCCCCCAGACGGGCGGTCCGGCTGCGCCGCGCGGAGCTGCCGTTCACGCTGACCGAGGCGGCCAGGGCGGCCTCCTTCGCCCGGCTCGCCCAGCCCGCGGAGACGAGTGCCGCCGAGCGCGCGATCAAGCTCTCCGACGGCGTCGAGGTCACGGTCCGGCCGCTCACCTCGATCTACCGCGAGGCCGTGCGCGACCTGCACGACAGGTGCTCGCCCGAGTCGCGCCGGTTCCGCTACTTCACCTCGATGCCCGCGCTGCCGGCGCGCACGTTCGACCGGCTGTGCGACAGGAGCAGGGGATTCTCGCTGGTCGCCGGGCACGACGGGCAGGTCGTGGCGATGGCCAACCTCATGTTCACCCCCGACCCGGGCATCGCGGAGATGGCCTTCCTGGTCGAGGACCGCTGGCAGGGGCGCGGCCTGGGCGCGGCGATGGCCAGGATGCTCGTGCGGAGCGCCCGCGACCTGGGGTACGCCGAGGTCAAGGCCACCATGCTGTCCGACAACGCCAGGATGCGCAGGTTGCTGATCTCCTTGGGCGCCACGCTCGGCTACACCGAGGACCCCGGGGTGATGGAGGGCAGGCTGCCGGTCGGCACGATGGTCTCAGCCTAGGTCCTCTTCGCGCGGCGGCTCTTCCGGCCGATTGTCGGCCTGCGGCCGGATGCCGAGGTGGCGTTCGATGCGCTCCAGGCTCTCCTCGATGCGGGTGAGCCGCTCGCCCAGCACGGAGCCGCCGGCGAAGAACATCTCGGTGGGGCGCTCCTTGGAGCCGCGGCCCACACGGTCGAGCAGGCGCTGCCGTACGTCCGCCAGGTCCGCGCCCGCGTCCACGAGCGCCTGGGCCGCCAGCCCCTCTCCCTCCCTGATCAGCCCGAGCAGGATGTGCTCGGTGCCGATGTAGTTGTGGCGCAGCTGCAGGGCCTCGCGCAGTGACAGTTCCAGGACCTTCTTGGCGCGCGGCGTGAAGGGGATGTGCCCGCTGGGCGACTTGGCGCCGTGGCCCACCTCGCGTTCGACGAACGCGCGTACGTGGTCGAGCTCCACGCCACAGCCGTCGAGCACCAGCGAGGCCAGCCCCTCGCCCTCGTGGATCAGGCCGAGCAGGATGTGCTCCGTGCCGATGTAGTTGTGGCTCATCATCCGCGCCTCCTCCTGGGCGAGGACGACGACCCGTCGCGCACGGTCGGTGAAGCGTTCGAACACGGGGGCCTCCGTTCGACTGCCACTGCCTCCACTATGCGCTACAAACCAGCGGATGTGGGGTATTTGTCCTGTGTGGATCTTGACGAGGTGGCCGGCCGGCTCTATGCGCTGCCGCCGTCCGAGTTCACCGCCGCGCGCGAGGCCGAGGCCCGTGCGGCCAAGGACGCGGGTGAGGCGGGGCTCGCCCGCGAGATAGCGAGGCTCCGCAAGCCCACGGTGTCCGCCTGGGCCGTGAACCGGGTCGTCCGCGAGCGCCCCGACGAGCTCGCCGAGCTGCTCGACGTGGGGGAGCGGCTGCGCGCGGCCTGGCAGGAGCAGGACGCCGACGCGCTGGCCGAGCTGACCCGGCGCCGGGCCGGCGTCATGGGCAAGGTGGGCAGGCTCGTCAGGCAGGCGGGCGGCCTGTCGCCCGCGGCGGCGGCCGAGGTGGACCAGACGCTGGAGTCCGCCATCGTGGACGCCGACGCGGCCGCGCAGGTGCGCCGGGGCCGCCTGGTCAAGCCGCTCAGCTACAGCGGCTTCGCCCCCGCCCCCGTCCCGCGCGAGCGGCCCGCCAGGCGGCCGTCCCCCGAGGACGAGGCGAAGAAGCGCGAGGAGGCCGAGGCCAGGAGGGCCAGGGAACGCGAGGAGGCCGAGGCCGCGCACCGGGAGTGGCAGGCGGCGCTGGAGTCCGCCGTGCTGGAGCACGACGAGCGCGCCGAGCGGGTGGCGCTGCTGGAGCGGAAGCTGGCCAAGGCCCGCAAGAGGCTCACCGAGAGCGAGCAGCGGCTGGAAGTCGCCCGGCGCGAGGAGCGGCACGCGCGGCAGAGATTGGGCTAGGGTGGCGGTGTACGAAACGGTTTCGTACACCGATGAGCCAACGCCCAGACCGAGGAGTGGCGATGACTGGCTGGACCCCTGACTCCATCCCCGACCTGACCGGCAAGACCGCCATCGTGACCGGCGCCAACAGCGGCATCGGCCGCCCCACCGCGCTGGAGCTGGCCAGGCACGGCGCCCGCGTCATCGTCGCCGCGCGCTCGCCCGAGAAGGGTGAGGCGACCGTGGAGGACATCCTGCGGGCGGTGCCCGGCGGCGAGGTCGAGTACGGCCGGCTCGACCTCGCGGACCTGGCCTCGGTCAGGCGGTTCGCCGAGGGCGTCGACCGGCTCGACCTGCTGGTCAACAACGCGGGCATCGGCATGATCGCGCGGCAGGAGACCAAGGACGGTTTCGAGATGCAGTTCGGCACCAACCACCTGGGCCACTTCGCGCTCACGGGCCTGCTGCTGCCGCTCCTGCTGGCCGCCCCCGCCGCCCGCGTGGTGAACGTCTCCAGCGACGCCCACGCCATGGGCAGGATCGACTTCGACAACCTCGGCCTGGAGCGCGGCTACAGCCGCTTCGGCGCGTACGGACGCTCCAAGCTCGCCAACCTGCTCTTCACCCTGGAGCTCCAACGGCGCGCTGAGAGGGCCGGCACGGGCCTCATCAGCGTCGCCACCCACCCTGGCACCACCGCCACGAACATCGTCAAGCTCGGGCCGCTACAGCCCCTCATGGGCGTGTTCTTCAAGTCGGCGGCGGCCGGGGCGGCGTCCTCGCTCTACGCCGCGACCTCGCCCGACGTCCGCGGCGGCGAGTTCATCGGCCCCAAGCTCAACCGCCTCACGCCGTCGGAGAGGGCGCGCTCGGAAGCGGACGCCAGGCGGCTCTGGGACGTGTCGACGGAACTGACGGGCGTACGATTCGATGAAATCGCCTACAGCTGAAGGACGTGTGCGTGGCTCCACTAGACCCTGATCGCGACAGGGCCATTCTCGACGCCACGATGGAGCTGTTGTCGGAGGTCGGCTACGACCGGATGTCGGTCGACCAGATCGCCAAACGGGCCAGGGCCAGCAAGGCCACCATCTACCGGCGCTGGTCGGGCAAGCCCGAGCTGGTGGTCGACGTCATCTGCCGGCGCTTCGACATGGACGCGCCCGCGGGCGAGGACACCGGGTCGCTCCGCGGCGACCTGGTCTCCATCTTCCGCGGGCTGTGCCAGACGGTGGAGCGCAAGCACACGCTCGTGATCGGCCTGTCCTCGACGCTGGTGTCCAACCAGGAGCTGGCGCGCACGCTGCGCGCGCACATGCCCACCAAGGACCTCGACGACGTGCAAGCCCTGCTGGAGCGGGCCGCCGAGCGCGGGGAGCTGTCCGGGCCCGTCGACGCCGGGCGGCTCTTCACGCTCGCCGAGGCGCTGGTCTGGCATCGGATGATCTTCGCGGGGCCGCCGTTCGGGGCGGAGTTCGTGGCCGAGTCGGTCGACGGGGTGCTGATGCCGCTGGTGACCGCCTGGTCAAAGGCCTGACCGGGCGGCGTGCGCCAGGTAGGCGCACACGGGGAAGCCCTCCCGCTCGTACGGGGCCGCCAGCCGGGTGTAGCAGGCCCTGATCCGCTCGAAGGTCTCCGGCGGCTGCCTGGCGATCATCGCGAAGCGCGGGCCGCCCGCCTGCACGATGTCGTCCCACCAGGTGGCCAGGTCGACCCGGTGGCGCCAGCGCACCGGATCGACCGCCGCCGCCTCGAACCCCGCCGCCTCCAGCAGCTCGGTGAAGCGCCGCGGCGTGTCGTTGCCGGTGAACGGCCGGGCCGGCGGCTCGTAGGGGACCCCGGCGGCGGCGATGGCGTCGGCGAAGACGTTGGTGGCGGTCATCTCGTCGGACTTCCACCAGGTCAGCGCGATGGTGCCGCCGGGACGCAGCACGCGGTGGAGCTCCTTGAGGGCCCTGGCCGTGTCGGGCACATGATTGATGACGAAATTTCCGGCTATCGCGTCAAATTCCCCGTCGCCGAAGGGGAGCTCGGGGAGTGTGGCCTGGCGGATCGTCGCGTACGGATGGCGGCGCGCGGTCAGCTCGAGCATGCCGGGATCGGCGTCCACGGCCGTGACCTCGGCGCCTAACGCGAGCGCCGCGGAGGTGACCACGCCGGTGCCGCAGCCGATGTCGAGCAGCCGGGGCGCGCACGCCCGATCGAGGAGGGGGCCGACGGTGTGGGAGCTCAGGTGGGCGAAGCCGCGATCGTACGCTTCGGCGTTGGTCACGCCTTCAACCCTATCCCAGCCGCTGATCCTGACATTCTTCTGTGAGATTTCCCCATGAAGGCTATTTTTTCGGGAAATATCGCTCGTATGGTCGTCGCCATGACCATCGACGCCTTCATCGACGCGCTCCCCAAGGTCGAGCTCCACGTGCACCTGATCGGCTCGGCCTCGGTCCCCACCGTGCTCGAACTCGCCCGCCGCCACCCCGGCGGCACGGTCCCCACCAGCGAGGAGGAGCTGCGCAGCTTCTACACCTTCCGCGACTTCCCGCACTTCGCCCAGGTGTACCGGGCCGTCAACGCGCTCGTCAGGGAGCCGGAGGACGTGGCGACCCTCGTCCTCGGCCTGGCCCGCGACCTGGCCCCGCAGGGTGCCCGTTACGTGGAGCTCCAGGTGACGCCGTACGCCCACCACATCGTCGGCATGCCCATGCGCGAGGTGACGGAGGCCCTTGACCTGGCCGCCGCCCGTTCGCTGGCCGATCACGGGGTGGAGATGGCGTACATCTTCGACATCCCCGGCGAGTACGGCGAGGAGGCCGCCAAGGTGACCGTGGAGCATGCGCTCCAGGAACCTCCCGCCGCGCTGGTAGGTTTCGGGATCGGCGGCATCGAGCAGGAGCGCCCGAAATATCGGGACGCGTACCGATCGGCGTTCTCGGCCGCCCGCGCCGCCGGCCTCCACAGCGTCCCGCACGGCGGCGAGATGTCCGGCCCCGAGACGATCTGGGAGGTCATCGAGGGCTACGGCGCCGAACGCATCGGCCACGGCATCAACTGCCTCGCCGACCCGCGCCTGGTCGCCCACCTGCGCGACACCCAGCTCCCGCTGGACGTCTGCCCCACCTCGAACGTCTGCACCGGCCAGGTCGCCGACCTCGCCGGGCACCCGCTGCCGCGGATGCTGGAGGAGGGCCTGTACGTGACGCTGAACAGCGACGACCCGCCCATGTTCGCCACGACGCTGGCCGACGAGTACCGGGCCGCGGCCCGCGCCTTCGGCTTCGGCACGTCCGAGCTGGCCCAGCTGGCCAGGAACGGCGTCCGGGCGTCGTACCTGGCCGAGGAGCGCAAGCGGGCGCTGATCGAGGAGATCGACGAGCTGGCCGGGTAGCGACGACACAGGGCGGGAACCGCGCGGCCCCCGCCCTGTCCGAAAAAGCGCCCGGAATCAGGGGGACGAGATGCGTCCGAGCTCCGGCGGGATCTTGCTCGCCGCCGCCCGGTCCAGCAGGAACAGCGTGCGCGCCCGCCCTCTGGCACCCGAAGCGGGCACCTGGACGTGCCCCGACTCCGACAGCGCCAGCCGGACGGCGCCCGACTTCTCCTCACCGGCCGCCACCACCCAGACCTCGCGCGAGGACTGGATGGCGGGCAGCGTCAGCGAGATGCGGGTCGGCGGCGGTTTCGGCGCGCCGTGGACGGCCACCACCGCGCGCGTGTCGTACAGCGCGGGCATGCCCGGGAACAGCGACGCCACGTGCGAGTCGGGCCCCATGCCGAGCAGCATCACGTCGAAGCCGGGCACGGGACCGTGGTCCTCCGGCCGGGCCGCCCTGCGCAGCTCGGCCGCGTAGGACTCGGCCGACTCCTCGGCCGTCAGGCCCGAGTCGGGGCCGAGCATGACGTGGACCCGCTCCGGGTTGACGTCCACGTGGTCGAGCAGGGCCTCCCGGGCGCCGGTCTCGTTGCGTTCCTTGTCGCCGGAGGGCACGAAGCGCTCGTCGCCCCACCAGATGTCCAGCCGGCGCCAGTCGACGGCGTCGCGGGCGGGGGTCGCGGCGATCGCCGCCAGCGTGGCGATGCCGACCGTGCCGCCCGTGAGCACGATCGAGGCCGACCCCTTGGCCGACTGCACGTCGACCAGGCGGGTGATGATCCGTGCCGCCACGGCATTGGCCAGGACGTCGGCGTCGCGGTGGACAACCACGCTGGGAACGCTCACAGGTACTACTTTCTCAGCCACTGCGGTCCCACGTCATCCCTTGTACGTGCGTGCGAACCGCTTGACCGCGGCCTCGTAGATCTCGTCGGGGTCGAGCCTGCGCAGCTCTTCCGCCATCAGCTCGGCGGTCTGGCGCCGGGTCAGGGCCACGTTCCGGTCGGGCTGGCCCGGCCGCGACAGCGTGGCCAGGCGGGCGTCGTGCCGCACCACGGTCAGGTCGCCGTCGTTGAGCTGCAGGCGCACGGCCGTCAGCCCGGGGCCGGAGGAGTCGACGACCTTGACCGGGGCGCCGAGCCGGTCCGACAGCCAGGCGGCCAGCAGCGGCGCGCTCGGGTTGCCGGGAGAGGCCTCCACCACGCCCTTGCGGACCTTGCCCACCGGCTGGTCGAACGCGGCCGCCAGCAGGCTGCGCCACGGCGTCAGCCGGGCCCAGGACAGGTCGGTGTCGCCGCGGGAGTATCCCTTGGCCCTGGTCACCAGCGACTTGACGCCGCCGTCGTCGAAACCCCTGGCGTCGGTGATCCGGCGCTGCGCGAGGGCGCCGACCGCGTCCTTGGCCGGGACGTCGGGCGCCGCGCCCGGCCACCAGACCACGACGGGCGTGTCGGGCAGCAGGAGCGGGCTGACCACGGAGTCGGCGTGCTGGGTCAGCTCGCCGTACAGGCGCAGGACCACGACCTCGCCCGGCGTGGACTCGCCGATGCGCAGCTCCGCGTCCAGCCTGATCGGCTCGTCGGCCTCACGGTTGATCACGACGATGATGCGCGACGGGTGCTCGCGGGCCGCGTCGGTGGCCGCGCGCAGCGCGTCGTACTGGTGGCGCTCCTCGCAGACCACCACGAGCGTCAGCACCATGCCGATGGCGGGCGCGCCCATCTGGTGGCGCAGGTGCGTGAACTGCGCCGAGATCTTCCCAGCCGTCGTGTCCGACAGCATGAAGGTTGTCACTTTAGAGTCTCCTCCACACGCGGCCGTCGCGGGCCATCATCGCGTCGGCCGACGGCGGCCCCCACGAACCGGACTCGTAGGGCTCGGGCTGGCCCTGCGTGGCCCAGAACTCCTCGATCGGGTCGAGGATCGTCCACGACAGCTCGACCTCCCGCTGGTGCGGGAAGAGCGGCGGGTCGCCGATCATCACGTCGAGCAGCAGCCGCTCGTACGCCTCCGGAGACGACTCCAGGAACGACTCGCCATAGGCGAAGTCCATGGACACGTCCCGGACCTCCATGGCGGTCCCCGGCACCTTCGAGCCGAACCGCACGGTGATGCCCTCGTCCGGCTGGACCCGCACCACCAGCGCGTTCTGGCCCAGGATCTCGGTGTCGTCCTTGCTGAACGGCAGGTGCGGCGCCCGCTGGAACACCACGGCCACCTCCGTCACCCGGCGGCCCAGCCGCTTGCCGGTGCGCAGGTAGAACGGCACGCCCGCCCAGCGGCGGTTGGCGATCTCCAGCTTGACGGCCGCGTACGTCTCGGTCGTGGACTCGGGCGAGATGCCCTCCTCCTGCAGGTAGCCGACCACCTTCTCGCCGCCCTGCCAGCCGGCGGAGTACTGGCCCCGCGCCGTGTTCAGCGCCAGGTTGGCCGGCAGCCGCACGGCCTTGAGCACCTTCTCCTTCTCCCGCCGCAGCGCCGAGGCATCGAACGAGGTCGGGTCCTCCATGGCGACCAGCGCGAGGAGCTGGAGCAGGTGGTTCTGGATCACGTCGCGGGCCGCGCCGATGCCGTCGTAGTAGCCCGCGCGCCCGCCGATGCCGATGTCCTCGGCCATGGTGATCTGCACGTGGTCGACGAAGCCGCGGTTCCAGATGGGCTCGTAGAGGTTGTTGGCGAACCGCAGCGCCATGATGTTCTGGACGGTCTCCTTGCCCAGGTAGTGGTCGATCCGGAAGATCGAGCTCTCCGGGAAGGCCGAGTTGGTGATCTCGTTCAGCTCGTGGGCCGACTTGAGGTCGTGCCCGAACGGCTTCTCGATGACCACGCGGCGCCACGACCCGTCGGGCGCGTCGGCCAGCCCGGTCCGCTTGAGCTGCTCCACCACCACGGGGAAGAACTTCGGCGGCACCGACAGGTAGAACGCGTAGTTTCCGCCCGTGCCCCGGGTCTCGTCGATCTCCGCCAGCGCCATGGCCAGCGCGTCGAACGCCCCGTCGTCGGAGAACTCACCGGGCACGAAGTGGATGCCCTCGCGGATCTGCTTCCAGACCTCCTCGCGGAAGGGCGTCCTGGCGTGCGCCTTGACGGCGTCGTGCGTCAACTGGGCGAAATCCTGGTCTTTCCAATCCCGCCGGGCGAAGCCGACCAGCGAGAAGCCGGGCGGCAGCAGCCCCCGGTTGCCCAGGTCGTAAATCGCCGGCAACAGCTTGCGTTTGGCCAGGTCACCTGTCACGCCGAACAACACCATCACGCACGGTCCCGCAACCCGCGGCAGCCGCTTGTCACGCGGATCGCGCAGCGGGTTGGCGGCGGCCACCTCCTCGGTGGTGGCGGTGCCCGCGACGGCGGCCGCGACGGCCTCCTCCACGGGTGCTGCCTGGTCAGTCATGTCAAGCCTCCTGTGCTGCTGCGAGCAAACGCGCGACACCCGCCGCGCGATCGGTCAAATGCAGTCGTACGGCGGGCCGTCCGCGGGTCTCGAGCGCTCCCAGGTCGCCGAGCGCCTGGGCCAGCTGGAGCCGCCCCAGCGTGTACGGCCGGCCGGGGACCGTCACGTCCTCGGCCACCGCCCCGGTGATCTGCAGGAACACCCCGTTCTGCGGCCCGCCCTTGTGGTATTGCCCCGTCGAGTGCAGCAGGCGCGGGCCCCACCCGAACGTCACCGGCCGGTTCGTGCGCAGCGCGAGCAGCGCCCGCAGCGTCGCCGGGTCGGCCATCATCCAGGCGTCGGTCATCTGCTCGAAGTCGGCCCCGTCGGGCACCGGGGCGTCGAAGGCCGCCATCCGGTCGAGAAAGGCCATGATCGACAGATAGCCGTCCGCCGGTATCGCGTTCAGCAACTCGGCGAACAGCCCGGGCAGGTCCCGGGCCGTGGCCGCGCCGTACACCTCGACGGGCCCGTCCACGAACGACGGCGCGCCGGTCGGCAGGTCGGGCAGGGCCAGCAGCGCCGCGGTGTTCGCCTTCGACTCGGCCACGTTCGGCTGGTCGAACGGGTTGATCTCCAGGAGCAGCCCCGCGAGGGCGGTGGCGTACTCCCAGACCAGGAACTGCGCGCCCAGCGGCCCGTCCACGCGCACGTCCCCGACGTCGGTCTCGATGGCGACGACCAGCTCGTCGCCGCTCTCGTTGGGGTCGGCGCCCACGACGGGCAGCAGCCCCCTGCCCTGCTTGCCGGTGGACTCGGCCACGAGCTGCTCGATCCAGTCGGGCAGCCCGGTGATGGCCGAGAGCTGGTCCGCCAGCAGCAGCTTGTCGCGCCCGGCCAGCGCCGCGCCGCCGAGCGCGGCACCCAGGTCGAGCCCGGGGTTGCCGGTGTCGCGCGACAGCAGCGGCAGCACCTCCCCGGCCTCGTCCAGCAGCCGGGCCACGTCGGCGCCCGCCAGCGCGCTGGGCACCAGCCCGAACGCCGACAGCGCCGAGAAACGGCCGCCGACGTCCGGCTGGGCGAGCACCAGCTCGTAACCGGCCTCCACGGCCCGCTTCTCCAGCGGCGAGCCCGGGTCGGTGACGACCACGACGCGGCCGGAGGGGGCCAGGCCCGCGTCGGTGAACAGCCGCTCGTAGATCCGCAGCAGGGAGTCGGTCTCCACGGTCGAGCCGCTCTTGCCGGCCACGACCACCACCGTGGCGTCGAGCTGCTCGCTCAGCGCGCGCCGCACCTGCCCCGGGTCGGTCGTGTCCAGCACGGTGAGCGGCACGTCGGCGGTCGCGCAGATGACCTCCGCCGCCAGCGAGGAGCCGCCCATCCCGGCCAGCACCACGTTGGTCAGGCCCGCGGCGCGGGCCCGCTCGACGAGCCCGCCCAGCACGGGCAGCAGCTCGCGAGAGTAGCGGGGCAGGGTCAGCCAGCCGAGCCTGACCGCCGCCTCCCGCTCGGCGTCCTCACCCCACAGCGTGGGGTCGCCGGCGGCGAGCCGCGCGGGCACGCCGTCGGCGACGAGGCGCCCCGCGACGGAGGAAGCGGCCGAGGCCACCCCCTCCTCGCGGTAGAGCACCTCCATCACGGAACCAGGTTCTTGGTGACGCTCTCGAGCAGCTCGTTCCAGGACGCCTCGAACTTCTCGACGCCCTCTTCCTCCAGCACCTTCACCACGTCGTCGTAGTCGATGCCGGCCTCCTTGAGCGCGGCCATGGTGTTCCAGGCCTGCTCGTAGAAGGGCCGCACCGTGTCGCCGGTGACGTTGGCGTGGTCGGCCGTGGCGTCGAGCGTCTTCTCCGGCATCGTGTTGACGGTGCCGGGGGCGACGAGCTGGTCGACGTACATGGTGTCGGAGTAGTCGGGGTTCTTGACGCCGGTCGAGGCCCACAGCGGCCGCTGCGGACGGGCGCCCGCCGAGCGCAGGCGCTGCCAGCGCTCGGAGTTCATCACGTCCTCGTACGCCGCGTAGGCCAGGCGCGCGTTGGCGATGCCCGCCTTGCCCTTCAGCTCCGGCTTGCCCACCTTGTCGAGCCGCTTGTCGATCTCGGTGTCGACGCGGCTGACGAAGAACGAGGCCACCGACTCGATCGTGGCGAGGTTGAGGCCCTTGGCCTGCGCCGCCTCGAGGCCGGCCAGCCAGGCGTCCATGACCGCGCGGTAGCGCTCGAGGGAGAAGATCAGCGTGACGTTGACGCTGATGCCCTCCGAGAGCGCCTGCGTGATCGCGGGCAGACCCTCGACCGTGGCCGGGATCTTGATCAACAGGTTGGGCCTGTCGACCATCCACCACAGCGCCCGGGCCTCGGCGACCGTCTTCTCGGTCTCGCGGGCCAGGCGCGGGTCCACCTCCAGCGACACGCGGCCGTCCACGCCGCCCGTGGCGTCGAAGACGGGGCGCAGCACGTCGGCGGCCCAGCGGATGTCGTAGGTGGTGATGGCGCGCACGGCCTCGCCCACGTCCACGCCGCGTACGGCGAGGTCGTGGAGCTGGGAGGCGTAGGCGTCGCCCTTGCTGAGCGCGTTGGCGAAGATCGTCGGGTTGGAGGTCACCCCGACGACGTTCTTCTCGCGGATCAGCTGCTCCAGGTTGCCCGTGCGCAGTCGCTCACGGCTGATGTCGTCGAGCCAGATGGCAACGCCCTGGCCGGACAGGTTCTTGAGGATCTCGCTCATCTCTTCTTCAGTTTCCCGTCGTCTCGCCCTTTTCCTGACCAAGCTTGGCCAGGCTCGCATGTGCCGCCGCCGCCACGCGCTCCGCCGTCAGCCCGAACAGCTCGTACAAAGTCTTGTACGGGGCGGAGGCACCGAAGTGTTCGAGACCGACCACTTCGCCGCATTCGCCGACGAACTCGTGCCAGCCGAGCGCGATGCCGGCCTCGATCGCGACGCGAGCCCGGTTCGACGAAGGCAGAACCGTCTGCCTATATGCGATGTCCTGCCCCTTGAACCATTCGACACACGGCATCGACACGACCCGCGTCGGGATGCCCTTGCCCTCCAGCAGTTCGCGGCCCGCCAGTGCGATCTCCACCTCGCTGCCGGTGGCGATGAGGATGACCTTGGGCTGGCCGTCGGAGGCCTCGCGCAGGATGTAACCGCCGCGGGCGACGCCCTCGGCGCTGGTGCCCTCGACGACCGGCAGGTTCTGCCTGGTCAGAGCCAGGGCGGCGGGCCGGTCGGTGTGCTTGAGCACGGCCTTCCAGGCGTACGCCGTCTCGTTGGCGTCGGCCGGGCGCACCACGTCGAGGCCGGGGATCGCGCGCAGCGACCACAGGTGCTCGATCGGCTGGTGGGTGGGGCCGTCCTCGCCGAGGCCGATGGAGTCGTGCGTCCACACGTACGTGACCGGCAGCTTCATCAGCGCGGCCAGGCGCACCGAGGGGCGCATGTAGTCGGAGAAGACCAGGAAGGTGCCGCCGTACGGGCGGGTGCCGCCGTGCAGGGCGATGCCGTTGAGGATGGCGCCCATGGCGTGCTCGCGGATGCCGAAGTGCAGCGTGCGGCCGTAGCGGTTGCCGGGGAACTCCTTGGTCTGGAACTCCTCGGGGATGAAGGACGGCTCACCCTTCATCGTGGTGTTGTTCGACTCCGCCAGGTCGGCCGAGCCGCCCCACAGCTCCGGCAGCACCGGCGCCAGCGCGCTGAGCACGTCTCCGGAGGCCTTGCGGGTCGAGATCGACGCGCCCGTCTCGAACGACGGCAGCGCCCTGGCCCAGCCGTTGGGCAGCTCGCGCTGGGAGATGCGGTCGAACTCCTCGGCGCGCTCGGGGTTGGCCAGCCGCCACTCGGCGTAGCCCTTCTCCCACTCGGCGTGCTCGGCGCGGCCGCGCTGGGCGACGCCGCGGGCGTGCTCCAGCACCGCGGCCGGGACGTCGAACGTCTTGGCCGGGTCCATGCCGAGGACTTCCTTGGTGGCGGCGACCTCCGCCTCGCCCAGGGCCGAGCCGTGGATCTTGCCGGTGTTCTTCTTGTTGGGGGCCGGCCAGCCGATGATCGTGCGCAGCCGGATGAACGACGGCCGGTCGGTCTCCGCCTTGGCCGCCTGCAGCGCGTCGTAGAGCGCCTGGACGTCCTCGGCGTACTCGCCGGTCTCGGTCCAGTCGACGCTCTGGGTGTGCCAGCCGTAGGCCTCGTAACGCTTGACCACGTCCTCGGACTTGGCGATCAGCGTGTCGTCCTCGATGGAGATCTGGTTGTCGTCCCACACGACGATGAGGTTGCCCAGCTTCTGGTGGCCGGCGATGGAGCTGGCCTCGTGGCTGATGCCCTCCTCGATGTCGCCGTCGCTGACCACGCACCAGATGTGGTGGTCGAACGGCGAGCCGCCGGCCTCGGTGTCGGGGTCGAACAGGCCGCGCTCGCGGCGGGCCGCCATCGCCATGCCGACCGCGTTGCCCAGGCCCTGGCCGAGCGGGCCCGTCGTGGTCTCGACGCCCGCCGTGTGGCCGTACTCGGGGTGACCGGGCGTCAGGCTGTCCCACTGGCGCAGCCGGCGCAGGTCGTCGAGCGTGAGGCCGTAGCCGGACAGGTAGAGCTGGATGTAGAGCGTCAGGCTCGAGTGGCCGCACGACAGCACGAAACGGTCGCGCCCGGCCCACTTGGGATCGGTCGGGTCGTGACGCATCACACGCTGGAACAGCAGGTATGCGGCGGGAGCCAGGCTCATGGCGGTGCCGGGGTGACCCGAGCCCGCCTTCTCCACTGCGTCCATCGCCAGGGCTCGAACGACGTCGACCGCCTGCTTGTCCAGGTCGGTCCATTCGAGGGCTGGCACGAGTTCGGTGCTCAAGTGCTCGATCTCCGGAATCTAGTAGTCATTGATTGGCTATCCCGCCCACACGGGACCCTAACTGAGTGGAGCTGGCGAACGATTCCCATCCCACCCGCACGTGTCCATGTGCGGCGCAAGCCCCCCATTGGCCGGACCGGCCGCCCCTGCGACTACAGTTTGTTTGTTCGCAGGGGCGTCACGGCGCCCACCCATGGATCCGCTCTAATCAGAGGTTACGCGTTGACTCCGCACAGGCTGGAAGCGCCTTGACGGTGCTGACCAACAGGCAGGCGACGGCCCGATCTCCGCAGGTGGAGGGGCCGCGCTCGATCGGCATGATCGTCAAGGCCTACATCGCGCTCACCAAGCCGCGGATCATCGAGCTGCTGCTGATCACGACGCTGCCGGTGATGTTCCTGGCGGCGGGCGGCCTGCCGCCGCTGTGGACGTCGATCTCGGTCATGGTGTTCGGCACCCTATCGGCGGGCAGTGCCAACGCGCTCAACTGCTATGTGGATCGCGACATCGACCAGAAGATGCGCCGCACCCGCCGCAGGCCGCTGGCCAGGCACCAGGTGTCGCCGCGGGGCGCGCTGGTCTTCGGCATCGTGCTCGGCGTGCTGTCCCTGGTGGGCCTCTGGGTGACCACCAACTGGCTGGCCGCCATGCTGTCCACCGGGGCGATCCTGTTCTACGTGCTCGTCTACTCGATGATCCTGAAGCGCCGCACGGCCCAGAACATCGTGTGGGGCGGCATCGCGGGGTGCATGCCGGTGATGATCGGCTGGGCCGGCATCACCGAGCGGCTCGACTGGGCGCCGCTGGTGCTGTTCGGGGTGGTGTTCTTCTGGACGCCGCCGCACACCTGGACGCTGGCCATGCGCTACAAGGAGGACTACGCGGCGGCCAAGGTGCCCATGCTGCCCGTCGTGGCCACCGAGCGGCGCGTGATCCTGGAGTCGATCGCCTACACGTGGGCGACCGTGCTGTGCTCGCTGGCGCTGTGGCCGGTGGCCGGCACCACGCTGTTCTACCCGATCGTGGCCGCCGTCCTCGGCGCCATGTGCCTGTGGGAGGTCCACCGCCTGCTGGCCCGGCTCAACGCCGGCAAGACCGGCGTCGACCTGCGCCCCATGCGCTTCTTCCACTGGTCCAACGCCTACCTGGCGCTGCTGTTCCTGGCCGTGGCCATCGACCCGCTGCTGGCCTGACGGTCATGCGGCCGCGTGTCCGGACGGTGAGGCTGTCTTGACCGGCACGGACCCCGGCCCTCTGATCCGTTAAAGTCACCGTATGGCGACCCGTGATCCACGCTGGGTGTTGAAGGACCGCCCGTCGTTCGCGTTGATCATCGGGCTCGTCCTCACCGGCGTATGCGCTCTGGTCTCGTTCTCCTTCGACGTGCTCAACGGCGCTCCGGTGCAGTTCTTCATCGCGCTGGCGCTGGCGCTCGCGCCGGTGCCGCTGCTGCTGGCGGCCGTGCTGGCGCTCGACCGGATGGAGCCGGAGCCGCGCAGCAACCTGATCTTCGCCTTCGCCTGGGGCGCGGGCGTCGCGGTGCTGGTCGCCGGCCTGATCAACTACCTCAACCTGCACTACATCATCGACACCGCCAAGCTGTCGGAGGCCGGCGCCCGCAACGTCGCGGCCACCTTCGGCGCGCCCGTGGTGGAGGAGACGATGAAGGGGCTGGTGCTGCTCGGGCTGCTCAGGTTCCGCAGGGCCGAGCTCGACGGCCCCACCGACGGCATCATCTACGCCAGCATGGTCGGGCTCGGCTTCGCGATGAGCGAGAACGTCAGCTACTACCTCGCCGCGCTGTCCAACTCCGGCGTCAAGGGGCTGGCGGTCACCGTGGTGCTGCGCGGCATCCTGTCGCCGCTGGCCCACCCGCTGTTCAGCTCCATGATCGGCGTCGCCGTCGCCTACGCCGCCCGGCGCGAAGGCCCCGAGCGGGTCTTCTACATCCTGGCGGGCTGGTCGGGCGCGATGATCCTGCACGGCCTGTGGAACGGCCTGGCCTCCTACGGCGGCTTCCCCGGGCTCGTGGTGGCCTACCTGGCGCTGCTGGCCGTGCTGATCGTGCTCATCGGCGTGGTGTTCAAGGACCGGCGGCGCATCGTGGCCCTCATCCAGCGCTACCTGCCGCCGTACGAGCCGACCAAGCTGGTCACCCAGGCCGACATCTACATGCTGTCGACGTTCCCCCGGCGGCGCCAGGCCAGGCAGTGGGCCAAGGCCCACGGCGGCAAGCCCGGGCTGCGCGCCATGCGCGACTACCAGCTGGCCGCCACCGAGCTGGGCCTGCTGCACGAGCGGGCGGCCCGCCACATGGTCGACGAGCAGGGCTTCCACGAGGAGCAGCGGGCGCTGCTGGAGTGCATGAGCACGGCCCGGGCGGACTTCCCGGTGCCGACGGCGCACGCCAGGTCGGCCGCGCGGGGCACCCCGCCGCCCGGCTACGCGCCCGGCGCGCCGGGCTGAGCCAGGACGTTCGTCAGGGAGACCTCGCGCGGGCCCGGATACACCGGGTCGGAGTGGAGCACCATCGCGTCGGCGAACGCCTTGGCGGTGGCGAGCAGCTCGCGGGTGGCGTAGGCGTACGTGGGCGCGGCGAACTCCCTGGCCGAGTCGTCACCCACCCCGAACGCCTCGAGCCCGGCCGTCCGGCACAGCGTCACGGCCCTGGGCAGGTGGAACTCCTGCGTCACGACCGTCACCTGCCGCGCCCCGAACACCTTGCGCGCCCGCACGCACGAGTCCCACGTGTCGAACCCCGCGTAGTCCAGCACCATCACCCGCTCCGGCACGCCCCTGCGGAGCAGGTAGTCGCGCATGGCCGTCGGCTCGTCGTACTCCTTGCGGCTGTTGTCGCCCGACAGCAGCAGGGCCCGTACCTTGCCGGCCCGGTAGAGCTCGGCGGCGATGTCGAGCCGGTGGGCCAGCATCGGCGTGGGTTGCGTGCCGTACAGGCCCGCGCCCAGCACCAGCGCGGCCTGCGCCACCGGCACCCGCCCGAGCCAGGCGTCGCCCACGGCCGTCACCCGGTGCGCCGAGCTGCCGAGCCAGGCCCACGTCATGGGCGCCAGGGAGAGCACGCTGACCAGCACCAGACCCTGGTACGCGCGCCGCAGGGCCTTCCGAGTGGGGCGGACTTTCAGTAACAAATCTCACCCTCCAGAGGGTGGGGGAGTGGCGGACCGATCCCCTCATACCCTGGCATATCCACTCAGACGGCGGCGGGCGCTCCGGCGGCTTCGGCGGGGGAGTGGTCGGCGGGGGCGCTCTGCGGGGAGCGGGTGCGCAGGGAGGTGACCACCCTGAGCGCGGCGATCCAGACCAGCGTGGAGCCGAGCACGTGCAGCAGCACCAGCGCGGCGGGCACGGCCAGGAAGTACTGCGTGTAGCCGATCACGCCCTGACCCAGCTCCACGGCCAGCAGCGCCAGCGCCGCCCGCCGGGCGGGCCGCGGCGCCTTGCTCACGTGCAGGGCGAACAGCACCGCGAACGTCAGCCCCACCACGATGTACGCGACGTCGGCGTGCAGCCGGGCCACCGCCTCGATGTCGAGGTCGAAGCGGGAGGCCATCTCGTCGCCCGAGTGCGGGCCCGTGCCGCTCACCCCGACCCCGACCACCAGCAGCGCGAACACGGCCGCGAGCAGCGCGTAGCCGAGCCTGCGGATGTCGCGGTGGGTCACCCGCCGCGCCGGCCCGTCGCCCTCGCCCGCGCGGGCGTACAGCATCCAGCAGGCGGCGATCAGGCCGATGGAGATGAGGAAGTGCATGCCCACCGTGAACGGGTTGAGCATCGTGCTGACCACCAGGCCGCCCCACAGCGCCTGGGCCAGGACGCCCGCCGGCTGCAGCAGCGCCAGCGTCATCAGCGAGCGCCTGCGCGGCGCCAGCCGGAACGCCGACAGCACGCACGCCACACCCACCGCCAGCACCAGGAACGTCAGCAGCCGGTTGCCGAACTCGACGAGCATGTTGAGCATCGACACCTCGGGGTGCGCGACCGGGATGAAGCTGTCCGGCGTGCACTTGGGCCAGGTCGGGCAGCCCAGCCCGGAACCGGTGACGCGCACGCCCGCGCCCGTCACCGCGATGCCCGCGTTGACCACCACGGACGCCATCGCCCAGGCCCGCATCGACTGCGTCGTGGGCGCCCAGAAGGAGAACAGGCGGCGCACGTGGCGGTTGGGGTGGTCCGTGGGTAGCTTCACGCCATCGATGGTACGGGCCCACCCACCCGGTCCCCCCACCGGTCACCCGCCCCCACCACGCACGACCCCGCGGCGCGACCGGCCACCCTCCTCCCACGGGCCTCACCCGAAGCGCGGCCGGGCGAAGTGCGGCGGGGCCCGTGAGGCATCCCTCCGCGAAGGGAGCTCGGCCGGGTGCGGTGAGGTGGTGATATGCCGTCGGTGGGTAGCGGCGTGGTCAGGAGGTGCGGCGCGGGCGGCGGTGTCGTCGTCCGGTGGAAAAGGCCTTCTCAAGAGAGCGAGGTATGTGACATATTACAGACCTGGGAGGTGATGGATGTCCGACGTCATCGTGGTCGGCGCCGGAGTCGTGGGCGCCGCATGCGCCTACTACGCCGCGCGCGCCGGTCTCGACGTGACCGTGGTCGACCGTGGCCCCGTGGCGGGCGGCACGACCGGCTCCGGCGAGGGCAACGTGCTGGTGTCCGACAAGGAGCCGGGCCCCGAGCTGGAGCTGGCCCTGCTGTCCAACCGGCTCTGGCGCTCGCTGGCGGACCTCGGCGGCTTCGAGTTCGAGCCCAAGGGCGGCCTGGTGGTCGCCGAGACCGGCGAGGTTCGGCGGCAGCTCGCCGAGCTGGCCGCCAAGCAGGACGTGGAGCACACCCTGGTGCCCGGCGAGTCCCTGCGCGACTACGAGCCGCACCTGGCCGAGGGCCTGGCCGGCGGGGTGTACTACCCCGAGGACGCCCAGGTGCAGCCCATGCTGGCCGCCGCGCGCCTGCTCAGGCACGGCGCGGAGAGCTTCGGCCACGGGACGCTGCGGCTGCGCCTCGGGGCGGCGGTGACCGGGTTCGTGCGGAAAGGCGACCGGATCGCGGGTGTGCGCACCTCCCAGGGTGACGTGCTCGGCGACGCGGTGATCAACGCGGCGGGCACCTGGGGCGGCGAGGTGGCCGCGCTGGCGGGGGTCGATCTGCCGATCCTGCCCAGGCGCGGGTTCATCCTCGTCACCGAGCCGCTGCCGGAGCCGCTGATCAGGCACAAGGTCTACACCGCCGCCTACGTCACGAACGTGGCCAGCGACTCGGAGGCCCTGGAGACGTCGGCGGTCGTGGAGGGCACGCCCGCGGGCACCGTGCTCATCGGGGCCAGCAGGGAAAGGGTCGGGTTCGACCGGACGACGTCGGTGCCGGTGCTCGCCCGCCTGGCCGAGCAGGCCGTGGCGCTGTTCCCCGCGCTGCGCGAGGTGCGGGCCATCAGGTCGTACTGCGGGTTCCGGCCGTACTGCCCCGACCACCTGCCCGTCATCGGCGCCGACCCGCGGGTTCCCGGGCTCTATCACGCCTGCGGGCACGAGGGGGCGGGCATCGGGCTCGCCCCGGCGACCGGTCACCTGCTCGCGCAGGTGCTCACCGGCTCCCCGGCCGACCTGGACCTGCGGCCCTTCCGGCCGGATCGCTTCGCGGAGGAGTCCTCTTGACGTTCCACATCACGATCGACGGGCGTCCGGTACCCGTCGTGCCCGGGCAGACGATCGGGGCGGCGCTGCACGCGGCCGGGGTGCGGTCGTGGCGCAGCACCCGCTTCGGCGGGCGGCCCCGCGGGCTGTTCTGCGGGATCGGGGTCTGCTTCGACTGCCTGATCTCGGTCAACGGGCGGGCCCCTGAGCGGGCCTGCCTGGTGGAGGCCGCGCCCGGTGACGAGGTGACGACGTCATGACGTACGACCTGGTGGTGATCGGCGGCGGGCCCGCGGGGGTGGCCGGCGCGCTCACGGCGGCGCTGGCCGGACTGCGGGTGGCGCTCCTGGACTCGTCCGTACGGCTCGGCGGCCAGTACTTCCGCCACGCCGCCGACCCCAAGCCCGCGCCCGGCCTGGACCGGTTCCTGCGGCAGGCGCGGGCCCTGGACGCCCGCGCCGAGGTGCTGCCGCGGCACCAGGTGTGGAGCGTCACCCGCGAGCCCGACGGGGACCTGGTCGTGCACTGCGTCACCCGTGGCGCGGACTCCACGGAGCGGCAGGTCGTCCTGCGGGCGCGGCGGCTGCTGATCGCGACCGGCGCGCACGACCGGCCGCTGCCGTTCCCCGGGTGGGACCTGCCCGGCGTCCTGACCGCCGGCGGCGCGCAGGCGCTGCTCAAGGGCAACGGCGTCGTGGCGGGCAGGCGGATCGTCGTCTCCGGCACCGGCCCGTTCCTGCTGCCCGTGGCCACCGGGCTGGCCGCGGCGGGTGCTCGGGTGCTCGGGGTGCTGGAGGCGAACGGCGGGCTCGGGCTGGCCAGGCATCCGCTGCTGGCCCTGGGCAAGGCCGGGGAGGCCGCCGGGTACGCCGCGAGCCTGGCCAGGCACCGCGTGCCGTACCGGACGCGCCAGGCGGTCGTCGCGGCGCACGGGGAGCGCGAGGTGGAGGCCGTCACCGTGGCCCGCCTCGACCAGGAGTGGAACGTTCTCTCCACCCGCGTCGTCGCGTGCGACACGGTGGCCGTCGGGTACGGGTTCGTGCCGCAGATCGAACTGGCCACCCAGCTCGGCTGCGCCACCCGGAACGACGTGGACGGCAGCCCCGTGCTCGACGTGGACGCCGCCCAGCGCACCTCCGTCCCCGGGGTCTGGGCCGCCGGGGAGCCCACGGGCGTGGGCGGCTGGCTCCTGTCCGAGACGGAGGGCCGCATCGCCGGCCGCGCCGTGGTGGCCGACGCGCGCTCCCCCCGGTCGGCCTCAGGTGCCGATTCGGGGCTGCTGCTGCGGCGCCGGGAGCGCGGGCGGGCCTTCGGGGAGGCGCTGCAGCGGGCGTACCCCGTCAAACCCGGCTGGCAGGGCTGGCTGCGCGACGACACGCTGGTGTGCCGCTGCGAGGAGGTGCCGCTGGCCCGCGTACGCGAGGCGCAGGACCTCGGCGCCACCGACGCGCGCTCGATCAAGCTGCTGGCCAGGCCCGGCATGGGCTGGTGCCAGGGCCGCATCTGCGGCTACGCCGTCTCCTGCCTGGCCGGGGAGCCGCAGCGGCCGCCCCGCCGCCCCATCGCCCAGCCCGTCACCCTCGGCGCCCTCGCCGAGCTTCCCGACGATTCCGATCTTCCCGACGTTCCCCCCGCCCACTGACCCTGACATGGAGGACTTTCCCATGGACAACCGCACCAAAGCCTGGCACGGCATCATGGTGGCCACCGCGCTGCCGCTGCGCGACGACCTCTCCGTCGACTACGACGGCTACGCCGACCACTGCCGCTGGCTGGTCGAGAACGACTGTGACGGCGTCGCGGTCAACGGTTCGCTGGGCGAGTACCAGACGCTCACCGCGGAGGAGCGGGCCAAGGTGGTCGAGACCGCCGTCCAGGCCGTGGGCGGGCGCCGGGTGATGGCCGGAGTGGGCGCGTACGGCGCCGCGGAGTCGCGCCGGTGGGCCGAGCAGGCGGCCGAGGCCGGCTGCGGTTCGCTGCTCCTGCTGCCGCCCAACTCCTACCGCGCCGACGAACGGGCCGTCATCGAGCACTACCGCGAGGTCGCCAAGGTGGGCCTGCCCGTCGTGGCCTACAACAACCCGTACGACACCAAGGTGGACCTGACTCCCGCGCTGCTGGCCAAGCTGCACGAGGAGGGGCTGATCGTGGCGATCAAGGAGTTCAGCGGGGACGTGCGGCGCGCGTACGAGCTGGCCGAGCTGGCCCCCGAGCTGGACCTGCTGATCGGCTCCGACGACGTGCTGCTCGAGCTCGCCGTGGCCGGGGCCGTCGGCTGGATCGCCGGCTACCCCAACGCGCTGCCCGTCTCCAACGCCGCGCTCTACCGCGCCGCCGTCGCCGGCGACCTGGAGACCGCGCTGCCTCTTTACCGGACCCTGCACCCCCTGCTGCGCTGGGACTCCAAGACGGAGTTCGTCCAGGCCATCAAGCTGTCCATGGACCTCGCGGGCCGCTACGGCGGGCCGTGCAGGCAGCCCAGGCAGCCGCTGACGGACGAGCAGGCCGCTATCGTGCGAGCGGCGACCGAGAAGGCACTGGCAGAAGGGCTGCGATGAGGACAAAACGCGTTTTCCACGCCGTCGACTCCCACACCGAGGGCATGCCCACGCGCGTCATCACCGGCGGGATAGGCGTGATCCCGGGCGCGAGCATGGCCGAGCGGCGCGTCTACTTCCGTGACAACCTCGACCACATCCGCACCCTGCTGATGACCGAGCCGCGCGGCCACTCCGCGATGAGCGGCGCCATCCTGCAGCCGCCCACCCGGCCGGACGCGGACTACGGCGTGCTGTTCATCGAGGTGTCGGGGCTGCTGCCGATGTGCGGGCACGGCACCATCGGCGTGGCCACCGTGCTCGTCGAGACGGGCATGGTCGAGGTCGTGGAGCCGGTCACCACCGTGCGCCTGGAGGTGCCCGCCGGGCTCGTCGAGGTGGACGTGGCCGTCGAGGACGGCCAGGCCATGGCGGTGACGCTGCGCAACGTGCCCTCCTACAGCGACCGGCTGGACGCCGTCGTGAAGGTGCCCGGGTTCGGGGAGATCCCGTACGACCTCGCGTACGGCGGCAACTTCTACGCCGTCGTCGACCTCGACTCCTACGGCCTGCCCTTCGACCGCAGGGCCAAGAACGAGATCATCGCCGCCGGCCTGGCCACCATGGAGGCGATCAACGCGGCCGACGAGCCCGTGCACCGCGAGGACGACCGCATCCGCGGCTGTCACCACGTCTACTTCGCCGCCCCCGGCTCGGACGCCCACCACTCGCGGCACGCGATGGCCATCCACCCGGGCTGGTTCGACCGCTCGCCGTGCGGCACCGGCACCAGCGCGCGGATGGCGCAGCTGCACGCCAGGGGGGAGCTGCCGCTCGGCCGGGACTTCGTGAACGAGTCGTTCATCGGGACCCGGTTCATCGGGCGGCTGCTGGAGGAGACCACCGTGGGCGGCGGGCCGGCGGTCGTGCCCTCGATCACCGGCCGCGCCTGGGTCACCGGCACCGCCCAATACTTCCTGGACCCGCGCGACCCGTTCCCCGCCGGGTTCGAGCTGTGAGCGAGCGTGACGAACGTGGTTCCGGCCTGGCCGGGACCACGATCACGACGACCGACTACCACACGGGCGGGGAGCCGTTCCGGATCGTGACCGGCGGCGTGCCCGAGGTCCCCGGGGCGGACGTGCTCTCGCGCCGCTCCACCGCCGTCGCCGACCCCCGGTTCGACGACGTGCGGCGGCTGCTGTGCCAGGAGCCGCGCGGCCACGCCGACATGTACGGCTGCTTCCTCGTCCCGCCGGACGACCCGGGAGCCGCGTTCGGGGCGCTGTTCTGGCACAAGGACGGGTTCTCCACCGCCTGCGGCCACGGCACCATCGCGCTCGGCGCCTACGCCGTGCACGAGGGGCTGGTGGCCGCCGACCCCGACGGGGAGACCGACGTGGTCGTCGACGTGCCGTCGGGGCGCGTCACGGCGCGGGTGCGCTGCTCCGGGGGCAAGGTGACCGGGGTGACGTTCGTCAGCGTGCCGTCGTTCGTGGTGGCGCGGGACGTGGCCGCCGCCAGGACCAAGGTCGACGTCTCGTACGGCGGCGCGATCTACGCGTCGCTGCCCGCCGCGGCGGTGGGCCTGTCCGTGGAGCCCGCGAACCTGACGGCGCTCATCGGCCACGCCCGCCGCATCAAGGCCGACCTGGCGGACCATCCGGCCGCCCGGCACCCGTCCGACGACCGGCTGTCCGGCGTCTACGGCGTGATCTTCTACGACGAGCTGCCGGACCGGGACGGGGCGGCGCACCAGCGGAACGTGACGGTGTTCGCCGACGGGGAGGTGGACCGCTCGCCCTGCGGGTCGGGCACGGCGGCGCGGATGGCGCTGCTGCACGACTCGGGGCTGCGCGCGCCCCTGATCCACGACGGCGTCGTCGGGAGCACCTTCCTGGCGCGGGTGGCCGAGGTGCGCGACGAGGGGGTCGTCCCGGAGATCGAAGGCATGGCCTACCGGACCGGGCGGCACGTCTTCGAGCTCGATTCCGACGATCCGATGGGTGTGGGGTTCACGCTGCGATGACCGGACTGCCATATCTCGACGCCGCCACGGTGGAGCGGCTGGTGCCGATGGGGCGCGCCGTACGGATCCTGGAGGACGCCCTGCGCGCCGGCCTCGACCCCGAGGCCACGCCGCAGCGGCCGATCGTGGACCTGCCGGCCGGGCAGCTCCTGCTCATGCCCGCCGCGGCCGGACGGTACGCGGGGGTGAAGGCCGTCACCATCGCGCCCGGCAACCCCGATCGCGAGCTGCCCCGGATCCAGGGGACGTACCTGCTGTTCGACGGCGACACCCTGACCCCGCTCGCGGCCCTGGACGGGATCGCGCTCACCTCCCTGCGCACCCCCGCCGTCTCGGCGCTCGCCGTCAGCCACCTGGCGGACGGGGACGCCCGGCGGCTGGTGGTGTTCGGGAGCGGCCCGCAGGCGTGGGGGCACGTGCTCGCGCTGCGGGAGGTGCGGCCCGTCGAGGACGTGACCGTGGTCGGGCGCGACCAGGACCGCGCGGAGGCGCTCGCCGGCCGCTGCCGCGCGCTCGGCCTGACCGCCCGCGCGCTGCGGCGGTCCGAGGCGGCGGAGGCACTGGCCGGGGCCGACGTCGTCGTGTGCTGCACGACAGCGAGAGAACCGCTGTTCCCGGGTAAGCTCGCCCGCGACGGCGGCACCGTCGTCGCGGTCGGGTCGCACGAGCCCGGCGCCCGCGAGCTCGACGGCGACCTCATCGCCCGCGCCACCGTGGTCGTCGAGGCCAGGGCGGCCGCCCTGGAGGAGGCGGGCGATCTGCTCATCCCGATCCGCGAGGGCACGATCACCGCTGGTCATCTCGCGGGCAACCTCGCCGACCTCGTCGCGGGGCGGGTGGTCGCCGGCACGGGGCCGCGCGTGTTCAAGAGCACGGGCATGGCCTGGGAGGACCTCGTGGTCGCGGCCGCCGCGTACGAGGCGTGGAAGTAGAAAGGGATGCGGATGGCTGCCGAGGACCGGCTCGACCTGCCGATGGTGGGGGAGCGGCAGAGCCTGCGCGAGCAGGTCGCGCACGCGCTGCGTGCCGCGCTGATCACCGGCGAGATGCGGCCGGGAGTGGTCTACTCCGCGCCGGTGCTGGCCGCCCAGTTCGGCGTCTCGGCCACGCCGGTGCGCGAGGCCATGCTCGACCTCGCCAAGGAGGGCCTGGTCGAGGCGGTGCGCAACAAGGGCTTCCGGGTGACCGAGCTGTCCGACCGCGACCTCGACGAGCTCACGGAGATCCGCCAGCTGATCGAGGTGCCCACCGTCGCCCGGCTGGCCGGCGGCGCGCGGGAGGCGGAGCTCGAGCGGCTCAGGCCCGTCGCCGAGGAGATCGTCTCGGCCGCCGAACGCGGTGACCTGCTCGCGTACGTGGACGCCGACCTGCGCTTCCACGTCGAGCTGCTGACCCTGGCGGGCAACGCCCACCTGGTCGAGGTGGTGCGCGACCTGCGCAACAGGGCCAGGCTCTACGGCCTGTCCCAGCTCCGGGAGCGCGACGTGCTGGGCGAGTCGGCCAGGGAGCACCTGGCGCTGCTCGACGCGCTCAAGAGCGGCGACCGCCAGGCCGTCGAACACCTCATGAAGGAGCACATCGGCCACGTGCGGGGGATCTGGGCCGAGCACTGAGAAGCCGCTGGTGGGTGGACTCGTCCGTTTTTCGCCCACTAAGTTCTGACATTCGGGGATCGCGCGGACCGGGATGGCGGTACTCTCATCTCGGGTCGAAAGAGCGACGCCCCAAGCGTCCGCCGGCGGCCCCGTCGTCCAGGTCCCAAGCGGACCGGCCACCACCGATTCCGGTGGGTGGCGCATGCCTGGTCACGCGGACACCCGCACTCCGCTGACCTTCCATGGGCTCGGCCTACCCCGCCCACCAAAGCCGAGCCCTCCGCCGCGCGCCCGAGACCCCATCCCACGGGCGCGCGGCGGCCCGCCACAGCTCCCGCGTCAGACCTTGCGCCGCCGGGTCGAGCCCAGGCTGGCGGCCACGATGCAGACGATCGCCGCCCACTGCTGCGGGTGCAGGACCTCGTTCAGCAGCATCACGCCGATCAGCGCCGCCACGGCCGGCTCCAGGCTCATGAGGATGCCGAACACGTGCTTGGGCATCCGCCGCAGCGCCTGGAGTTCGAGCGAGTACGGGATCACCGACGACAGCAGGCCCACACCGAGCCCGATCAGCAGCAACTCCGGCTGCAGGAGCTCCGCCCCGCCCGTCGCGATGCCGACGGGGGCGACCACCAGGGCTGAGACGATCATCGCGAACGACAGCCCGCTCGTCCCGGGGAATCGCTGCCCGGCCGCCGCCGACAGCAGGATGTACCCGGCCCAGCCGACGGCCGCCAGCATCGCGAACCCGATGCCGAGCCAGCTCACCGACGCCGACTGCCCCCATGGCGCGAGCAGCACCACGCCCGCGCCCGCCAGGCCGATCCACACCAGGTCGATCCTGCGCCGCGAGGCCGCCACGGCCACCCCCAGCGGCCCCAGGAACTCGATGGCCACCGCGATCCCCATCGGCAGCCGCGACAAAGCCTCGTAGAACGTCAGGTTCATGAGGGCGAGCGTCACCCCGAACCCGATCCCCACCGCCCAGTCGCGCCAGGACAGGCCCTTCAGCCGGGGCCGGACGAGCGCCCCCATGATCAGCGCCCCGGCCGTGATCCGCAGGAACACCACCGCGCTCGGCGGCAGCGCCGCGAACAGCTCCTTCGCGAACCCGGCGCCCAACTGCACCGAGACGATGGCCAGCAGCACGAGCCCGGACGGCGGGATCGAGTCGGCGGCCGTGCGCAGCAGGTTTCCCGGCCTGGGCAGGCCGGAACCGCGATCGAAGGGATCGTCGAGGGCGAACGCGGTCACAGGACTCCTCACGGGCTTCAGGGGATGACGGTCAGAGCGTACTCGTGGCCTGCGACATGACCCGACATAGGGTGTTCTGGATGGCTCTTGGATCATTGATCGTATGAAGTCCCCCACGAGTCTCGCCCGGCCGCCGCTGGCCCTGTCCGCGGCCTCGTTCGTCAGCAGCTTCGACCGCTTCGCCGTGAGCCCCATGCTCGTGCTGATCGCGGTGGACCTGAAGGTCCCGCTGTCCGCCGCCGTCGCGGCCGCCAGCGGCTACTACCTCGCCTACGGGCTCACCCAGCCGCTGTGGGGGCTGCTGTCCGACCGGTTCGGCCGCGTGCGGGTGATGCGCGGGACGCTGTTCGGCGCGGCGCTGGCGGGGCTGGCCTCGGCGCTGATGCCGGTCCTGGGGGCGCTGGTGGTGGCCAGGATCGTGACGGGCGCCTGCTTCGGCGCGGTGATCCCGACCGGGCTGACGTACGTGGGCGACACCGTGGAGCCGTCGACCCGGCAACGCGCGCTGACCGATCTGATGGGCGCCGCCGCCCTCGGCACGGCTCTGGCCACCGGGCTGAGCGGGGTGCTCGCGGGCCTGGTGGACTGGCGGGTGGCGTTCACCGTGCCCGCCGCCTGCGCCCTGGTCTGCGCGCTCGCGCTGCGCTCGCTGCCGGAGCCGTCCCGCGCCCTCCCGCACGGCCTGGGAAGCGGCCGGGGGTTCGGTGTCGGCCGCTACCTGGGCGCGGTGCTCGGGCACGGCTGGGCGCTGCTGGTGTTCGGGCTCGCGTTCGTCGAGGGCGCGATCATGCTCGGCGCCATGCCGTTCCTGGCCACCGCCCTGGAGCACGCGGGGTACGCCGCCGCCGTGGCCGGGCTCGCCATCACCGCGTACGGGCTGGGCCTGTGGTTGTTCACGAAGCTCGTCAGGCGGCTGTCGGGGCGCTGGCCCACTCCCGCGCTGATGACGGTGGGCGGGGCGCAGCTCTGCGCCGGGTTCGCGATCGTCGCCGTGCACGTGGACATGGCCACCGTGGCGGTCACGGCGCTGCTGCTCGGCGGCGGCTGGTCCTTCCTGCACTCCTCGCTGCAGACGTGGGCCACGTCGGTGGTGCCCGAGGCCAGGGGGACGACGATCGCCTTCTTCGCTTGCGCGCTCTTCGTGGGCAGCGCGGTGGCGTCGTGGGCGGCCGGCCCGCTGGCCGAGCACGGCCGCTACGCCCTGCTGTTCGGCCTGGCGGCCGCCGCCGCGATCCCGCTGACGGCCGCGGCCGCCCTCACCAGGCGTCGCTACGGCACCCTGCACGGCGAGCTGCCCCGGACCGGGTGAGCCGAACTACTCCCAGCGGAACGTACGCGAGACCAGCCCCAGCGACAGCACCGCCCACGCGGCCAGCACGGCCAGCGGGCCGAGGGGCAGCGCGGCGCCCTGGGCGAGGACCGCGCGCAGGCCGCCGGTCAGGGCCGAGATGGGCAGCAGCTCCAGGACCTGGCGCATGCCCTCGGGGAACTTCGACAGCGGGAAGATCACCCCGCCGGCCCCCAGCAGCAGCAGGTAGACGAGGTTGGCGGCGGCCAGGGTGGCCTCCGCGCGCAGGGTGCCGGCCATGAGCAGCCCCAGCCCGCTGAACGCCGCCGTGCCCAGCACGATGAGCAGCGCCGCGCTCAGGAACGACCCGTGCGGCCGCCAGCCCAGCGCCAGGCCGACGCAGACGATCACCACGGCCTGGATGACCTCCACGGCCACCACGGCGGAAGTCTTGGCGAGCATGAGCCCGGCCCTGGACAGCGGGGTCGCGCCCAGCCGCTTCAGCACGCCGTAGCGGCGCTCGAAGCCGGTCGCGATGGCCTGGCCGGTGAAGGCCGTGGACATGACGGCCAGCGCCAGCACGCCGGGCGCCAGGAAGTCGATGCGCCTGCCGCCGCCGATGTCGATCAGCGGCGCCAGCGAGAACCCGGTCAGCAGCAGCACCGGGATGATCAGGGTGAGCAGCAGCTGCTCGCCGTTGCGCAGCATCGCCCGGATCTCCGCGCCCGCCTGGGCGAGGACCATCCGCGGGAACGGCGCCGCCCCGGGCGCGGGCGTGAAGTCCAGCGCGATCTGCCCGGCGGGCGCGCGCTCCGATCCGGTCATCGCAGCTCCCTGCCCGTCAGCTCCAGGAAGACGTCCTCCAGCGTGCGGCGCTCGATGCGCAGATCGTCGGCCGTGACGCCCTCGGCCGCGCACCAGGCGGTCACCGTGGCCAGCAGCTCGGGACCCACCTGACCCTCGATGATGTAGTGCCCGGCGGGCGACTCCTTGGCCGCGCTGCCCGTGGGGAGCGCGTTGAGCAGCTCCTCCAGCGCCAGCCCCGGCCGGGCCCGGAAGCGCAGCTGCCGCTCGGCCCCGGTCAGCGAGGCCGGGCTGCCCTCGGCCACCACCCGGCCCTTGTCGATGATCACCACCTGGTCCGCCAGCCGCTCCGCCTCGTCCATGTGGTGCGTGGTCAGCACCACCGACACGCCCGCCCCGCGCAGCTCGCCCACCAGCTCCCAGCAGGCGTGCCGGGCCTGCGGGTCGAGCCCGGCCGTCGGCTCGTCGAGGAAGACCAGCTCGGGCCGCCCGACGACGGCCGCGGCCAGCGACAGCCGCTGCTGCTGCCCGCCCGACAACCGCCGGTAGGGGGTGCGTACGTGATCGGCCAGCCCCAGCCGCGTCAGCAGCGCCCCCGCGTCGAGGGGACGGGCGTAGAAGCGCGAGACCAGGCGCAGCCACTCGGCGCAGCGCATGGCGGGCGGGACGCCGCCCGACTGCAGCATGACCCCCACCCGCGGCCGCAGCTCGGCCAGCGTGGGCGTCAGGCCGAGCACGCGGACGGTGCCCGCGTCGGCCCTGCGGAACCCCTCGCAGATCTCCACCGTGGACGTCTTGCCCGCGCCGTTGGGCCCGAGCACGGCGGTCACCGCGCCCCGCTCGGCGCGCAGCGTGAGGCCGTCCACGGCCGTGATGCCGCCGTAGCGTTTGACCAGGCCGATGATCTCGACGGCTGGGGACTCCATGGCCACGAGTTTAGGGACTGGGGCAGGCGGTTCGAGCCGCAGGTGGGGTTGGCCGGATTTGGACATGTCTTGACCCGGCCATTTCCCAGAAAGGCGCCAACAGAGGTGAAAGTCTGACGACGAGCTCCATGTAGCAGGAGGGCGCAATGGCGCAACGCAGTGGGTACGACCCGGGAGTCCCGTGCTGGGTGGACCTGTCCAGCACCGACGTCGAAGCTTCCGCCCGGTTTTACAGTGAGGTCTTCGGCTGGCAGGCCGACATGATCGACGACCCCGAGGCCGGTGGCTACGGGATGTTCCTTTACCAGGGCAGGCAGGTCGCGGGGCTGGGGCCGGTCATGGGCGCGGGGTCGCCCTCGTTCTGGAACATGTTCGTCGCCACCGACGACGCCGCCGCGCTCGCCGAGCGGGTCAGGAACGCCGGCGGCGCCGTCACCATGGAGCCGATGGCGGTCTTCGACGAAGGCGTCATGACGGTCTTCCAGGCCCCTGACGGCTCGTACGCGGCCGCCTGGCAGGCGGGCAACCACCACGGCGCGCAATTGGTCAACGAGCCCGTCTCGTTCTGCTGGAACGAGCTGGTCACGCGCGACCCGTCGGCCGCCGAGAGCTTCTACCCGGCCGTCTTCGGCTGGATGCCTCGGCTGCAGGAGATGGACGGGGTCAAGTACACCGAGTGGCAGATGGGGGAGCGGGCCGTCGCGGGCATGGTCGAGATGTTCTCCGACTACCCGGCGGCGACGCCGTCGTTCTGGATGACGTACTTCGCGGTCGCCGACCTCGAAGCCACGACGGCCGCGGCCGAGGGAGCCGGCGCGAGCGTGCTGGTGCGGGCGATGGAGGCGCCGCCCGGCCGGTTCTCGATGCTCACCGATCCCCAGGGTGCGGCGTTCTCCGTCATCCAGCTTCACGAAATCGCGTGAAATATCTGATGACCGGGAATTCGGAGGACCGGATCCTGGTTTGATCTCTCGGCCCTCGTGGGCCAAAGGCCTGCGAGGGAGAGGGGATCACGCATGTCCGTGGCGGCCGAAGCCACGTCCACGTCCACCATCGGGATCGAGCGGAGGAGGAGCAGCCGCGGGCTGCTGTTGGTGATCCTGGGCGCCTTGTCGGCGATCGGGCCCCTGTCCATCGACATGTACCTCCCGGCGCTGCCCGCCATCACCTCCGAGATGCTCAGCGCGCCGGCGCAGGTCCAGCTCACCCTCACCGCCTGCCTCATCGGCGTGTCCATCGGCCAGGTGATCGCCGGTCCGGTCAGCGACGTACGCGGCCGCAGGACACCGCTGATCGTGGGCGTGGCCGGCTTCATGGTCGCCTCGCTGCTGTGCGCGTTCGCGCCGTCGGTGCCCATGCTCATCGCCTTCCGCCTGCTGCAGGGCGTGCTGGGCGGCGCGGCCCTGGTGATCGTGCGGGCGGTCGTCCGCGACCTGTACGACGGCGCCGCCATCGCCCGCATCTTCGCCACGCTCATGCTGGTCAGCGGCCTGGCGCCGATCCTGGCGCCCATCGCCGGCGCGCAGCTGCTGGAGTTCACCTCGTGGCGCGGCGTGTTCGTGGCGCTCAGCGTCGCCGGGATCGTGCTGCTGCTGGCCGTCCTGGGGGGCGTGCGCGAGACGCTGCCCGCGGCCGAGCGCGAGAGCGGCGGCCTCAAGCACACCGTCGGCACGTTCGGCAGGCTCCTGCGCGACCGGACGTTCATGGGCACCGCGCTGACCGCGAGCCTGGCGTTCGCGGCCATGTTCGGCTACATCTCCGGCTCGCCGTTCGTGCTCCAGGAGGTGTACGGCGCCACGCCGCAGCAGTACTCGCTCATCTTCGGGCTCAACGCCTTCGGCCTGACCGCCATGGCCCAGCTCGGCGGCCGGCTGTCGGGACGGGTGCCGCCGGCGACCCTCGTGATCACCGGGCTCGCCGTCGCGCTGACCGGCGCCTCGCTGCTGCTGACCGCCGCGCTCACCGGGCTCGGCCTGTGGGGCATCGTGGGCGGGCTGTTCGTCATCATGCTCGGCCAGGGCCTGGTCATGCCGGCCACCGGCGCGCTGGCCCTGGCCAGCCAGCCCGCGCAGATCGCCGGCAGCGCCTCGGCCCTGCTCGGCGTGCTGCAGTTCGCGCTCGGCGCCGCCGCGGCCCCGCTGGTCGGTCTCGCGGGCGCCACCAGCGCCGTGCCGATGGCCTGCGTGATGCTGGGCCTCATCCTTTGCGCAAGCTTGACCTTCGCCTTCCTGCGGAAGAGTTAGGTAAGGCTACCCTGCGTGAGAAATTCCATTCCCGGGCTGCACGGATCCGTTTGTGAACCGGGAAGGAATTACGGCACACTGATGTTGTGAAAAACATGCCGGGGATCGAGCCAGGAAGCGAGCGGAGCACGCGTGCCCGCGTCGCCCGGCTGATCCTTGAGCATGGTCCCGTCGCGGCCGCCGCGCTGGGCGAGCGGCTGGGGCTCACCTCCGCCGCCGTCCGCCGACACCTGGACGCGCTGCTGGCTGACGGAATGATAGAGCCTCGCACGGTCGGGCCGCGCGGGCAGCGCGGGCGCGGACGCCCCGCCAAGCTGTTCGCGATCACCGACGCGGGGCGCAGTGCTTTCGAGCACGCCTATGACGACCTCGCCGGGAGCGCGCTGCGCTTCCTGGCCGAGCGCATGGGAGAGGAAGCGGTGGCCGACTTCGCCCGCCTGCAGGTCTCGAGCCTGCTCAAGCGGCTGGAGCCGGTCATGCGGACGGTGCCGGCGGACCAGCGCGTACAAGTGCTGGCGCAGGCGCTGTCGGCAGAGGGGTACGCCGCCTCGGCCAGCAAGGCCAAGTCGGGCGGCGACCAGCTCTGCCAGCACCACTGCCCGGTGGCCCACGCGGCTGCGGAGTTCCCGCAGCTCTGCGAGGCCGAGACGGAGGCGTTCGCGCAGCTGCTCGGCACCCCGGTGCAGCGCCTGGCCACGATCGCCCACGGCGACGGGGTCTGCACGACACATGTGAGCCCACAGTCGCTGGGTGAATCCGCACATAGAGACAAGAGCAAGGAGACCGGAAGGTGACTGTCACCGACCGCCCGGAGCTGGAAGGCCTCGGGAATTACAAGTTCGGCTGGGCCGACCCGGATGCCGCCGGGGCGGCGGCCAAGCGCGGCCTGTCCGAGGAGGTCGTCCGCAACATCTCCGCTCTCAAGAACGAGCCGGAGTGGATGCTCGACCTTCGCCTGAAGGGCCTCCGCCTGTTCGACCGCAAGCCGCTGCCCACCTGGGGCTCTGACCTCACCGGCATCGACTTCGACAACATCAAGTACTTCGTGCGCTCCACCGAGAAGCAGGCCGCTTCCTGGGACGAGCTGCCCGCCGACATCAAGAACACCTACGACAAGCTCGGCATCCCCGAGGCGGAGAAGCAGCGCCTCATCGCCGGTGTCGCCGCCCAGTACGAGTCCGAGGTCGTCTACCACAAGATCCGTGAGGACCTCGAGGAGAAGGGCGTCATCTTCCTCGACACCGACACGGGCCTGAAGGAGCACCCGGAGATCTTCCAGGAATACTTCGGCTCGGTCATCCCGGTGGGCGACAACAAGTTCGCCGCCCTCAACAGTGCCGTGTGGTCCGGTGGCTCGTTCATCTACGTGCCGCCGAACATCGAGGTCGAGATCCCGCTGCAGGCCTACTTCCGGATCAACACCGAGAACATGGGCCAGTTCGAGCGGACCCTGATCATCGTGGACGAGAACAGCTACGTCCATTACGTCGAGGGCTGCACCGCGCCGATCTACTCCTCCGACTCGCTGCACAGCGCGGTCGTCGAGATCATCGTGAAGAAGAACGCCCGCTGCCGTTACACGACCATCCAGAACTGGTCGAACAACGTCTACAACCTGGTCACCAAGCGCGCCGTGGCCTACGAGGGCGCGACCATGGAGTGGATCGACGGCAACATCGGCTCCAAGGTCACGATGAAGTACCCGGCCGTCTACCTGATGGGCGAGCACGCCAAGGGCGAGACGCTGAGCGTCGCGTTCGCGGGCGAGGGCCAGCACCAGGACGCCGGCTCCAAGATGGTGCACCTGGCGCCCAACACCAGCTCCAGCGTCATCTCCAAGTCGGTGGCGCGCGGCGGCGGCCGCACCTCCTACCGCGGTCTCGTGCAGATCGAGGAGGGCGCCCACGGCAGCGCCAGCACCGTCAAGTGCGACGCCCTGCTGGTCGACCAGATCAGCCGCTCCGACACCTATCCCTACGTCGACGTCCGCGAGGACGACGTCAAGATGGGCCACGAGGCCACGGTCTCCAAGGTCAGCGAGGACCAGCTCTTCTACCTCATGAGCCGCGGGCTCGACGAGGACGAGGCGATGGCGATGATCGTGCGCGGCTTCGTGGAGCCGATCGCGCGTGAGCTGCCCATGGAATACGCGCTCGAGCTCAACCGGCTGATCGAGCTGCAGATGGAAGGAGCCGTCGGCTGATGGGCCTGAACGAGAAGCCCTTGTCGACCTTGCACGAGAAGGCGTCCTACGAGCTGGGCGACTTCGAGGTCCCGACCGGGCGCGAGGAGGCGTGGCGCTTCACGCCGCTCTCCCGTCTGAAGGGCCTGCACAGCGGCAAGGCCGAGGCCGTCGGTCACGTCCGGGTGGACGTCGACGCGGCGCCCGAGGTCACGGTCGAGACGGTCGGCCGCGACGACGCCCGCGTCGGCAAGGCCTTCGTGCCCACCGACCGGGTCAGCGCCCAGGCGTGGAACAGCTTCGAGAAGGCCACCGTCATCACGGTGCCGCGCGAGGCCGTCACCTCCAAGCCGACCGTGCTCACGCTCACCGGCTCCGGTGACGGCGCCGCGTACGGCCACATCGTGGTCAAGGTGGAGCCGCTGGCCGAGGCCGTGGTCGTGCTCGACCACAAGGGCAGCGCGGTCTACGCCGACAACATCGAGTTCGTCGTCGGCGACGGGGCCTCGCTCAGGGTCGTCAGCCTGCAGGACTGGGACGACGACGCGGTCCACGTCTCCCACCATCACGCGCAGCTGGCCAAGGACGCGACGTTCCGCAGCTTCGCGGTGACGCTCGGCGGCGACCTCGTACGCCTGTCGCCCAACGTGTCCTACACCGCTCCCGGCGGCGACGCCGACATGTCGGGCGTCTACTTCGTGGACGCCGGGCAGCACCTGGAGCACCGCCTGCTGGTCGACCACTCGCAGCCCAACTGCAAGAGCAACGTCGACTACCGCGGCGCCCTGCAGGGCGAGGACGCGCACGCCGTCTGGATCGGCGACGTGATCATCAGGGTCGAGGCCGAGGGCACCGACACCTACGAGCTCAACCGCAACCTCATCCTGACCGACGGCGCCCGCGCCGACTCGGTGCCCAACCTGGAGATCCTCACCGGCGAGGTCGCCGGGGCGGGGCACGCCTCCGCCTCCGGCCGGCTCGACGACGAGCACATCTTCTACCTCCAGGCCCGCGGCATCCCCTACGACGAGGCCCGCCGCCTGGTCATCAGGGGCTTCCTCGGCCAGCTCGTCGAGAAGATCGAGGTCGGGGAGATCCGCGAGCGCGTGCTGAGCGCGCTGGAGGCGGAGCTCGCGAGATGAGTTCGTTCGAGAAGGTCTGCAAGCTCGACGACATCCCCGACGGGGGAGTCATCGGGGTGGAGGTCGACGAGACGCCGGTGGCGCTCGTGCGCAAGGGCGGCGAGGTGTTCGCCCTGCGCGACGTCTGCTCCCACGCCGAGGTGAAGCTCAGCGAGGGCGAGGTCTACGACGGCACCCTGGAGTGCTGGCTGCACGGCTCGTGCTTCGACGTGCGCTCCGGCAAGCCCACCGGCCCGCCCGCCACCCAGCCCGTGAACGTCTACACAGTCAAGATCGACGGCGATGACGTGCTCGTCTCGCTCTCGAAGGAGTCATAACAACAATGTCCACCCTTGAGATCCGCGACCTCCACGTCGCCGTCGAGGACAAGGAAATCCTGCGCGGCGTCAACCTGACCGTCAACTCCGGCGAGACCCACGCCATCATGGGCCCCAACGGCTCGGGCAAGTCGACGCTCGCCTACGCGATCGCCGGTCACCCGAAATACACGATCACCGGCGGCCAGGTGCTGCTCGACGGCGTGGACCTGCTGGAGCTGTCGGTCGACGAGCGGGCCCGCGCGGGCCTGTTCCTGGCCATGCAGTACCCGGTCGAGGTCCCCGGCGTGTCGGTCTCGAACTTCCTGCGTTCGGCCGTCACCGCGGTCCGCGGCGAGGCGCCGAAGCTGCGCGAGTTCGCCAAGGACCTCAAGAACGGCATGGACGCGCTGTCCATCGACGCCGCCTTCGCCCAGCGCAACCTCAACGAGGGCTTCTCCGGCGGTGAGAAGAAGCGCCACGAGATCCTCCAGCTCGAGCTGCTCAAGCCGAAGATCGCGGTGCTCGACGAGACCGACTCCGGCCTCGACGTCGACGCGCTGCGCGTGGTGTCGGAGGGCATCAACCGCTTCCGCGCCTCCGGCGAGACCGGCGTGCTGCTGATCACGCACTACACCCGCATCCTGCGCTACGTGAAGCCCGACTTCGTCCACGTCTTCGCGGGCGGCCGGATCGTCGAGGAGGGCGGCCCCGAGCTGGCCGAGAAGCTCGAGGCCGAGGGCTACGAGCAGTACACGAAGGCATCTGCATGACTCAGATCAGCTTTGACGTGGAGAAGATCAGGAAGGATTTCCCGGTCTTCTCCCGCGAGCTGCCCGACGGGCGCCCGCTCGTCTATCTCGACTCGGGCAACTCCTCACAGAAGCCCAACCAGGTCATCGAGACCATGCGTGACCACTTCGCGCTGCACTACAGCAACGTCGGACGGGCCATGCACGTGCTCGGCGCCGAATCGACCGACGCCTACGAGGGCGCCCGCGACAGAGTCGCCGCGTTCGTCGGGGCGCCGTCGCGCGACGAGGTGATCTTCACCAAGAACGCCTCCGAGGCGCTCAACCTCGTCGCGTACGCCTTCGGCAACCCCATCAACACCGATCCGCGCTTCACGCTCGGGGCCGGCGACGAGATCGTCATCTCCGAGATGGAGCACCACTCCAACATCGTGCCGTGGCAGCTGCTCGCGCAGCGCACCGGCGCGACGCTGAAGTGGTTCGGCGTCACCGACGAGGGACGGCTCGACTACGACCCGTCCGTGATCACCGAGCGGACGAAGATCGTCTCGATCGCCCACCAGTCCAACGTGCTCGGCACCGTCAACCCGGTCGCCGAGGTGGCCAGGCGGGCGCACGAGGTCGGCGCGCTGATCATGCTGGACGCGTCGCAGTCCGTGCCGCACCACCCGGTCGACGTCACCGAGCTGGGCGCCGACTTCGTGGCCTTCACCGGCCACAAGATGGTCGGCCCGTCGGGCATCGGCGTCCTGTGGGGCAAGGCCGAGCTGCTCGACGCCATGCCCCCGTTCCTGGGCGGCGGCGAGATGATCGAGGCGGTCTGGATGGACCACTCGACGTACGCGCCGGTGCCGCACAAGTTCGAGGCCGGCACGCCGCCGATCGTCGAGGCCATCGGGCTGGGCGCGGCCGTCGACTACCTCACCGAGGTCGGCATGGAGGCCATCGAGGCCCACGAGCGCACGCTGACGGCCTACGCGCTCGACGCTCTGCGCGAGGTGCCCACCCTGCGCCTCATCGGGCCCGACTCGCTGGAGCAGCGGGGCGGCACGGTGTCGTTCACGCTGGCGGGCATCCACCCGCACGACGTCGGCCAGATCCTCGACGACCAGTTCGGCGTCGCCGTACGCGTCGGTCACCACTGCGCGCGTCCCCTGCACCTACGCTTTGGAATACCGGCGACCACGCGGGCGTCGTTCTACCTGTACAACACCACGGGCGAGATCGACGCTCTGGTCCGCGGCCTCCATCACGTTCAGAAGGTGTTCGCATAGCCATGATCGGCGAGTCGATGTACCAGGAGCTGATCCTGGAGCACTACAAACACCCGCAGGGGCGGGGGCTGCGTGAGCCGTACGACGCCGAGGTTCACCACGTGAACCCCACGTGCGGCGACGAGATCACGCTCAGGGTGAAGGTGGGCGACGGCGGCAAGGTCCTGGACGTCTCCTACGACGGACAGGGCTGTTCGATCAGCCAGGCCGCCGCCTCGGTGCTGCACGAGCTCGCCACCGGCTCGACGGTCGAGGAGACGCTCTCCGTGGTCGACGAGTTCACCAGGCTCATGCAGGGCAGGGGACAGGTCGAGGCGGACGAAGAGGTGCTCGGCGACGCGGTCGCGTTCGCGGGCGTGGCCAAGTTCCCGGCGCGCGTCAAATGCGCGCTGCTTTCGTGGATGGCCTACAAGGATGCGGTAGTGAGGAGTGCCCGATGAGTAAGCCCGTGGAGACTCCGACCGACTTCGACGGCGAGACCACCGTCGAAGAGGTCATGGAGGCGCTCAAGGACGTCGTGGACCCCGAGCTCGGCATCAACGTGGTCGACCTGGGCCTCATCTACGGGCTCAACCTCGACCCCGCCGACGGTGCGCGGCCCGTGGCCACCATCGACATGACGCTGACCAGCGCGGCCTGCCCGCTGACCGATGTCATCGAGGACCAGGCCCACTCGGCGCTCGACGGCATGGTGTCCGATGTCAAGATCAACTGGGTCTGGCTGCCGCCGTGGGGCCCGGACAAGATCACCGATGAGGGGCGCGATCAGCTCCGTATGCTAGGATTCAATGTCTGATCTTTTCTGTTGAAACGGCTGATGTTGACTCGTCAGCCGTTTCAGCGTGCCATAGAGGGTTGCGGAAGGTCCGGGCCCGTCCGGGGAATTTCAGATAGCATCCCGGCGTTGGTACCAAACGCACCTGACGTCTCATCGCGCGTCTGCATCGCCTGCGGCCGGTGCCCGGTGTGTTCCCCCCTTAAATGATTTGACCCGCCCGTACGGCGGGTGACCAGAACCCCTGTGCGGCGTGCGCCGCACGTCCCGGCTCGTCCTTTCGCAGAAGTGACGTGCCACTTCGACTGAAAGGCACGACTTTCGTGACCATGCTTGACGCTGTCATGCCCGCGTTCGACGAGACCGCCGGTGCGGCGGGCTCCGACTCGCCGGCCCCTTCCGGCCAGACGGCCTCGGCCTCTGGCAGAGACGCCGACCCGAGGCCGTCGGAGTTCGAGCTGCTCGGCCTGCCCAAGCCGCTCATCACCGGGCTGGCCAAGCAGGGCATCGACAGCCCGTTCCCCATCCAGAGCGCGACCATTCCCGACGTGCTCGCCGGCAACGACGTGCTCGGCCGCGGCCAGACCGGCTCCGGCAAGACGCTGGCGTTCGGACTGCCCACCATGGCCCGCCTCGCGGGCGTGCGGCCGGCCCCCGGCCACCCCCGCGCGATGATCCTCGTTCCCACCCGTGAGCTCGCGCTCCAGGTGCACGACGCGCTGGAGCCGCTCGGCCGCGGCCTGGGCCTGCGCATGAAGGTCGTCGTGGGCGGCATGTCCATGGGCAAGCAGATCGAGGCGCTGCGGCGCGGCGTCGACATCGTCATCGCCACGCCCGGCCGGCTCGGCGACCTCATCCGGCAGGGTGAGTGCTCGCTCGCCGACGTCGAGGTCAGCGTCCTGGACGAGGCCGACCACATGTGCGACCTCGGCTTCTTCCCCGTCGTCACCGACCTGCTCGCGCAGACCCCGGCCGACGGGCAGCGGCTGCTGTTCTCCGCCACGCTCGACGGCGACGTCGACAAGCTGGTGCAGCGCTTCCTCAAGAACCCGATCACCCACTCCGTGGCCCCCGCGACCTCGCCGGTCGACACCATGGAGCACCACGTGATGCAGGTCACGCGCGACGAGAAGTTCGACGTCATCGCCGAGATCGCCAACCGTGAGGGCCGTACGATCATCTTCGTCCGCACCCAGCACGGCGTCGACCGGCTCTGCAAGCAGCTGGCCAGGGTCGGCGTCAAGTCGGGCGGCCTGCACGGCGGCAAGCGCCAGAACCAGCGCACCCGCATCCTCGCCGAGTTCCGCGAGGGCGCCATCAACGTGCTCGTCTGCACCGACGTCGCGGCGCGCGGCATCCACGTCGACAACATCAGCCTGGTGCTGCACGTGGACCCGCCCCAGGACCACAAGAGCTACCTGCACCGGGGCGGCCGCACCGCCCGCGCCGGCGAGAAGGGCACCGTGGTCACGCTGGTGCTGCCCAGCGAGCGCCGCTCCACCGACGCGCTCACCCGGCGGGCCGGCATCCACCCGTTCCGCCTGAAGGCCACGCCCGGCCACCCGCGGGTGGCCGAGGTGACCGGCGCCCGCACGCCGAGCGGCGAGGCCATCCCGGTCTGGGAGCCGGACGTGCGCAAGCCCCTGCGCCCCCGCCGTGAGGGTGGCGGCGGTCAGGGCGAGCGCCGCAACGGCCGCCGCCCCCGCCGCGACTTCGACGGCGACCGCCGCCCCCGGCGTCACGAGGACGGCGAGCGTTCGTTCGGGTCGGGCGAGGACCGTCGTCCGCGCCGTCACCAGGACGGCGAGCGTTCCTTCAACTCCGGTGAGGACCGTCGCCCGCGCCGTCACCAGGACGGCGAGCGGCCCTTCAGCTCCGGCGAGGACCGTCGTTCCCGGCCGCACGCCGAGGGTGAGCGGCCCTTCGGGCGCTCGCAGGAGCCGCGCACCTTCGGGGACGACCGGCGCCGTGACAGCGGGCCGCGCGGCGGCTACCGCTCGGACGACCGGCCGTTCCGCCAGGACGACCGCGGCCAGCGCGGTGGCGGCGGCTACCGTTCGGACGACCGCGGCGGACGCTACGCCTCCGACCGCAGCCGCCCGTTCTCGGCCGACCGCGATCGTGGCCCCCGCTCCGACGAGCGCGGCCCGCGCGACGGTTACCGCTCCGGTGGTGGCCGTTCGGACGAGCGCGGCCCGCGCGACGGTTACCGCTCGGGCGGCGGCCGTTCGGACGAGCGCGGCAACGGCGGCGGCTACAGCCGCAACTCGGGCCGTCGCTTCGAGCGCTGACCCGCAGCTTCATCTCCCACCCGCCCGCCGGACCCCGCAAGGGGTACGGCGGGCGGTGTCATTTGCCGTAGAGTCGCGCTTGGCGACATATATGAACCGGTAAATCCAAGGGGCGGCCGATGAAGCGACCCACGATCGACGACATCGCGCGCAGGGCCGGCGTCTCGAAAGGGGCCGTGTCGTTCGCGCTGAACGGCCGTCCCGGCGTCTCCAGCGAGACGCGCCGCCGCATCCAGGCCATCGCCGCCGAGCTGGGCTGGCAGCCCAACAGCCTGGCGCGGGCCCTGTTCGACGGCCGGCCCGACGTGCTGGGCCTGGTCGTGGACCGCCCGGCGCGCACGCTGGGGCTGGAGCCGTTCTTCATGCAGCTGATCTCCGGCATCGAGGCCACGCTGTCGGCCGCGTCCGTGGGGCTGCTGCTGCAGATGACCGAGGACCACGAGGCCGAGATCTCGATCTACCGCAAATGGTGGGCGCAGCACCGGGTCGCCGGGGTGTTCGTCGTGGACCTGCGGGTCGCGGACGCCAGGATCGCCGTGCTGGAGGAGCTGCGGCTGCCCGCCGTCGTCATCGGCGGCCCCGGCGGGACCGGGCGGCTGCCCGCCGTGTGGATCGACGACGGCGGCGCGCTCGCCGCCGTGATCGAGCACCTGGCCGGGCTGGGGCACCGCAGGATCGCCAGGGTCGCGGGCCCCGAGGAGCTCATGCACACCGGCGTCAGGACCGCCGCCATGCGGGCCACCGCCGCCCGGCTGGGCGTCGAGAGCGTCACCGTGTACGCCGACTACAGCGGCGAGAGCGGCGAGCGCGCCACGCTCGACCTCCTGCGCGGGCCGGACCGGCCCACCGCCATCGTGTACGACAACGACGTGATGGCGGTCGCGGGCACCGCCGCCGCCCGCGAGGCCGGGATCTCGGTGCCCGGCGAGCTGTCCGTCGTGGCCTGGGACGACTCCGCCCTGTGCCTGCTGGCCCGGCCGCACCTGACGGCGGTCAGCAGGGACATCGCCGCCTGCGGCGCCCACGCCGCCCGCGCCCTGCTCGATCTGGTCCAGGGCCGCGAGGTGGCCGACGCGCGGCAGGCCAACCCGCGCATGGTCGGCAGAGGCAGCACCGCGCCCGTACGTGAACCCGTTCAGTTAATGGTCGGAAACATTGAAACTAAACGGGTTTAGTGATGCGATTGCAATTCCCGCTGCTCGAGCCCGGAGGGTTGATGAGCCCGTTCCGCCCCCTTCATGAAGCCTGGACCGTCCGCTCCGCGAGCGGCGACGTGCGGGCCCCGGCCACCGTCCCAGGTTGCGTGCACACCGACCTGCTCGCCGCGGGGCTGATCCCCGATCCCTACCTCGACGACAACGAGACCCACCTGGCCTGGATCGGGCGCACCGAGTGGCGTTACGAGACGGAGTTCTCGTGGGACGGCACCGGGCACGAGCACGTCGACCTCGTGTGCCAGGGGCTCGACACCGTGGCGGCCGTCGAGCTCAACGGCGTGCGGGTGGGCGAGTCCGCGAACATGCACCGCTCATACCGGTTCGACGTCCGCCACGCGCTGCGGACCGGGAGCAACCGGCTGACGGTCACGTTCGGGTCGGCGCTCGAATACGCCGAGCGGCTGCGGGAGGAGCTCGGCCACCGGCCGGGCGCCTACACCCAGCCCTACAACTTCATCAGGAAGATGGCCTGCAACTTCGGCTGGGACTGGGGCCCGACGCTGATCACGGCGGGCATCTGGCGGCCGATCGGGCTGCACGAGTGGAGCGGGGCCAGGATCGCGGAGGTCCGGCCGCTGGTGACCGTCGAGGACGGGACGGCCAGGGTGGACGTGCACGTCCGGGTGGAGAAGACGGGCGCCGCCGAGGTGAGCGCGGCGATCAAGGGGGTGACGGCCCGCGCCGTGATCCCCGAGGACGGCGACGAGGCCGTGCTCACGCTGCAGGTGCCCGACCCGGAGCTGTGGTGGCCGCGCGGGTACGGCGAGCAGCCGCTCCACGAGCTCGAGGTGACGGCCGGCGAGGACGTGTGGCGCCGCGAGATCGGGCTGCGCGAGGTGCGCCTGCGTACCGAGGACGGCGCGTTCACCCTGGCCGTCAACGGGGTCGAGGTGTTCGTCAGAGGGGTCAACTGGATCCCCGACGACTGCTTCCCCACCAGGGTGGGCCGCGACCGCTACGCCGCCCGGCTCGCCCAGGCCTGCGAGACGAACGTCAACCTCGTCCGCGTGTGGGGCGGCGGCCTGTACGAGAGCGAGGACTTCTACGACCTGTGCGACCGGCTCGGGCTGATGGTCTGGCAGGACTTCCCGTTCGCCTGCGCCGCCTACCCCGAGGAGGACCCGATCGGGGCCGAGGTGGAGGCGGAGGCGCGCGAGCAGGTGGCCAGGCTGAGCGCGCACCCGAGCCTGGTCCTGTGGTGCGGCAACAACGAGAACATCGAGGGCTACGCCGACTGGGGCTGGCAGGAGCCGCTCCAGGGACGCAGCTGGGGAGGCGGCTTCTACCTGGAGACGCTGCCGCGCGTCGTGGCCGAGCTGGACCCGACCCGCCCGTACTGGCCGGGCAGCCCCTACTCGGGCTCCATGGACCTGCCGCCCAATGACCCGGCCCGCGGCACCATGCACATCTGGGACGTGTGGAACGAACGCGACTACACCGTCTACCGCGACTACCGGCCCCGCATGGCCGCCGAGTTCGGGTTCCAGGGGCCCGCCGCGTACGCCACGATCCGCCGGGCGATCAGCGACGAGCCGCTGCTGCCCGACTCCCGGGGCCTGCTGCACCACCAGAAGGCCGTCGACGGCAACCTCAAGCTGGCCGCCGGGCTCAAGCCGCACTTCCCGGTCCCCGGGACCTTCGACGACTGGCACTACCTCACCCAGGTCAACCAGGCGCGTGCCATCCAGCTCGGGGTGGAGCACTTCAGGGCCCTGTGGCCGCACTGCGCGGGCAGCGTGGTGTGGCAGCTCAACGACTGCTGGCCGGTCACGTCGTGGTCGGCCGTGGACGGGGACGGGCGGAGGAAACCGCTGTTCCACGCGCTGCGCAGGGCGTACGCCGATCGGCTGCTGACGGTGCAGCCGCGCGACGGCGGGATGGCGCTGGTCGCCGTCAACGACAGCGCGCGGCCGTGGCGGGCGTCGGCGCGGGCCGTACGGCACGGCTTCGACGGCAGCGTGCTCGCGGCGCAGGACCTCGCGCTGGACGTGCCGCCCCGGGCGGTCGTCACCCTGCCGCTGGCCGCGCCCGTCGCCGAGCCGGGCGACCCGGCGAGCGAGCTGATCACCGCCGCGCTCACCGAGCCGGACGACCGGGCGGGCGGGCCGATCGCCGCCTTCGCCGCGCCGGGCGGTGGCGAGCCGGCGGTGGCGCGGGCGCTGTGGTTCTTCGCGCCCGACCGGGACCTGCGCCTGCCCGAGCCGCGTTACGACACCGCGGCCGAGGCCGTTCCCGGCGGGCTCCGGCTGACGGTCACCGCGCGCACGCTCCTGCGCGACCTGGCCGTCTTCCCCGACCGGCTGGACCCGGCCGCCGAGGCCGACGACCAGCTCGTCACGCTGCTGCCGGGCGAGCGGGCCGAGTTCCTGATCAACACGGCGGGCCTGGACGAGCAGGCCCTCGTCCGCGTGCCGGTGCTGCGCTGCGTCAACGATGTGGTGGTCCGATGAGACGTCATGGGTTGGAAGCCCCTGCGGCGGTCATCGAAATCCGGTCTCTTTGGGCGCCGCCCTCCTGATATCGACAGCAGGATTGCGCCCGGCGCCATGGCTGCGGCAGCGGCGTTGAGCCGGTGGCCGCCGCGCTAGCATCCGAACATGTCGGCTGCTGATCATCCTGCTCGGCGGCCACGCTTGCCGCAGGCAAAGGCGGCCTCGCCGAGGCGGGGTCGCGAGTGGCTGGCACTCCAGGTATCGCTCATATGTTCTACCCGACAGCGGCGAATTTCGGTAGCCTATCGATCACTCAGAGCGATGATCTGGCGAGAGGCAAGCCCTGTACGTACCGGCTCGCTGCTGGTCCGGACGCGCTGATCTTGAGTGCTCCAGTGCGGCGGGCAACTCCGCGAAAGGGTGACGGGGTGGGCGGGAGTGTGAGGGCAGGGAAGGGGCTGCGGCCGATCGCGGCGCCATTCACCGTGGCCGGCCCTGCGGGGGCGCGGATTCGGGATCGCCTGCGGCTGTCGGCCGGCGATATCGAGGTGCTTACCGCCGTAGGCGGTCATCTTGGCGGCCATGCTCGTGCTGATCTGGCTGAGCGCATCCGCATCGGTGACGTCACAGCCGCGCATAACCGGCGCGCGGAGCGGAAGAAGAGGCTCACCGCTGTGGCGTCGTCGCGGTGGGCCGGGGCGATGACCCGCGCATCGGAGGATCAGTACCGGCTCTCGCTGCGGTCCCTGCGCGACCAGCGAGCAGTCCTGCGCCATGCCATCGCCGCGATCCGCAGGCGGCTGGCTGTGGGGTGCGGGCAGCGTCAGGGGCGAGTACGTGGGTACGCCGATCAGGAGGAGCGGTGGCACAAGCAGCGCCGGCTGCAGGTGCTCACTGGCCGGTTGGCACGCGTAGAGTACCGCATCAAGCAAGGCCGCCCGGCGATCGTGGTCGGCGGCCGACGGCTGGTCAAGGCTCGGCATCACCTGGCCGACGCCGAGCTCACTGAGCAGCAGTGGCGTCGGAGGTGGGAGGCGCGGCGGCTGTTTCTGACTGCCGATGGAGAGACCGGAGCGCCGTTCGGCAACTACACCATCACCGTCGACCCCGGCGACGGCTCGGTGACGATCGTGCTGCCGGAGCCGCTGCGGCACCTGGCCAACGCCCCCCGGGGCCGCTACCGGCTGGCCGGGAGCGTGCGCTTCCACCACCGCCGCGAGCAGTGGCTGGACCGTGTCCAGGCCCATCGGGCGGTGCGCTATGACATCGCTCAAGACCCGGCGCGGGATCGGTGGTATCTGGACGCTTCCTGGTCCGCCGAGACCCCCACTCTGCCATCCACGAAGCAACTGGCCGCCTCCGGCGCCCGTTTGCTGGGAGTGGACCTCAACGCCGACCACCTCGCAGCCTGCGTCATCGACGCCTGCGGCAATCCGATCGGCGAGCCCATCACCATCCCCACCGCGCTGGCCGGCCCCGCCGCCCAGCGCGATGGCCGCCTGCGGCAGGCGATCAGTGACCTGATCCGGATTGCCCGCCAGCACGGTTGTGCCGGGATCGCGATCGAGAACCTGGGCTTCGATGACGCCCGCAACATCGGCCGGGAGAGCTTGGGGCGCGGCCGCCGGGGCAAGGCCTTCCGCCGCACCGTTGCCGGCATCCCCACCGCCCGCTTTCGCGAGCGGCTGCGTGGCATGGCGTGCCACCGCGGCCTGGTCGTGATCGCCGTCGACCCGGCCTACACCTCCAAGTGGGGTGGCCAGCACTGGCACCGCCCCCTGCAACAGCAGGCCAAGCAGAGCACTGCCACCCGGCATCATGCAGCTGCGGTGGCGATCGCACGACGCGCTTTCGGGCATGCGATACGGCGTCGGCCAGGTGTGACCGTCCGCCACCAGAGGATGGCGGTGCGGAGAGCTACCGGCCAGGCCGTATCGCTTCCGAAAGTGCAAGGGGCCACGCGCCCGCCCAGGACCGTAGGCACGTCCCACGAGGGCGGCAAGACCTGCCGGGGCCCAGGCGGCCAACTCGCGCAGCCCCCCGCACCCAAGACCGTTCGGGGTGCACCAGGACCTGGATCGGGTCCAGGTCATGGCGATCCGGCCAGCGCCGGCGATATTGCCTAGGAACGGTCAGCCCTTGAGGCCGCTGAGGGCGATGCCGCGGGTGAAGTACTTCTGGAAGATCACGAAGAAGACGATCGTCGGGACCGACGCGAGCAGCCCGCCCGCCATGATCGCGCCTTGGTGATCGGGTCCCACGTAGTAGGAGTTGAGCCTGGCCAGTGCGACGGGTATGTTCGCCATCTCGTCGCTCTGGACGATGATGAGCGGCCAGAGGAAGTTGTTCCACTCCGCGAGCACGATGAAGATCGACATCGCGGCGAGCGCCGGCCGCAGCAGCGGCAGCACGATCTTCCACCAGATCCGCCACTCCCCGGCGCCGTCCACCCTGGCCGCCTGGATCAGCTCGTTCGGCAGCGACTGCAGGAACTGCACCAGGAAGAACAGCACGAACGCCTTGGCCAGCGCCGGCACGATGTAGGCGGCGTAGTTGTCCAGCCAGCCCAGGTTCCGCATGATCACGTAGTTGGGGATCAGCGTCGTCTGCCAGGGCACCATCATCGAGGCGATGATCAGCAGGAAGATCGTCCGGCGGCCCTTGATGTCGTGCTTGGAGATCACGTACGCGGCCAGCGAGCAGATCAGCAGCGACCCGACGGTGATGGCGGTGGTGATGACGAGGCTGTTGAGCATGAACCGCCAGAACCCCATGTCCACCTGGTAGCGCTGGAAGATGCCCGCCAGGTGGCCGGGGTTGATCCCCTTGGGGCTCCACTCCGTGTCGTAGAAGTTGGCGACCGTGGGGGACTGCGGCACGAACGACGGCGGCGTCCTGGCCAGCTCCCTCGGCGGCTTGAACACCGTGATGAGCAGCCAGTAGAACGGCGCGATCATCGTCAGCGCCAGCAGGTAGAACGGCAGGCGCAGCAGATGCCCGTTGATCTTCGCGCGCCGGCTGCCGCCCGCCGGGGCCGCGTGCCGGGACGGCTGCGGCGCGGGGGCGATCGTGTCCATCGGGGCGACGGCCATCACAGCTCCTTCATGGCGCGGCCCACGCGCAGGTTGACGAGGCTCAGCACGAAGATGATCAGGAAGAGCACCCAGGCGATCGCCGAGGCGTAGCCCAGCCTGAAGTGGGTGAATCCCTGGTCGTAGAGGTAGGGGACGATCATCAGGCCCGAGTCGAGCACGCCGCCGATGGTGTTGGCGCCCGACGAGAAGACGATGTAGACGGCCTCGAACACCTGGAAGGCGCCGATCAGGCCGGTCACCACCACGTACGTGGTGACGGGACGCAGCAGCGGCAGCGTGATGTGGCGGAAGCGGTGCCAGGTCGAGGCGCCGTCGATCTTGGCCGCCTCGTAGTACTCCTCGGGGATCGAGCCGAGGCCGGCCACGTACAGCACCATGCCGTAGCCCATGCCGCCCCACACCGACATCACCACCAGGATGGGGATCGTCAGCCCCGGCGTGGCCAGCCAGGCCACGGCCTTGCCGCCGAACCAGCCCACGATGGTGTTGGCCAGGCCCACGTCGCTGGGGTAGAGGACCCACTTCCACATCAGCATGAGCGCGATGGAGGAGGTCACCGACGGCAGGAAGAACACCGTGCGCATGATCCGGTGCAGCCAGCTGGTGCCGCTGAAGGCCAGCGCGAGGCCCAGCGACAGCAGCGTGCCGAGCACGACCGACGCGACCACGTACAGGGCCGTGTTGCCCAGCGCGTGGCGGAACCTGCCGTCCGAGGCCAGCTGCTGGAAGTTCTCCAGGCCGGTGAACGCGGCGGGGTTGATCCCGTCGAACTTCGTGAAGCTCAGATAGAGGGAGTTGGCCAGCGGCCAGATCAGAAAGCCCGCGAACAGCGCGAGGAAGGGCAGCAGCATCGCGTACGAGGTGCCGTAGCGGCGCAGCCTGCTGCGCAGGGGGATGGGGGAGGCCATGTCAGACTCCTAGGTCATCGGGGGGCCGGACCGGGACCGGGACAGGCCGGTCCCGGCGAGCGGCTAACCGGCGTTGCGCTCCATGACCTTGGCGGCCTCCGCCAGCGCGGTCTTGGCATCCGACTTGCCCAGGATGACCGACTGGAGCTGCTTGGTCACGTCCGGCGCGCTCTCGTCCCAGCCCGGGCAGCCCGGCGCGGCCTTGCCCGTCTTGATCGACGCCTCGAACACCTGAGCCTGCTCGGGCGCGAACACCGAGCCGTTCACGATCTTGTCGGCCCGCGGTGAGATGTAGGAGATGTTCCGCTTCCTGGCCTCGTCCGAGATCGCGGCGATGGCCTCATCGCTGTACATGAACTTGACGAAGTCCGCGCCCGTCTCGACGTACTTGCTGAAGGAGGTCACGCCGATCGCCCGGCCGCCGATGAACGCGGTCGGCCCGGCGGGCCCCGCGGGGATCGTGGACATCGCCCACTTGCCCTTCAGCTTCGGCTTGTTGATGTCGATGCCCTTGGCGATCCAGTTGCCCGCCACCACCATCGCGGTGCCGGTGTCCAGCGCGTCGGAGCCCTCCACGGTGGCGGTCGGCGCGCCGTGCTTCTTGTACAGGTCGGCCCAGTACGTCAGCGCCTGCTCGGCCTCCGGGGTGTTGAGCGAGGGCTTGCAGTCGGCGGTGTAGAACGAGCCGCCCGCCTGGTAGAGGTAGTTGAAGTAGCCGATCCAGTCCAGGTTGCCCCAGTCCTGGCTGTAGGGCTTCTTCACGCCGGCGGCCTTGAGCTTGTCGATGGCCGCGGTCAGCTCCTCCCAGGTCTTGGGCGGCTCGACCTTGGCCTTCTCCAGCAGATCGGTGCGGTAGTAGAGGGCCAGGGTCGACATGTCCAGCGGCACGCCGTACACCGAGCCGTCAGGGGAGATGGCCGACTCCCACTGGGCGGGCAGCGCCTGCGCCTTGAGCGAGTCGGCGCCGTACTTGCGCAGGTCCACCATGGCGCCCCTGGTGCCGAACTGGATGGTCCAGGTCATGCCGCCGGAGATGATGTCGGGCCCGTTGCGACTGGTGGCCGCGGCCAGCAACTTGGCGTACGCGTCGCTCCACGACAGGGTCTGCACCTTGACCGTCACGTTCGGATGCTTCTGGTGGTAGAGGTCGGCCGCCTTCTGGAAGGTCGCGGTCTCGTCGTCTCCGCCCGTGGACCAGAAGGACAGGGTCGCGGGGGCGTTCTGGTCTGCCTGCTTGGTCTGCGTCTGGCCACTCGTGGCGCAGGCCGCGCTCAGGACCGTCAGCAGGACCGCGCTGCACGCTGCCATCGTTCGTCGCATGGGGCTGTCCGATCTATCGGTCGGATGGGCGCCGGGACTCCCTGCGAAGGGCGTGCGGATGTGCGAGGGCATCCCCACGACTGGCGCCCAAATTCAATGGTGTAGGGATCTCACCACTTAAACGGGTAAGTTACAATAGCCAGCCTTGGAGATTGCTGAAATGTTTCCCCTTATGGAGCCGCTGACCTGTGGCTACATCGCCCGTGAAACGGTTCGGTCACGGCCCGCGGGGGCGGTGCTGCCCCGGGGCAGCAGGCGCGCCGGCGGCCCCTCCAGGCTCCCCGTCTCCCCGCTGCCGATCAGCCGGAGCAGGGTCTGGGCGGCGTGCGCGCCGCAGGCGGGGATGTCCCGGGTCACCGCGGTCAGCGACGGCCGCACCACCTGGGAGAGCGGCGAGTCGTCCCAGCCCACGATCGACAGCTCGGCGGGGACGTCCAGGCGCATCTCCTGGGCGACCGACAGCCCCGCCACCGCCATGATGTCGTTGTCGTAGACGATCGCGGTGGGCCTGGCCCGGGAGCTGAGCAGCCGCCTGGTCGCGCGGGCGCCCTGCTCGCCCGTGTAGTCGGTGTGGACGACCGGGTGCTCGCCGACGCCCGACTCGGCGCAGAGCTCCGCGAACGCCTCGTCCCTGATCCTGGTGTGCAGCAGCGCCGGCAGCCCGGCCACCCTGGCGATGTGCCGGTGGCCGAGCGCCGCGAGATATTCGACCACCTCGCGCAGCACGGCCACCTCGTCCGACCACACCGAGGGCAGCGAGCCGGTGCCCGACGGGTGGCCGGTCACCACCGCGGGCATGCCCAGCCGCTCGACCACCGGGATCCGGGGGTCGTCGGTGTGCAGGTCGACCAGGATCGCGCCGTCCACCCGGCCCTCGCCCCACCAGCGCCGGTAGACCGCGATCTCGGCCTCGTGGTCGGCCACCACCTGCAGCATCAGCGCGCACGAGCTGGCCGCCAGCTCGCCCTCGATGCCGCTGATCAGCTCCATGAAGAACGGCTCCACGCCGAGGAAGCGCGCAGGGCGGCACAGGACCAGGCCGATGGCGTCGGCCCTGGCGCCGCTGAGCGAGCGCGCGGCCACGTTGGGCCGCCAGCCGATCTCCTGGGCGATCGCCTGGATGCGCGCCCTGGTCTCGGCGGAGACACCGGGCTGGCCGTTCAGCGCGTAGGAGACAGCCCCCTTGGACACGCCGGCCCGTCTGGCGATGTCGGCGATCGTTGGCCTCTTCACCCCGTGCTCCTCTCTGAAACTTTCACTGAACCGTATCAGCGACGACGGAGGCGTTCCTGGCATCATTCGCCCGCCGCCTGTGACCGGATGATCGCGCCGGCGCGATCGCCGTTACGGTGAGCGCCGACTTCGACGCCTTCTGGGACCGCACGCTCGCCGAGGCCCGCACCCACGACCTCGCCCCCGAGCTCACCAGGGCTGGCGGTCGGATTCTCGGTTCTGATGGAAGGTTTGTGGTGGTCGTAATGGAGTGATGGGATTGCCGGGATCTGAGAGGTCCATGTATCGCTCGCATGTTCTATACAACCAGGCCATCGATTGGCAACCTATCGGTCACTCAAGGTGATGATTGGGTAAGGGTGAGGTGCACGCAGGCAAGTTTGCTCTCGATTGGGTGTGCCAGGCCAGGGCGAGCGGGTCGCCTGGTGCGCCGAGTTGATGTCGGTCATGGCTGCAGGGTTGCTGGCCGAGCACTGGAACCGCGCCGACGTCGAGGTGCTGGCGGGCGGAGTGGATGCCGGCGGGCGACGTCTGCCGTCGCAGGCTTGGATGGCGCTGAGGCGGCTCGGGGGGACAGCCGGTGCGCCGGAGGGTGTGACAGTCAACGACCGCATCGTACGCATGTCCCAGGAGCAAGCCGGACGCCTGTTGCGCTCCGCCGCCTGGCGGGCCGGGGTGACCGCCGGCGTGCTGGCCACCTGGCCCGCCGACTCGCTGAAGCGCACGGCCGAGGAATGGAACGCCGTGCGCGCCGCCGTTCCCGGCGGCCGGGATCTGCCCTCCAGCCTTATAAAGACTCGTACCCGACAGATCGCCTCATTCCTGCACGTCAAGGGGCGACTGCCAGTCGACGTGTTCGAACTGGAGGGCGCACCCCGCACGGCCGCGATACTGCTGCCGGCCGCCTGCGATCGTCAGCAGGCCACCTTCGAGCGCAGCGACAGCAACCCGCAGCGGGCGCTGCTGCGGCTCCAACTGCCCATTCGGCCAGACCCGCAGAGGTATGCGGACTGGGCATGGGTTGCCTGCCCGATCATTCTGCCCCCGACTGTTCCCGCTGCAGCGGTGCTGCATCTGCCCACCCTGCGCGTCCAGGGCCAGAACGTGCGCGCCGAGGTGGCCTACACGCACGCTGTGCCGCGTGCCCAGCGCACCGGCCACACCGTCGCGCTCGGGGTGGACTGGGGTCTCAACACGTTGCTGTCCGCCGGCGCGGTACGACTCCATGCGGACGGGCGCTTGACCGCGCTCGGTGCCGGAGCGGAATTCCGCGCTGCGGGCGTGCTGGCCAAGCAACATCGTCTTCGCCGCCTGTCCGAGTGGCCACACTCCCGGGCGGACTGCTACCAGCGCCTGATCGACGGACGCAAATCGCATCAGGCGCATCCGGCGTTGGAAGGCAAGCTGGAGGTCTTGTCCGCGGAGATCCGACACATCTCCACGCGCCGTACCAGTCTCAACGAGGCGCTGGCCTGGTCGGCGGCACGCTGGGCGGTAGACCAGGCGGCCGCTGCCGGGGCGACGGCGATCTATCTGGAGGATCTGCGTTCATTGGAGGCCCGTGGGATGGGCCGCACCCTGAACACCCGGTTGTCGCAGCAGGTGCGCGGCCAGATCTCGGACCGTATCCGGCACCTGGCCGCCGAGAGCGGCATCGCCGCCCGCGGCCTCACCCACCAGGCCACCACCGCCGTGGACCAGGCAACCGGGCAGAGAGCGATCCGCTCCGTGGCAAACACGCTCGAGGCCAAGGCTGTCCTCAGCCCTCTCGACCCCAAGACCAACCGGAAGGACCGGTCGAAGACCGGACCCACCCGGCGTCACACCACACGCTCCGCGCCCAGGCGACGCAGGGCACCCTCCCCCGCCCGGCCCAACGGCCAGGCGGGCCGGCGTCCGGAGGGACCCGCACCAACGGACCGGAGGAGGCTGCCCCGCGCAGCCCACCGGCACCAGGGCGGGCAGGCGATCAGCACACCCACCAGGCGACACCGTCCACGCGGGGCAGCGTTAGGCGCAGGGTTCTACCTCCACGCGCACGCCACCCCACCCCGGTGGGAAGCGATCCAGAGTCATGTCTGAGATAGGATCGCTACGCTGCTCAGAGACGCTTGACAAGCACGTCAGCCAACCACGAGAGAGACCATGAAGACCTTCGAAGAGCTGTTCGCCGAGCTGTCCGAGAAGGCCAGGACCCGGCCCGAGGGCTCGGGCACCGTGGCCGCCCTCGACGCCGGCGTCCATGCCATCGGCAAGAAGGTCGTCGAGGAGGCCGCCGAGAGCTGGATGGCCGCCGAGCACGAGTCAGACGACAGGGCCGCCGAGGAGATCTCCCAGCTCCTCTACCACGTGCAGGTGCTCATGATCGCCAAGGGCATCGGCCTCGACCAGGTCTACAAGCATCTCTAGGGCGCCCGGCGCCCGCCACCAAGCCCCTGGAGAAGCAACAGCGAGACAGATCGAGGACCCGAACATGCTGCGTCTGGCAGTACCCAACAAGGGCTCGCTCAGCGAGGCGGCCCAGAACATGCTCAAGGAGGCCGGTTACCGGCCCCGCCGCGACAGCAAGGAGCTCGTCGTCGTCGACGAGGCCAACGGCTGCGAGCTGTTCTTCCTGCGACCCCGCGACATCGCCGTCTACGTCGGCGAAGGCACTCTCGACGTCGGCATCACCGGCCGTGACATGCTGGTCGACTCCGGCGCGCCGGTCGAGGAGATCATGCCGCTCGGCTTCGGCGGCTCCACCTTCCGCCTGGCCGCCGCGGCCGGCACGATGACCTCGGTCGCCGACCTCAACGGCCGCCGCATCGCCACCTCCTACGCGGGCCTGCTCGACAAATACCTCTCCGACGAGGGTGTCGACGCCCGCGTGATCAAGCTCGACGGCGCCGTCGAGACCGCCATCCGGCTCGGCGTGGCCGACGCGGTGGCCGACGTCGTCGAGACCGGCACCACGCTGCGCAACGTCGGCCTGGAGGTGTTCGGCGAGCCGATCATGCGCTCGGAGGCGGTGCTGATCAAGCGGCAGAGCTCGCCCGACACGCCCGCCGCCCAGCAGCTCGTCCGCCGTATCCAGGGCGTCGTGCACGCCCGCGACTTCGTGATGATGGACTACGACATCCGGGCCGAGCGCATCGAGGAGGCCATCGCGCTCACACCCGGCATGGAGGGCCCCACCGTCTCCCCGCTGCACCGCGAGGGCTGGGTGGCCGTGCGCGTCATGGTCCGCCGCCAGGGCCACCAGCTGGTGATGGACCAGCTCTGGGACATCGGCGCGCGGGCGATCCTGATCACCGACATCTACGCCTGCCGCGTGTGACGTCCGGCCCCGGCGTTGGCCTGACAAATGTCACGGCCAACGCCGGAGGTAACGCACTAACCGGCCGGAAGCCGCGGCCATAGCGTTCTTTTCATGAACGCCATCGTGTTCGACCACGTCAGCAAGCACTACGGGGACGTGCTCGCCGTCGACGACCTCTCCCTCGCGATCGAGCCAGGCAACACCGTGGCCCTGCTCGGCCCCAACGGCGCCGGCAAGTCCACCTCCATCAACCTCCTGCTCGGCCTGCTCAAGCCCACCGCGGGCACGGTCGCCGTGCACAGCCGCACCCCCGACGAGGCCGTCCGGGCCGGCCAGATGGGCGCCATGCTCCAGAACGGCGCGCTCATCCCCGAGCTGTCCGTCAAAGAGCTCATCGACCTGGTACGCCGCCTCTACCCGCACCCCCTCGCCCTGGACGAGATCCTCAAGCTGGCCGACCTGACCGAGCTCGCGGGCCGGCGGGCGAACAAGCTGTCCGGCGGCCAGTCGCAGCGCGTCAGGTTCGCCCTGGCCATCGCGGGGGCGCCCAAGATCCTGCTGCTCGACGAGCCGACCGCGGCCATGGACGTGGAATCGCGGCTGCGCTTCTGGGCCAGCATGCACGACTACGCCTCCGGCGGCAGGACCGTGCTGTTCGCCACCCACTACCTGGAGGAGGCCGACGAGCACTCCGACCGGGTGATCGTCATCGCCAAGGGCCGGCTGGCCGCCGACGGCACCGCCGCCGAGATCAAGGCCGGGGCCGGCGGCCACACCGTCAGCTTCGCCCTCGGCGAGCAGCCCGCTGCCGGGCTCGACCGGCTGCCCGGGGTGACCGCCGTGGAGGTCGCCGGCGGCGTCGTCACGCTGCACACCTCCGACACCGACGCCACCCTCGCCGCGCTCTACCGGGGCACCACCCTCGACGTGAGCGGGCTGAAGCTCTCCAGCGCCGACCTCGAATCCGCCTTCCTCGCCCTCACCAGGGAGTCCTGATGCTCTACTACGCCAAGACCGAGGCCCTGCGGATGCTGCGCAACCGGCGCTACCTGATCTTCGTGGTCGCCTTCCCCGTCCTGCTCTACCTCATCAACTCCAACATCTACGGCAACCAGACCGACGCGGGCGGCGTGAAGTACAGCGTCATCCTGATGGTGTCGATGGCCGCCTACGGGGCGCTGGCCTCGTCCATGATGAGCTCGGCCGTGCCGTGGGCCACCGAGCGGCAGTCCGGCTGGCTGCGCCAGCTCCAGATCACCCCGCTGCCGAGCTGGGCGATCATCGTGACCAAGCTCGGCGCCACCATGGTGCTCGTGCTGCCCTCGCTGGTGCTGGTGAGCCTGGCCGCCGTGGTGCAGCAGCACGTGTCGCTGTCGCTCGGCACCTGGGCGGAGCTGCTGCTCGCGCTCTGGCTCGGCGTGCTGCCGTTCGTCGCGCTGGGCCTGGCCATCGGGTCCGTGCTCTCGGCCGACGCCGCCCAGCCGGCCGCGATGATCTGCATGTTCGCGCTGGCGATCGCCGGCGGGCTGTGGTTCCCGCCCGAGGTGCTCGGCGACACCCTGCGCACGGTCGCGGACGTCACCCCGTCGTTCCACTACGCCAGGCTGGGCCAGAGCATCGTCGCCGGCCAGGGACTGCCCATGACGGACGTGCTGGTCGTCGCCGGGTGGGCGGTCGCGCTGGGGGGCGCGGCCGCCTACCTTTACCATCGGGCTACCGTACGGGTTTGACATCCTCCCCACAGCCGAAGCCGGGGGATTCCGGCCCTCGCGGGTCGGATCTTCCTGCTTCACCGCCGACCGCCCGAGGTCTTACACCAGCTCCACAGGCGTTTCACCGCTCCGCCGGCCCGGCGGTGAGGATCCTGCGAATCGGGCGGGAGGCGGCTTGGTCATCGCCGCCTCACACACTGCAGCGGAACACGGGGCGGCGCGCCGTGTTTCCTCGTCCAAGGAGTCTCCATGAGCTTCGCCGAGCGGATCACCTTCGGGGACGCGGATGGCAAGCCGTCGCGCAAGCGGCGGCTGATCGGCATCTCCGTGGGTCTGGTCTACCTGGTCTTCCCCGTCAGCGACATCGTGGGGGGCAACCTGACGGGGGCCCGGGCCGTGTGGGCGGGGGTGCTGCTCGTCACGTTCGTCGCCTCCTTCCTCGCGACGGTGCTGATCAACAAGGGCATGTTCGACCACAGCCGCCTGACCTATCCGCTGCTCCTGGTGACCAGCGTGCTCGGCGTGGTGGGCGCCACCTCCTTCGGCGGCCCCTGGCTGAGCCTGCCGGTCTACACCGTCGTGCTGTACGGGTTCACGCTGCCGCCCCTGTGGGCCGTCGCGGCCGTGATCGCCCAGCTGGCCGTCGTCGTCGGCGCCGGCCTGGTCAACCACGACGACGCCGACACGATCATCGTGCTGGGCCTGCAGGTGCTGACGCTCGGCGTGCTGTTCATCAGCGTGCGCAACACCAGGGCCCTGACTGTCAAGCTGCGCCTGGCCCAGGACGAGGTGGCCCGGCTGGCGGCCACGGAGGAGCGGCTGCGCATCGCCCGCGACCTGCACGACCTGCTCGGGCACAGCCTGTCGCTGATCGTGCTCAAGAGCGAGCTGGCCGGACGGCTGTCCGAGGACTCGCCGCAGGCGCACAGGGAGATCACCGACATCGAGACCGTCGCCAGGAAGGCCCTGACCGAGGTGCGGGAGGCCGTCACCGGCTACCGCCAGCGCAGCCTGCCCGAGGAGCTCGACAACGCCAGGATCGTGTTACGCGCGGCGGGCGTGGCGGCCGAGGTGCGGGTCTCGGGGACGCCGCTGCCCGAGCTGCTCGACGGGCTGTTCGGCTGGTCCGTACGCGAGGGCGTCACCAACGTCGTGCGCCACGCGCGGGCCACCCGGTGCGAGATCAGGGTGACGTTCGAGGCCGGACACGCCACCCTGGAGATCATGGACAACGGAACGGGCGGCGACGGGCCGTACGCGATGGGCAGCGGGCTGAGCGGGCTCAACGAGCGGGTGGCGGGTGCGGGCGGCACGGTGGAGGCGGGCCCGGCGCGGGGCGGCGGCCATCACCTGCGGGTGCTGGTGCCGGTCGGGAAGGAGGCGTGCGCGTGATCCGCGTGATGCTGGCGGAGGACCAGGGCATGATACGCGGCGCGCTGGCATCCCTGCTGGGCCTGGAGCCCGACATCGAGGTGGCCGGCGAGGCCGCCGACGGGGAGGAGGCGGTGGCGGTCGCCGCCGAGGTCCGGCCCGACATCGCGCTGCTCGACATCGAGATGCCCGGCATGGACGGGCTCGCGGCCTGCGCGAGCATCACGCGGCAGGTGCCGGGGTGCCGGGTGATGATCCTGACCACGTTCGGGCGGCCCGGCTACCTGCGCACCGCCATGGAGGCCGGGGCCTCGGCGTTCCTGGTGAAGGACAGCCCGGCCAGGGAGCTGGCCGCGGCCATCCGGCGGGTGCACGCGGGGGAGCGGGTGATCGACCCCGGGCTCGCCGCGGCCGCCCTCAGCGCGGGGCCGAACCCGCTGTCGGCGCGGGAGCGGGACGTGCTGGAGGCGGCGGTGGACGGCTCCACGATCGGCGACATCGCCGGCAAGCTGCACCTGTCGGAGGGGACCGTGCGCAACTACCTGTCCTCGGCCATCCAGAAGACGCACGCCCGCAACCGCATCGAGGCGGTGCAGCGCGCCAAGGCCCAGGGCTGGCTCTGACTCCCGGGCTCAGCGGAGCCCGGCGACCGCCTTGACCGCCTGGTCCACCTGCTCGGGGGTGGTCACGATGCTGGTGCCGAAGCGCAGCAGCGGCGGGTCGTACGGCGTCACGCTCGCGATCACCTTGCCCGCGTGCAGCCGGTCGACGGCCTCCATCGGCGCCATCCCCTCGATCGAGCAGCACACGAGGCCCGCCGACAGCTCGGGCGCCCGCGGCGTGGCCAGCGTGACGTGCCGGATCGCGGCCAGGCCGTCCTTGAGCCTGGTGGCCAGCTCCTGCGTGCGCCGCCGCACCCGGTCCTTGCCGATCGCCGTCATGAACCCGAACGCCTGCGGCATCGCCCACCGGTGCTCGAACGCCTTGAAACCGCCCGGCGTGACCAGCTCCGCCGTGCTCGCCCCCGGGGCAGCGCCGCCCTGCCACGCCTGGAACGACGCTCCGCTGAAGCTGGCGATGATCGGGGAGACCGCGTCCCAGGCCCTGCCCCACACGATGCCGGTGCCGCGCGGCCCGAACAGCCACTTGTGCGTGCCGCTGGCCAGGAAGTCGCAGCCCAGGTCGCCGGGGCCGTCGGCCATCGCGCCGAACCCGTGCACGCCGTCCACGCACAGCAGCGCCCGGTCGTGCTCGGCGCGGCCCTTGTTCGCCTCGGCGAGCATGTCGGCGATGGCGCGGACGGGCACGCGCACGCCGGTGCTGGAATGCACCCAGGTGACCGCGACCACCCTGGTACGCGGGCCGAGCCCGGCCTTGATCGCCGCCACCATCCGGCCGGCGTCGGCGCGGGCGGGGTCGTCGTACAGCCTGACCTTGCGCACCTTCGCGCCCGTGCGCTCGGCCAGCAGCCGCAGCCCCTCGTGGGTGGCGAGGAAGTCGTGCTCGGTGGTCAGCACGTCCTGGCCGGGGCGCAGCCTGAGGCCGGAGTAGAGCAGGGCCAGGCCCATGGTGGTGCTGTCGGTCAGCGCGACCTCCCCCGCCCTGGCGCCCAGATAGCGGGCCGCGGCCTCGCGTACCGTCTGGTCGGGCGACTGCGCGCCGGGTGGCGTGTACTCGGGGTCGGCGTCCAGCGCGTCGCGGTGCTTGGCGATCGTCTCGCGGACCGGGGCCGGGGCGGGCGCCAGCACGAACGCCGCGAACTGCCCGTAGGCCGGGTCCAGCGCGAACTGGGCCCGCACGGACGCCCAGTCGCCGGGGTCGAACTTCGGCTTCACCGCAGGCGTGCTGGTCGTGCACCCGTTCGCCAGCCCCGCCAGCATCCCCGCCCCGAGCAGGGTTCTCCTGTCCATCCGCATGGCTACTTCCTATCCCGGTCGCGCGCCCGCGCCCAGGACCCCCACGCGAGTCGTTCGTCAACTCCTGCGCATGGCCTCCGCTTCGTGAAGGCGGGCTCGGTCGCCGGGGAGCCGCCGCCTTCCCTCGTCGCTCTGGTCGCTCCGCTCCCGCCGCTCCCTCACCTGATCGCGGCGACCTGCCTGATGAGGTCGGAGACGCGGACGATGCCGAGGCAGCGGTTCATCTCGTCGGTGACCACCAGGTCGTCATAGACGCGGGCCGAGTCCCGGCCCGCCGCCTGCATGGCCGCGATCGCCGGGGTCGTCCGCGGCACCGTGCGGGGTGGGTCGGCCAGCCGCTGCGCCGGCTTGGCGCCGTGCAGCGCGTGCCCGTACCGGGCCGCGAACGACAGCAGGAACCGGCTGCGGTCGAGGCTGCCCTTGGGCCGCTGGAACTCGTCCACCAGGATCACGCTGGTGATCGTCGGCTCGTGCCCGAACGCCTTGACCGCGTCCTCCGCCTTGGCCTCCACGGGCAGCGTCACCGCCGGGATCAGCAGCTCCTGGACGCGTGGGCCGAGCATGACGGAGACCGGCTCGTCGGTGACCGGGAGCGGCACCCGTACCTTGCCGTCGGGGCCGGGGGCCAGCAGCGGGCCGTGCGCCAGCCGCACGCCGAGGCCGCGGGCCACCGCGACCTGCGGCTCGCGTTCGACGCCGGGGGCGAGCACGTGGGCGCCGATGCCGCGGGCCAGCGTCACCACCGACCGCGCCACCGCGGTCGCGCGATGGTCCCCAGGGATGCGGGTGACCAGCTCGGGGTCGAGGGCCAGCAGGTACGGGCTCGTGTCGGCGACCAGGTCCAGGGCCGCGCCGCTCGTGCCGACGTCGGCGAAGCCAAGCAGGTAGCCGATCGTGCGCAGGCCGTCGAGCCCGACCTTGAGCAGCGGCCGGTCCTGTTCCTGGCACGGTCCAGTGAGCAGCAGGATCGCCTCGCGGGGATGCCTGCCGGCTCTTCGGAGCGCCTCGTGCAGGGGCGCCAGGGCACCCGCGCCCGCCAGGACGACCCTGACGGGCAGCTCCAGCACCATGGGCAGGGGAGCCGCCCTGAGCGTGCCCCCCTGTTCGACGATGGCGGGGTGCGCGATGACCGCCCCGGTGTCGAGGTCCACCATGGGGCTGTCGAGCAGGGAGGACGACACGTTCAGATGATTCCGCCGATAGCTGGAGCCACAGAAGGCCCACGAAACAGAATTTACCGACATTTACCCTTCAGTTCCCCACCGACCGAGAGGGAAAGATCTTTCGGTTTCCTTGGGGGCCGCTGATTCCCCCGCCGGTTGTGGGGGATGTCGTTCGGTTTGCAGGTTGTCCCGGCCGCGCGGTCGGTTAGCCTTCGGGGCATGAGCGCGCGTCCGGCGAGGGGTGGCGGCCGGTGGGTCACGGTGCCGCCGGAGCGCCTGCATCCGTGGATCGACGGGTTCGCGGGGCGTCACGGGCCCTTCACGGCGACCGGCGACGAACGGGTCGTGCGGCTGCTCGCCGACGACGGGGCCCTGGCCGAGCTGCACGTGCCGTTCCCGCCCATGACGCCGCCGGGGCCGCCGCACGTCACCCGGTTCGTCACGCACGCCCAGGCCGCGCGGCAGGTGGGGGTGTTCCTGGTGCGGCTCGGGGGCTACGCGGCGGGGGTCTTCTCCGGGGCGTCGCTGGTGGCCTCCAAGGTGGGGTCGCGGCTGGTGCAGGGGCGTACGGCGGCGGGCGGGTGGTCGCAGCAGCGCTTCGCCCGGCGGCGGCGCAACCAGGCGGCGCAGGCGTACGACGACGCGGTGGAGACGGCGGTACGGGTGCTGACGCCGTACCTGGGGGAGCTGGACGGGGTGGTGCTGGGCGGCGACCGCCGGGCCATGGACGCCCTGCGCGCCGACCGGCGGCTCGCGCCCCTGCTGGCTCTGGAGACCGAGCCGTTCCTGGTGGTGCCCGACCCCCGGCTGGCGGTGCTCCGGGACACCCCGGAGTCCTTCCGCGCGGCCCGCATCCGCATCGTCGATCCGTCCTGACCTCATCCCTTCACGCGGACCCGTGACCGGTTTGAGAGTTTGAGACGATTCAAAAGAATCTTGAATGCCGCTATGATGCGAGAGTTCGCGGAGGACCGTCATCGACGGTCCATCCGTTGTCCCTGCGCCCACGGCGTACCGCTTCCAGCGGATCGCCGCAGGTAGCGGTAGGGCGCATCCACGGTGGACCGCTTCAAAGCGGCCCGCCGCAGCACCTTCGGTGGACCGCGTCCAGTGGACCACCCCCAAGTAGCGGATTATGCATTTCAAGCAGCACGGCCTCGTGAGGATCGATGGCGACCAGGAACATCAAGGAGGTCGCGCAGCTGGCGCGCGTCTCGGTGGGCACGGTGAGCAATGTGCTCAACCGCCCGGAGATCGTGTCCCCCGCCACACGCGAACGCGTCTTCGAAGCGATCAAGAAACTGGGCTTCGTCCGCAATGAGGTGGCCCGCCACCTGCGGGTGGGCCGTAGCCGTACGGTCGGCCTCGTCGTGCTCGACGTCTCCAACCCGTTCTTCGTGGACGTGGCCCAGGGCGCCGAGTCGGTGGCCGACGACCACGACTCGATGGTGGTGCTCTGCAACAGCGCCGGCGACCCCGGTCGCGAGCGCCGCCACCTCGACCAGCTCGAACAGCAGCGCGTCATGGGCATACTGATCACCCCGGTGGAGATGGAGAGTCCCTGGCTGGAGGAGCTGGCCGCCCGCGGCACCCCCGTGGTGCTGGTCGACAGCCCCGCGACCGGCCTGCAGTGCTCGGTGGCGGTCGACGACCGGCTCGGCGGCCAGATCGCCGGCGCCCACCTGATCGAGCGGGGGCACCGGCGGATCATGTTCGTCGGCGGGCCGACGTCCATAAGACAGGTGGCCGACCGGCACGCGGGCATCAGCAGCGCCGTCGCCGCGGCCGACGGCGCGGTCGAGCTGCTGACCTCCACCGCCCCCACGCTGACCGTCGCGGAGGGCCGGGCCGTCGGGGAGCGCGTCGCGGCGCTGCCCGCCGACGAGCGGCCGACGGCGGCGTTCTGCGCGAACGACATGATGGCGCTGGGCTTCTTACAGGCGATGGCCACGCACGGACTGCGCGTGCCCGAGGACCTGGCCATCATCGGGTACGACGACATCGACTTCGCCGCGGCCGCCGCGGTGCCGCTGTCCTCGATCCGGCAGCCCCGTGAGCTGCTCGGACGTACGGCGATCGACCTGCTGCTCGAAGAGGTCGCCGACCCGGAGCAGCACCGGCACCGGCAGGTCATCTTCCAGCCCGACCTGGTGATCCGGGAGTCGAGCGCGTTCGATCGGCGCTCCTGACCCCGGCGCGTCCATGAACCGTTTCATAGCCGGCCGCCGCCGGCTCCGTTCGGCGTGCGCACGTTCCCGGCGAGCCGAGCGACCCTTGAAGGAGCCCCCTTGACCGAGCTCTACAGCAACCCCCTGGCCACCCCCGATGACCTGGCAGGATTCCGCCTGGAGGGGGACGGCGCCACCTCGTTCCCCCAGGGACGCCTGCGCCTGGAGAGCCTCAGGCCGCCCTCGGACGGCCAGGCGGCCAACCTGGTGCTCTGGTGTCCCGAGGAGTTCCCCGCCGACGTGCGGATCGAATGGAACTTCTGGCCCGTCCGCGAACCCGGCCTGGCCATCATGTTCTTCCATGCCCGCGGCAGGAACGGCGCGGACCTGTTCGACCCGGGCCTGGCCACCCGCACCGGCCCGTACGACCAGTACCACCATGGCGACATCGACGCCTACCACGTCTCCTATTTCCGCCGGATGTGGGCCTCCGAACGCGCCCTGCACACCTGCAACCTGCGCAAGAGCCACGGGTTCCACCTGGTCGCGCAGGGTCCCGACCCGCTGCCCGCGGTGCTGGACGCCGAGGGCCCGTACGCGATGCGCCTCGAGGTCGAGGCCGGGACGGTCACGTTCTCGGTCAACGATTTGGTCTCGTTCCGCTGGGCCGACGACGGCTCGATCGGCGGTCCCGCCCTGGCCGGAGGCAAGGTCGGGTTCCGGCAGATGGCCCCGCTGATCGGAGAGTACGCAAATCTCCGGGTATCTCGTCATTGACTTTGAGTCGATTCAACACTAATTTCGCACCAACCGCCGTTCACTGGCTTGTAACGGGGCAGGAATCGCGGTGCAACAACCCCACCCCCGAATCCGTGCACATGCCACGAGAGGTGGTGCCGGATGAACCATCCCGCCATGTCTATCAGGCTTCAAGCTGCCTGCTCAGAGCTCATCTGGGCGGTCCAGCTCAACCTGATGTGGATCGTCTTCACGCTCGCTGGAGGCGTGATCGGCGGGCTCGGGCCCGCCACTGTCGCCGCGTACACGCTGGCTCGGCGGCGGACTCGTAATGAATCGTTTCATGGCTGGGCCGAATTCTGGACCGTCTACCGACGGGAGTTCGTCCGGGCCTCGCTGCTGGTCCTGCCCGTGGCGGCGCTGGCCACCGTCCTGGTCGGCAACTATCTTTACCTCTCCGCTCTCGGGCCCAGCATGGGAGCGTTGCGGATCGCGACCTTCGTGGCGCTCATCGCACTCGCCGGTGTGGGGGCGTACGTGGGACCGCTGTACGCGCACTACGATCTGCCGCTGCGGGCCTACTGGCCCAAGGCGGCGCAGCTAGCGCTCCTGCGCCCGGCCTCGTCCGTGCTGTTGCTGCTAGCGCTATCAGCCATCGCCTACGCGACCTCGGCGGCGCCCATCCTCGCGCCGGTGATCAGCTTCGGCGCGTGGATCTATCTCAACACGTGGCTCTGCCAGCGCTTCTTCGCGGAGAACGAGGCGCATCTGCATTCGAAAGGGAACTCATGAGCGCATCCCGTCGTCGCCGGCTTCTGGCCGGTGTGTTAACGCTCACGGCTGCACTCACCGCCTCGGCCTGCTCAGGCGGTGACGCGCCCGCCAGCGATCCGAACACGCTGACCATCATGACCAAGCTGTTCGGCGCCGCGCCCGACCCCAAGGGCGAGATGCAGCAGGCGGTCGAGAAGTTCCTCGGCAAGAAGCTCAAGATCAACTGGGTTCCCAACGCCGAGTATGCCGACAAGGTCAACGTCACGCTGGCTTCGGGCAACGTGCCGCAGCTCCTTGTCGTGGACCCGCACGGTCCGGCGTTCGTCAAGGCCGCACAGGCTGGGGCGTTCTGGGACCTGACCGACAAGCTGGACAAGTACCCGAACTTGAAGCCGACGGACGCGCGCCGCGTGCTCAACGCCTCCATCAACGGCAAGTCCTACTCGATCCCCCGGATGCGGCCCATGCTGCGCTCGGCGGTCATGATCCGTAAGGACTGGCTGGAGAAGCTCGACCTGAAGCTGCCCGAGACCGTCGACGACCTCTACACCATCGCCAAGGCGTTCACCGAGAAGGACCCCGACGGCAACGGCAAGAAGGACACCTACGGCCTGATCATCCCGAAGTGGCCGGGCAAGTACGCCAGCTCCAGCCCCTATGACACGCTCGAGACCTGGTTCGGCGCCCCGAACGAGTGGGGCGAGCGCGACGGCAAGCTGGTCCCCGGCTTCGACACCCCCGAGTTCCTCGAGGCCAACAAGTTCCTGAAGAAGATGATCGACGAGGGCCTGGTCAACCCGGACTTCGCCAGCTACGACACGGCCAAGTGGGACGATCCGTTCTTCCAGGGCAAGGGCGGCATCATCATCGACGTCAACGTCCGCTCCAGGGCGCTGCTCGACAAGTTCAGGGACGACGGCGACAAGGACTACGGCGACAAGGTCGCCATGGTCGGCAACCTCAAGCGCGCCGACGGCAAGAAGTTCTCCCTGCCGTTCACCGGCTACAACGACGCCATCGCGATCTCCAAGCAGAGCGTGCGGACCGACCAGGACCTCGACAACGTGCTGAAGGTCCTGGACAAGCTGGGGTCGAAGGAGGGCCAGGTCCTGGTCCAGAACGGCATCGAGGGGCGCAACTTCAAGGCCGAGGGCGACACCGCCGCGCTGATCAACGAGACCGACCCCGCGGTCAGGGTCGTCCAGGACAACGTCGACCAGGCCTTCACCCAGCTCGGCTTCCAGGGCGACACGACGTACGGCGGCCTCGCCTACGCGCGCACGCCGTCCGGCCAGCCGTACAAGGACATCATCAAGCTGGGCCTCGACCTGATGAACGAGGACCTCAAGACGGCCGTGTTCAACCCGGCGCTGCCCGTGGTCTCACCCACCAAGGTCGCCAAGGGCGCGCAGCTCGACGACATCATCCCCGACGCCCGGATCAAGTACCTCTCCGGTGAGATGACCGAGGAGCAGTTGAAGGGCGAGATCAAGCGCTGGTACGACGCCGGCGGCACGCAGGTCGCCACCGAGATCAACGACCTGGTCTCCAAGCTCGGCACCAACTGATCCGCCTGAGGGGCCCGGGCCGCCGTGCCCGGGCCCCTCACATGAAAGGAGGCCGCTGTGGCCACCGACCTGGCGCCGCCTCCCGCGAGGGCGGCGAGCAAGCCCGGCCGACGCCGGAGGCCGGGATTGGGCGCCGCCCTGGCGCGCTATCGCTGGCTCTACCTGATGCTCCTTCCGGGCGTCGTCTACTTCGCGCTCTTCAAGTACCTGCCGATGTACGGCATCACCATCGCCTTCCAGGACTTCCTGCCGTTCCTCGGCTACTCCGGCAGCCCCTGGGTGGGCTTCCAGCACTTCCAGGATCTGTTCACCGGGCCGGACTTCGGCCGGCTGATGTTCAACACGCTGTTCCTGGCGCTCCTGACCGTGGTCTTCATCTTCCCCGCGCCGATCATCGTCGCGCTGCTGCTGAACGAGCTGCGGATCAACGTGCTCAAGCGTTGGGTCCAGTCGGTGATGTACATCCCGCACTTCCTGTCCTGGACGATCGTCGCGTCGCTGACGTATCTGCTGTTCTCCGCGGATTACGGGGTGCTCTCCGGATGGATCCGCGACATACTCGGCGACACCGCGAAGATCGACTATGTGGCGCAGGAGGAGTGGTTCCGGCCGCTGATCATCCTGCAGCAGATGTGGAAGCTGACCGGCTGGGGCACGATCATCTACCTGGCCGCGCTGGCCGGTGTGGACCCGCAGTTGTACGAGGCGGCACGCATGGACGGCGCCGGCCGCTTCCGCCAGCTCTGGCACGTCACGCTGCCCGCGATCCGCCCGACGATCGTCGTCATGGCCATCCTCACCTCGGGCAACCTGCTCGACACGGGCTTCGAGCAGATCTGGCTCATGACCACCTCGCTGAACCGCTCTGTGGCGGACGTGTTCGACACCTACGTCTACTACACCGGTATCACCCAGGGCGCCATCAGCTACTCCACCGCCGTCGGCCTGTTCAAGGGCGTCGTCGGCTGCATCCTGATCTTCGGCTCCAACTGGCTGGCCAAGCGCCTCGGCCAGCGTGGACTGCTCTAGGGGGCCCTGGATATGAACAGCATGAAGCACAAGAAGCTGAACACCGAGTACAGCACCGTGGCCAGCCGGGTGTTCGACGTGATCAACGTCGCCGTGCTCGTCGGCCTGGCGCTGGTCACGGTGCTGCCGCTGCTGTACGTGCTGGCGGGGTCCTTCGCGAGCGAGTCGGAGATCGCCGCGCGGCCGTTCTTCCTGTGGCCGGAGAAGTTCATCACGGACACGTACACGTTCATCTTCTCCACCCCCACCTTCGTCCGCGCCCTGCTCACGACCATCGTCGTGACGGCGGTCGGCACGGTGGTGCAGCTGGTGCTGACGTTCACCATGGCGTATCCGCTGGCCAAGCGGTACCTGCCGGGCCGGACGCTGGTGCTCAACCTGGTGATCTTCACGCTGGTCTTCTCCGGCGGCATGATCCCCACCTACCTGGTGGTGCGCGACATGGGGCTGCTGGACAGCTACTGGGCGCTGATCCTGCCGCTGGCGATCAACCCGTTCTATCTGATCATCGTGAAGAGCTTCTTCCAGGAGCTGCCGCAGGCGCTGGAGGAGGCGGCGCGCATCGACGGCTGCAACGAGATGGGCGTCTTCTTCAAGATCGTTCTGCCGCTGTCGAAGCCGATCATCGCGACGTTCGCGCTGTTCTACGCGGTGAGCATCTGGAACGACTACATGTCGCCGCTGCTGTACATCAGCGACCCCAGCAAATGGACGCTGCAGATCCTGGTGCGCCAGCTGACCAGCGCCGACCAGGCCGACGCGCTGGCGAACATGGACAGGACGTTCGTGCCGCCGGAGCAGGGCCTGAAGTTCGCGGTCGTGGTGATCGCGACGCTGCCGATCCTGCTCTTCTACCCGTTCCTGCAGAAGCACTTCGCGAAGGGCGTTCTGATCGGGGGCGTCAAGGAGTGAGCCGCGCCATCCTCCTGGCCGGTGACTCGACGGTCGCCTCGTGCCCGGCCTGGGAGGCGCCCATGTCCGGGTGGGGGGCGCAGCTCGGCGCGTACGCGGGCGAGCCCGTGCGCAACTTCGCCAAGGGCGGCGCCACCACGGCCGGTCACCGGGCCGAAGGGCTGTGGGCGGCGCTGCTGCGCGAGGCCGTGCCCGGAGACGTGGTCGTGATCCAGTTCGGGCACAACGACCAGAAGGATCCCGCGATCCCGTACCAGGACAACCTGCGCGCCTTCGTCGAGGAGGCGCGCGGGGCGGGAGCGTCGGCGGTGCTGTGCACGCCGGTGCAGCGGCGCCGGTTCGACGGAGATCGGCTGGTGCCCACGCACGGCGACTACCCCGACCAGGTGCGGGCGCTGGCCGCCGCCGGGGGCGTGCCGCTGATCGACCTGACCGCCGCCACCACCGAGCTGTACGAACGGCTCGGCCCCGACGGCTCCAGGAGCCTGTTCACGCACTTCAAGCCGGGGGAGCACCCGCTCTACCCCGACGGGGTGGCCGACGACACCCACTTCAGCTTCCGCGGCGCCGACGAGGTGGCCGCGATCGTCGCCGAACGACTGAAGGAGATCCGATGACGGCACTTCGCTGGCTGGACCGACCGGGGGAACAGGGGGTGACCTGGGGGGTTCCGTGGCCGCGCGGCGCGGTCGAGCGGGATGCGCCGTTCGCGCTGGCCGACCCGGAGGGCCGCGAGGTGCCCGTGCAGAGCTGGGTGACCGCCACCTGGCCCGACGGCTCGGTCAAGTGGTCGGCCCACGCGATCGGCGCGCGGCCCGCGGCGCTGTCGTACCGGATCGAGGCCGGACGCGAGCCCGCCGCGGCCGCCACGCCCGTCACCGTGGCCCGCCGGGACGGCGTGCTGACCGTGAGCACCGGCGTGGTCACCTGGACGATCGAGGAGTCCGGCGGCACGCTGGCCCGCTCGATCTCGCGCGGGAGCCGCGAGATCGCCAGGGACGTGCGCCTGGTCAGCCTCCGCCAGAGCGAGCCCACGCCGGACGACGGCGGTGCGGTGGCCCGTTCGCGGGCCACGGGGCAGGTCGAGACGGTCACGGTCGAGCAGGACGGGCCCGTGCGCGCGGTCGTCCGGCTGGAGGGCCGGCACGGCGACTGGCTGCCGTTCACCGTGCGCCTGTACTTCCACGCGGGCGCCGAGCAGGTGCGGATCATGCACACGTTCGTCTGGGACGGCGACCCCGAGCGCGACTTCCTGGCCGGGCTCGGGCTGAGCGCCGACGTGGTCATGCGGGACGAGCCGCACGACCGGCACGTGCGCCTGGCCGGCAGCGGCGGCTTCCTCACCGAGGCCGTGCGCGGGCTGACCGGCCTGCGCCGCGACCCCGGCGAGTCCGTACGGCGGGCGCAGGTCGAGGGCCGGCCGGTCGGCGAGATCGCCCCCGAGGTCGCCAACCGGTTGCACCTCATCCCCACCTGGAACGACTACACCCTCGACCAGGGCTCCGCCGACGGCTTCACGCTGCGCAAGCGCACCGCCGAGGGCCACTCCTGGGTGACGATCCCCTCCGGCACCCGCTCGGCCGGCTACGGCTACGTCGGCGGCGCCGGCGGCGGCCTCGGCTTCGGGCTGCGCGACTTCTGGCGCCTGCACCCCACCCGCCTCGACGTCAGGAACGCGGCCACCGACCTGGCCACCGTGACCGCCTGGCTGTGGTCGCCGTCCGCGCCCGCCATGGACCTGCGCTTCTACCACGACGGCATGGGCCAGGACACCTTCGCCGAGCAGCTCGAGGGCCTGGAGGTCACCTATGAGGACTACGAGCCCGGCTTCGGCGACGCCCACGGCGTGGCGCGCACGCACGAGCTGACCCTGCGCGCCTACGAGGCCACGCCGTCCGCGCAGGACCTGTCCCGGCACGCGACCGCGATGAACCAGCCGGGGCTGCTGGCCGTGTCGCCCGAGCGGATGCGCGAGGCGGGCGTCTTCGGCGTCTGGGAGCTGCCCGACCGCTCGACGCCGGCCCACGCCGAGATCGAGGACCGGCTGGACTTCCTGTTCGACCTGTACGTGCGCGAGCGCGAGCAGCGCAGGTGGTACGGGTTCTGGGACTACGGCGACGTCATGCACACCTACGACCCGGACCGCCACACCTGGCGCTACGACGTGGGCGGCTACGCCTGGGACAACTCCGAGCTCTCGCCCGACCTGTGGCTGTGGCTGCAGTATCTGCGCACCGGCCGGCCGGACGTCTTCCGCTTCGCCGAGTCGATGACCCGCCACACCGGCGAGGTGGACGTCTACCACGCGGGCCGCTGGAAGGGCCTGGGCAGCAGGCACAACGTGCAGCACTGGGGGTGCAGCTGCAAGCAGCTGCGCATCTCCAACGCCGCCTACCGCCGCTTCTACTACTACCTGACCGCCGACGAGCGCACGGGCGACCTGATGGACGAGCTGAGCGTCCCCGAGGAGACGTTCACCGTCATCGACCCCCAGCGCAAGGTGCGCGAGGACGTCTACACGCCGGACCCGTCGGCGCTGTCGGTCGGCCTGGGCACCGACTGGGGATCGCTCGCGGCCGCGTGGCTGACCCGGTGGGAGCGCTATGGCGACGAGCGGGCCAGAGACCGGTTGCTGGGCACGATGGCCGACATCGGCGCGCTGCCGAACGGCTTCCTGACCGGCGAGGCCCGGCTGGACCTGGCGACCGGTCGGTTCGACACCTCCCGGGACAAGATCTCCGTCTCGCACCTGTCGTCGCTGTTCGGGCTGCCGGAGATGTGCGCCGAGCTGATCGGGCTGGACCTGGACGTGCCCGGGTTCGAGCAGGCGTGGCTGCAGTACTGCCGCCTCTACCTCGCGCCGCCCGAGCAGCAGGAGGCGGAGGTGGGGGAGCGGCTGAGCGGGATCTCGCTGATCCAGGCGCACAGCAGGCTCACCGCGTACGCGGCCGCCCGCACGGGCGACGCCGGCCTGGCCGCCTGGGCGTGGCGCAAGTTCTCCCTGGACGAGGGGGACCAGCTCAACAGCAACCCGATGCAGCGGGAGAAGGACTGGCGCCTGAACCTGGTGGACGGGCCGCACGTGCTGTCCCCGGTGCACGAGGCGGCCTTCGTCAGCACCAACGGCGCCGCCCAGTACGGACTGGCCGCCATCCACAACCTCGCCCTGATCGGAGCGCAGCTGAAGGAGTCATAACCGTACCGTATGACGTACGGTACGCTGTACGGAGCCCGGAAATGTCGGGGCGGCGCTGTACGCTGTCCCGGCTTTCCCCTATGGCAACAAATCCCAAGATGGAAGGGTTCCGTGGTTTCCAGCCAGGCCAGCGCCGTACACCGCGATCACACCGCCGCCGACAGCCACGACCTCATCCAGGTCCGCGGCGCGCGGGAGAACAACCTCAAGGGCGTCTCCCTCGACCTCCCCAAGCGCCGCCTCACCGTCTTCACCGGGGTGTCCGGCTCCGGCAAGTCGTCACTCGTCTTCGACACGATCGCCGCGGAGTCGCGCCGGCTGATCGACGAGACGTACACGTCGTTCATCCAGTCGTTCATGCCGAGCCTGGCCCGCCCCGACGTGGACGCGCTGCACAACCTGAGCGCGGCCATCATCGTCGACCAGGAGCGCATGGGCGCCAACGCCCGCTCCACCGTGGGCACGGCCACCGACGCGCACACGATGCTGCGGATCATGTTCAGCCGCATCGGCGAGCCCCACGTCGGCGGGGCCGGCGCCTTCAGCTTCAACCTGGCCGAGGGCATGTGCCCGGAGTGCGAGGGGCTGGGCAAGGCGTCCACCATCGACGTCGACGCCCTGGTCGACCGCGAGCTGTCGCTCAACGAAGGGGCGATCAAGGTCCCGGGATACCCGGTGGACAGCTGGCAGTGGCAGGTCATCGCGGGGTCCGGGCTGTTCGACCCGGCCGTCAAGCTGAAGGACTTCACGCCCGAGCAGTGGGAGGACTTCCTGCACAAGCCCCCCACCAAGCTCAAGTACGGCACCAACAACTTCACCTACGAGGGCCTGGCCGGCAAGGTCAGGCGGACCCTGCTGGGCAAGGACCGGGAGTCGATGCAGCCCTCGGCGCGGGCGTTCGCCGACCGGGCGCTCAAGCTCACCCTCTGCCCGTCCTGCGATGGCTCCCGGCTGAACGAGGCCGCCCGGTCCGCCCGGATCGCCGGCCGCAACATCGCCGAGTGCTCGGCCATGCAGATCAACGACCTGGCCGACTTCGTCCGCGGCATCGGCAACCCCGCCGTCGGCCCGGTGCTGGACGGGCTGCGCTCGACGCTCGAGTCCCTCGTCGAGATCGGCCTGGGCTACCTGAGCCTCGACCGCGAGTCGTCCACGTTGTCCGGCGGCGAGGCGCAGCGGGTCAAGATGGTGCGCCACCTCAACTCCAGCCTGACCGACGTCACGTACGTCTTCGACGAGCCCACGGCCGGGCTGCACCCGCACGACATCCAGCGCATGAACAACCTGCTGCTCCAGCTGCGCGACAAGGGCAACACGGTGCTCGTCGTCGAGCACAAGCCGGAGACGATCGCCATCGCCGACCACGTGGTGGACCTCGGCCCCGGCGCGGGCACGGCGGGCGGGAGCCTGTGCTACGACGGCGACCTCGACGGGCTGCGCGCCTCGGGCACGCTGACCGGCCGCTACCTCGACCACCGGGTGCGCCTGCGCGACGACGTCCGCAAGCCGGCCGGCCACCTGTCGATCACGGGCGCCACGCTGCACAACCTCAAGGACGTGAGCGTGGAGGTCCCGCTCGGCGTGCTGACCGTGGTCACCGGCGTGGCCGGGTCGGGCAAGAGCTCCCTCATCCACGGATACATCGCCGGGCGCGAGGGCGTGGTGGTGGCCGACCAGTCGCCGATCCGCGGCTCGCGCAGGAGCAACCCGGCCACCTACACCGGCCTGCTCGACCCGATCCGCGCCGCGTTCGCCAAGGCCAACGGCGTCAAGCCCGGCCTGTTCAGCGCCAACTCCGAGGGCGCCTGCCCGGCCTGCAAGGGCATCGGCCTGATCTACACCGACCTGGCCATGATGGCCGGCGTGGCGTCGGTGTGCGAGGAGTGCGAGGGCCGGCGGTTCACGCCGGAGGTGCTGACGTACACGCTGCGCGGCAAGAACATCGGCGAGGTGCTCGACATGCCGGTGGCCGAGGCCCGCGACTTCCTGACCGAGCGGCAGGCCCGCACGATCCTCGACCGCCTGGTGGCCGTCGGGCTCGGCTACGTGGGCCTGGGCCAGCCGCTCACCACGCTGTCGGGCGGCGAGCGGCAGCGGCTCAAGCTGGCCATCAACATGGCCAAGAGCGGCACCACGTACGTGCTGGACGAGCCCACCACGGGGCTGCACCTGGCGGACGTGGACCAGCTCCTGGCCCTGCTCGACCGCCTGGTGGAGGACGGCAACACGGTCATCGTGATCGAGCACCACCAGGCCGTCATGGCGCACGCCGACTGGATCATCGACATCGGCCCCGGGGCCGGTCACGACGGCGGCCAGGTCGTCTTCTCCGGCACCCCCGGCGAGCTGGTCGCCGACGGCACCTCGCTCACCGCGATCCACCTGCGCGACTACGTGAGCAGGGCCTGACCGTTCCGCGCTCCTGGAGCCCGCCCCAGGCCCTTCAGACGGCCAGGCGGGCCAGGACGCGGGCGAACTCCGGCGGCGGCGCCACCACGAGCCTGGTCTGCCCCTCCTGGGTGACGATGTCGGCCCTGATGAGCGTCAGCCGCTCCTCGTGCCACCAGTAGACCTGCGAGCTCAGCCCGTCCGTGCGCGCCGCGTGCACCCGCAGCCGCTCGATCGCGCGTACCACGCCGATCCCGTCCACCGGGTGCACGAGCAGCGTGTACGGGTCGGGCAGCACCACGAGCGCCCCGTCGGAGGGCACGGGAAGGTAGTCGCCCAGCCACCGCAGGTGCGTGGCGGCCGCCGGGGTCATGGCGGTCAGCCGCGTCACCGGCGTGCCGGACAGCAGGATCGTCTCCACCTCCAGCCGCTCCTCGCGGCGGACGTTGGAGACGGCCAGGTCGAGCGCCTTCCCGGCGGCCACGGGCCAGCACCCGGCCTGCTCGGGCCGCACCGGCCGGGAGCCCGCGAAGAGCAGCTCCACCAGGTCGGCGTTGAGGTGGCGGCCCACGACGCGGGTCAGGTCGGGCACCGCGTCCACGGCGTCCACGCGGGTGCGCAGCAGCGGCCGGGCCTGCTTCAGGTCGCACACGTCCAGCCGCTCGCCCGCGGTGGCCACGGCGTGCGCGAGGTGCTCGGAGACCAGCATGGGCCAGTCCTCCCTGGCCCGGCGGCCCGCCTCGCGGCGCAGCCCGGTGAGCCTGACGACCAGCTCCATGTCGCCTCTGAGCGTCACGGAGCCGCCGTCCTTGGCGAACTCGAAGGAGTATCCGAGGGATTCCGCGACGAGCGAGAGCAGCGAGTCCAGGTCGACATCCTCGACCGGCCGGCGCGAGGGCCGGCGGTCACGCTTGAACAAGCTCACGCGCCGTGTCCCTTTCTGTCGGATTCGTCCCTCCTACCTTGCCTGCCCCTCATCACTGACCATGCCCGCTAGCGAGCACGATTCGGTATCGATAACCCCAAGTCTCCCCAGCCACACGCTCATCTGGGGCGACCCGTGCCCCACCGGAAGTCCCGCCAGGATGGGCACTCCGAGCCTCCCGAGCCGGTCCTCGAGCACCGCGTACGGATCGCCGCAGTCGACCCACGAGCCGAGCGCGATCCCGCGCACCCCGTCGAACGCCCCCGCCTGCAGGAGCTGGGTGAGCATGCGGTCGATCCGGTACGGCTCCTCCCCGATGTCCTCCAGGAACGCGATCCTGCCCGCGAACGACGGCTGCCACCGGGTCCCGCACATCGAGGCCAGCAAGGACAGGTTGCCCCCGGCCAGCACGCCTTCGGCCCGCCCCGGCACCAGCGCCCGCTCGCCCCGGACGGTCTGGGGTGTCCCGAACAGCGCCGCCCGCAGGCTCTCCCACGTGCGCGGCTCGGGCCCCTCCTCGGCGGCCAGCACGTCGCAGGCCGCCATCGGCCCGTGCAGCGTCGGCACGCCCAGCTCGATGGCGAACGCGTTGTGCAGCGCCGTGATGTCGCTCGACCCCAGCAGGACCTTGGGGCCGGCGGCCCGCATGGCGTCCCAGTCGAGCAGGTCGAGGAGCCGGGCGGCGCCGTACCCGCCGCGGCAGCAGAACACCGCCGAGACGGCCGGGTCGCACCAGGCGGACTGCAGGTCGGCGGCCCGGGCGGCGTCGTCGCCCGCCAGGTAGTCGAGCGGCTGACGGTCGAGCGCGTGCGCGCCCACCACCACCTTCAGCCCGAGGCCCTCCAGTCGCTCCACGCCACGCCTCAGCAGCACCGCGCTGGGCGGCCCCGACGGTGAGACGACGGCGACGGTGTCACCGGGTCGCATGGATCGACTCCTCGTTTGGCTCGTACACGTGGCAAACGGTGTCACACTTACCTCTCGTATGCGACTTCCGCCCCACATCCTCGTGGTCAACGGCATCAAGGTCCGCCGGCCGGTCTTCCTGATCGGAGCGCCGCATTCCGGTACGGACCTGCTGGCCCGCGCCCTGAAACGATCCCCTGGCTTCCATGTGACCATGGGCCGCGCGAGTGTGGCGCACGTGGTGTACGCCTTCGCCCGCAAGCCGTCCATCGGGCAGACCTCCGGCGCCGTGCGCGTCATGCGCGACGCGCTCGCCGAGTCCTGGCAGGTGCTGCCCCGGTCGTGCGGCCAGTGCGCCGTGTCGTGCCGCGAGGCGGGCGGCGTCACAGGGACCGGTCCCTGCGTCTCGGCCGGCGACATCACCAGGTTCGGCGACGGCAGCCCCGACCTGCTCTACAGCGCCCCGGTGCTGCTCCAGGCGTTCCCCGACGCGCGGTTCGTGCAGCTCATCCGCGACGGCAGGGACGTGGTCGCCGGCATGCTCGACGACCCCGCGTGCCTGGCCTGGTTCAAGCCGGCCATGCTGACGGAGCAGACCGAGTTCCCCAATCCGTTCCTGGGCGTCAACAAGGACGAGCACCTCGAGCGCTGGAAGGGCATGCCGGCGGCGGGCAAGAGCGCCCTGCGCTGGCGCAGCGCCGTGCGCATGAGCGCCGAACTGCGCAGGACGCTGCCCGAGGAGCAGCTCCTGACGCTGCGCTACGAGGACCTGGTGCACAAGCCGGCGCCGTCGGTCGCCACGCTCGCGGAGTTCCTGGAGACGCGGGTGTCCAAGGTCGTCCTGTACGACACCGGCGTCCCCAGGGTCGGCGCCTGGCGCGCCAAGCTCCGGGGACCCGATCTGGAGCTGGTGGAGAAGGTGGCCAGGGAGGAGCTCAACCGCCTGGGCTACCTGCAGAGGTGAACTGGGTGCGGTAGAGCTCGGCGTAGAGCCCGCCGCGCTCCAGCAGCTCCTCGTGGCGGCCCCGCTCGGCGATGCGGCCCTCGTGGATCACCAGGATCTCGTCGGCCTCCCTGATCGTCGAGAGCCGGTGCGCGATCACCAGCGAGGTGCGGCCCTCCAGCGCGGTCTTCAGCGCCACCTGCACGGCCGCCTCGGACTCCGAGTCGAGGTGGGCGGTGGCCTCGTCGAGCACGACCACGCGCGGCGCCTTGAGCAGCAGCCGGGCCAGCGCGAGGCGCTGCTTCTCGCCGCCCGACAGCCGGTAGCCGCGGTCGCCCACGACGGTGTCGAGCTGCTCGGGCAGGCCCTCCACGAGGTCGCCGATCTGCGCGGCCCTGAGAGCCTCCCAGATCTCCCCGTCGCTCGCCTCCGGCCTGGCATAGCGGAGGTTGGCCCCGATCGTGTCATGGAAGAGATGAGCGTCCTGCATGACCACTCCGACGGTGTCGCGCAGGGAGTCGAGGGTGGCTTCGCGCACGTCGAGCCCGTTGATGCGGACCGCGCCCTCGTTGACGTCGTACAGGCGGGACACCAGTGACGTGATGGTCGTCTTGCCCGCGCCCGAGTGGCCGACCAGGGCGACCAGCCGGCCCGGCGCGGCCGTGAACGAGATGCCCTTGAGCACGGGGTACGACGGGCCGCTGTCCTGCCTGGCGACCGACTCCAGCGAGGCCAGCGAGACCTCCTCGGCGGCCGGGTAGCGGAAGCGCACGTCGTCGAACTCGATCGTGACCGGCCCACCGGGGATCGGCTCGGCGCCGGGCCGCTCGGCCACCATGGGCTTGAGGTCGAGGATCTCGAAGACGCGGTCGAAGCTCACGAGCGCGGTCATCACGTCGACGTGCACGTTCGACAGGGACGTGAGGGGGCCGTACAGGCGCATCAGCAGGGCGGTCAGGGCCACCAGCGTGCCCAGCTCGAAGACGCCGGACACGGACAGGACGCCGCCGATGCCGTACACCAGGGCGGTGGCCAGCGCGGCGACGAGCCCGAGCGCGACCCGGAAGACGGTGCCGTACATGCCGACCGTCACGCCCACGTCGCGCACCCGGGCCGCCCTGCGGCCGAACACCTCCGCGTCGTCCTCCGGGCGGCCGTAGAGCTTGGCCACCATGGCGCCCGCCACGTTGAACCGCTCGGTCGTCACGGAGCTCATCTCGGCGTCGAGCTGCATCTGCTCGCGCGTCAGCGCCGACATGCGCCGCCCGACGAACTTGGCGGGCACGATGAAGATCGGCAGCAGCACCAGCGCGACCAGCGTCACCTGCCACGACAGCGCCAGCATCGCGCCCAGCACCAGGACCAGGCTGACCACGTTGGACACCACCGACGACAGCGTGCTCGTCAGCGCCCGCTGCGCGCCGATCACGTCGGTGTTGAGCCTGCTGACCAGCGCGCCGGTCTGGGCCCGCATGAAGAACGCCACCGGCATGCGCTGCACGTGGTCGAACACCTCGGTACGCAGGTCGTAGATCAGCCCTTCGCCGATGCGCGCCGAGAACCACCGCTGCACCAGCGTCAGCCCGGCGTCCACCAGCGCCAGCGCGCCGATCGTCACCGCCAGCCCGACCACGACGCCCGGCCGCCTGGCCAGGATGCCGTCGTCGATGATCGCCTTCATCAGCAGCGGGTTGGCGATCACGATGACCGCGCCCGCCACGACGAGCAGCAGGAACGCGGCAATGTGCGTCCTGTACGGCCTGGCGTAGCGCGCGATGCGCCCCACGGTGCCGGGCCGCAGCCGCTGCTTGGTCACCGAGCCGTCGCGCCGCAGCGACGCCATCACATTGGGGCCGAAACCCCCTCCCATCATCGCCATCCGGGGGATCCCTCCTTCTCCACGGGAGAGAGCACCGCCGGCGCGCCCGGCGATTCCCGCGTCCGCTCAGCGCGAAACCCACCGGCGCCGCCGCCCCTCCAACGTACCGCCCACCCGCGTGACCAGGGCGCTCGCCGCCGTCGCCACGTCCGTCCTTTGAGGAGCACGAGCGTCCTTTGGGGAGCACGAGGACGCGAGGCGGTCCTGGGTCCGCCTCGGACGCCCGGATGGGGCAGCGGTGGCGGGCGGCCGTCCGGGGCGAGCCCACGAGGGCCCCGCGCCCCCGAAGGGCGGCCGTCCGATGGGTCAGGCGAAGAGGGCCTTGATGCGGGCCGCCTGTTCGATCCGCTCGGCCGCACACTGCTCCTCCAGGGAGCGGCCCTGCGCCCCCTGGAGGAGTCGCTTCGTCGCGATCGCCGCGTCCCGGTTGACGGCCAGCAGCTCCGCGACCTTGTCTCGTACGGCTTGATCCAGGTCGCCCCGAGCGACCACTTGCTCCGCGAGGCCGATGCGCATGGCCTCGTCCGCGTGCACGGTCCTGGCGGTCAGGCAGATGTCGATCGCCTTGGCCAGGCCCACCAGCTCGACCAGGGGCTTGGTCCCCGTCAGGTCGGGCACCAGGCCCAGTGCGGGCTCTTTCATGCAGAAGGAAACATCATCGGCCACGATCCGCAGGTCACAGGAGAGCGCGAGTTGGAACCCCGCACCGATCGCGTACCCCTGCACTGCGGCGATGGAAACGATCTCCGGGCGGCGCAGCCACAGGAACCCCGCCTGTGCCTGGCTGATGCGCTGCTCGAAGGTTGCGTCGACGCTCGTGGCCGCCGAGCTGAACGAGCCCTGTCCGGGCACCCCCTCAGGTGTGAACATCCGCAGGTCGATCCCTGCCGAGAAGGACGGTCCCTCACCTTTCACGACGACTACGCGCACCTGCTCGGGCAGGCTCTCGCCGATCCGAGCCAGCGCCGACCATGTCGCGAACGTCTGCGCGTTCCGCTTTTCCGGCCGGTCCAGCGTGATCGTCGCTATCTCACCGTCCACCTCGAGACGAACTCCGTGCTCCGCCGTGACGGAGACCTCGTCCGCATTCCCCCCGCGCTGTCGCGCCTGTGCTGCCGCCATCGCCCGCTCCCTCCAGTCCTGGTCGCGCAAGGAGTGCGCGCCCAGTGTGCTGACCGTCGCGCCCGAGCCTACAGAACATGGTTCTGGCCCGGGCGCGACGGTATGGCTGACTAGGGACGGGCGGCTGCGGTCGCACGTTCCGAGGCGGCCGTCAGCGCTTGGACTTGCCTCGGGTCGCCCCGCCGCGCCCGCGCAGAGTCACGCCGGACTCGCTCAGGATGCGGTGGATGAACCCGTAAGACCGACCGGTCGAAGCGGCCAGGGCGCGAATGCTCTCGCCCGCGGCGTAGCGCTTCTTGAGATCGCCGGCCAGTTTTTCCCGGTCGGCCCCGGTGACCCGGGTGCCCTTCTTCAGTGTCTCGGCCACGAGTACCTCCTGTAGTGCCGGACTTCCGCAGCGTTACTCCGCCATGATCAGTCATTTCAGCGGGATCGGCTACCTACTCCACGGGAAAAGATCCGTACCCACTCAAATTAAGATCAGGCAAGTGCCACAAGATCGGAAAATTCGTCGCTCCATGCGTCTTCAGTTCCGTCCGGTAGCAAGATCACCCTATCCGGTGACAGGGCGTCAACGGCACCCTCGTCATGTGTGACTAGGACGATTGCTCCTGAATAGGACCTCAGAGCATTGAGAACCTGCTCGCGACTGACCGGGTCGAGGTTGTTCGTGGGCTCGTCGAGAAGGAGGACATTGGCGCTCGACAGCACGAGGATCGCCAGCGCCAGCCGGGTCTTCTCGCCGCCGGACAGCACCCCGGCGGGCTTGTCGACGTCGTCGCCCGTGAAGAGGAACGAGCCGAGCACCTTGCGCAGCTCGGTGTCGGTGAACTGGCCCCCGGCCGACTGCATGTTCTCCAGCAGGGTGCGGCCGGCGTCGAGGGTCTCGTGCTCCTGGGCGTAGTAGCCGACCTTGAGGCCGTGGCCGGGCCGGATCTCGCCCGTGTCGGGAGTCTCGATGTTGCCGAGAATCCGCAGCAGCGTGGTCTTGCCGGCGCCGTTCAGGCCGAGGATGACGACCCTGTGACCTCGGTCGATGGCCACGCTGACGTCGGTGAAGACCTCCAGCGAGCCGTACGACTTGGACAGCCCCTCGGCCGTGAGCGGGGTGCGCCCGCACGGCTGCGGCTCGGGGAAGCGCAGTCGCGCCACCTTGTCGCTTTGGCGCTCTTCCTCGGTGCCCGACAGCAACCGGTGCGCACGCCGCATCATGTCCTGCGCGGCCTTGGCCTTGGTCGCCTTGGCGCGCATCTTGTCGGCCTGCGCGAGCAGCGCACCTGCTTGTTTCTCGGCGTTGGCGCGCTCGCGCTTCCTGCGCTTCTCGTCGGTCTCGCGCTGGGCGAGGTAGGCCTTCCAGCCGACGTTGTAGTGATCGATCACCGAGCGGTTGGCGTCCAGGTGCAGGACCTTGTTGACCGTCGCTTCAAGAAGACCGACGTCGTGGCTGATGATCACCAAGCCGCCTTGATGCGAACGCAAAAAATCACGAAGCCACCCGATTGAGTCGGCATCTAGGTGGTTTGTCGGCTCGTCGAGAAGGAGAGTTTCCGCTCCGCTGAAAAGAATTCGCGCCAATTCCACGCGCCTGCGCTGACCGCCGGAAAGCGTTTGCAACGGCTGTGACAGCACGCGATCGGGCAGCCCGAGGCTGGAGGCGATGGACGCGGCCTCCGACTCGGCCGCGTATCCGCCCAGCACGTGCATCTGGTCCTCGAGCCTGCCGTACTTCCTGACGGCCTTCTCGCGGGTGCGGTCGTCGGCGGAGGACATGCCGCGCTCGGCCTCGCGCAGCTTGCGCATGACCTCGTCGAGGCCGCGCGCCGACAGGATGCGGTCGCGGGCGAGCACCTCCAGGTCGCCGGTGCGCGGGTCCTGGGGGAGGTAGCCGACGCTGCCGCTGGTGGTGACGGTGCCGGCGGCGGGCAGGCCCTCGCCCGCCAGCACCTTGGTGAGGGTCGTCTTGCCCGCGCCGTTGCGCCCGACAAGCCCGATCTTGTCGCCCGGGTTGACCCGGAACGACGCTTTTTCGATAAGCAGCCGCGCGCCCGCGCGCAGCTCTATGTCACTGGCGATGATCATGTTGGCGGAACACTCCCGAGCTAGGAAACGGAGGATTGAGGCGTGCGACGCCAGATCAATCGGGAGTATGCATACCGATCAGTGTAGGCTGTTCGGACCCACGCGTCGGCAGCTTGGCCCCCGCCGTGGGCAGGGCGCCTGATCGCGAAGGCTTCGTCCCGCGCTCATCTCGCGTACGCCCGGCCGTCCCCGTCATGCCAGATCTTGTCGCGTGTGAACAAGAAGAGATGGCTCGCGGTCCTCGCGGCGGCAGTTGTGACCCTGACGGCCACGCCCGAGGCGGCGCTCGCCGACGGGCGGCGTACGTTCGACCTCCAGGCGCACCGGGGCGGGCTCGGGCTCGTGGTGGAGAGCACCCTGCCCGGGTTCGCGAACGCGCTGGAGCTCGGCGTCGGCACGCTGGAGCTCGACGTGCAGATCACCGAGGACGGCCAGGCCGTCGTCACGCATGACAGGCGGATCAGCAACAGGAAGTGCCGCGACACGGCGCCCGCCGTGCCCGGGGACCCCGAGTTCCCGTACGTCGGCAAGTACATCAACACGCTCACCCTCCAGCAGGTCAGGACCATGGACTGCGGGTCGCAGACATTGGCCGAGTTCCCGGGGCAGCGGGCGGTGCCCGGGGCGCCCATGACGATGCTGCGCGAGGTCTTCGACCTGGTGCGCCGGTACCGGGCGTGGGGCGTGAAGCTCAACGTCGAGACCAAGGTGGAGGCCGGGGCGCCGAGCGAGACGGCGCCGAGGGAGCAGTTCGTCCAGGTGACGCTGCAGGAGATCCGGCAGGCCGGGATGCTGCGGCAGGTCACGATCCAGAGCTTCGACTGGGGCACCCTGATGCGGATGCGGGAGCTGGAGCCGCGGCTGCCGCTCGTCGCGCTCACCAACCGCGACTTCCTGCAGACCGGCCAGCCGGGCGCCTCGCCCTGGCTGGGCGGCATCGACATCGACGACTTCGGCGGCGACCCGCTCAAGGCGGTCAAGTCGTTCGGGGCGGACGCGTTCTCGCCGGTGCACGGGTTCCCGCAGAACGGCAAGGTGACCGACCCCGGCTACCAGGCGTACGTCACCAAGGACATGGTCGACCAGGCGCACGCCCTCGGCCTCAAGGTGATCCCGTGGACGATCGACGACGGGCCGACGCTGAACAAGCTCATCGACGACGGCGTGGACGGCATCATCACCGACTACCCCGACCGGCTGCGGCAGATCATGGCCGAGCGCGGGTTCAAGCTGCCCAAGCGCTACCGGCTCCACCGGCAGTAGCGGGGCCCGCCCGGGCCCCGGCGGAGCGCTGCCGGGGCCCGGGCGGAATCTCAGGCCGACAGCGGGTTGACGTGCCGGTGGTGGACCCCGATGACGGGGATCTCGTGCAGGCTGCCGGAGTACAGGAACTGCGTCATGCCGATGAGCAGCCGACGCACGTCGTCCTGCGGCCGCACGACCAGGCGGATGAACTGGCTGGTCGTGCCCAGCTTGTTGCCGCACTCGCGCACGTACACGCCGTGCTCGGAGAGCAGGTGGTCGCGCAGTCCCACCCCGTCGTAGCCGGGCGGCAGCTTGATCAGCAGGAAGTTGCCCTGCGATGCGAACACCGACAGCCCCGGCATGGTGCTGAGCTGCTGGAACATGGCCCGCCTGTCCGCGCCCACCAGCCTGAGGCTGTTGTGGTACTCACCCATGAACTGCCGCATCATGAACACGATGACCTCGGCGAACGAGTTGAGGTTCCACTTGGGCAGCGCGTCGCGCACCCGCCCGGCCAGCGCCGGGTTGGCGACCATGTAGCCGAACCGGATGCCGTGCAGGCCGAAGTTCTTGCCCAGGCTGCGCAGCACGATCACGTTCGGCCGGACCGCCGCCTCCGCCGCCAGCCCCGCGTCCGGCTCGCAGTCCACGAAGTCGCCGAACGACTCGTCCACGATCACCAGGTCGAGGTCGATGAGCTCGTCCAGCAGCTGCAGGACCTCGTGCTTGGGCAGGTAGCCGCCGTCGGGGTTGTTCGGGTTGCAGATCACCGCGACCCGGGAGCCGCGCATGCGGATGAACGAGACGTAGTCCTGCACGTCGAGGGTGAAGTTGCGGCTCTCCAGCAGCGGGTACATGTCCACCCGCTTGCCCGTCTCCAGCGGCTGGTCGGTCCAGCGCCCGAAAGTCGGGATGGGCACCGCGAGGCTCTCGCGCACCAGCAGGTGATCGATCCAGGTGATCAACTCGGTCGACCCGTTGCCCATGGCGACCGTCTTCGGGTGGAGCCCGAGCGTGGCGCAGAGCTCCGCGGTGATCGTGCCCGCGTCGCTCGGATAGAACTTGAGAATCGTCTCCAGGTTTCTCCCGAGATGCTCGAAGATCTCCGGGGTCGGGAAATATGGATTGCACGGGATGCAGAAGTCAACCGGTGCGCGCTCTCCTGACGAGGCGCGCATCAACGAAAAATACGACGGGCTGTGAGCCTGTGCCCGCAAGAGGCTGAGCTCCACGACACCTCCATGGACATGTCCGATGTGTGTAGGTACGCGTGGGTGGAGCGACCGGTTCATGACGGTGCGCGAGCCCGTTCCCGGCAGGTCAGGACTCGGACCGGCGTAGCGTGAGGATCGCGATGTCGTCGCGCGGCGCGGTCCTGGTGAACGCGCGGAGGTCCTCGCCGAGCGCCTGGGCGAGCCGGTCGGGAGGGTCGGGGGCCCAGCCCTCCAGGCGCTCCTCCAGCGGGTAGAAGGCGCCGCGGGGGTTGCGGGCCTCGGTGACGCCGTCGGTGCACAGCACCAGCGACGCGCCGGGCGGGAACGCGAACCGCGCGCCGCCGCGCGGCCCGGGGGCGAGCGTGCCCACGCCGAGCGGCACGGACGGCTCCCCGAGGTTGACCTGCCGCGCGTCACCGCGGTGGATCATGTACGGGGCGATGTGCCCGCAGTTGACCGCCTCGACGTCCAGCTGTCGGCTGATGTCCAGCACCAGGGCGGTGACCAGGCGCTCGGGCTCCCCGGTGGTGGCGGCGAAGGTGTTCTGCCTGGCCACGGCGTTCTCCATCGCCTCGACGACCCCGGCCAGCGTCTCCTCCCGGTAGGCCGCCTCCCTGAACGAGCCCAGCACGGCCAGCGCGGTCCCGATGGCGGGCAGCCCCTTGCCCTGCACGTCGGCGATGAGCACCCGGGTGCCGTGGTGGGAGACGGCGACCTCGTACATGTCGCCGCCCACCATCGTGTCCTCCTCCACCGGCTGGTAGAGGCCGTCGATGACGACGTCGGCGGTGCGCAGCGGCAGCGGGCGCACGATCAGCCGCTGGAGGGCGGCCGCCGCCGAGCGCAGCCGGTGCACCTCCTCCTCGCGCCGCACCCGGTAGGCGCAGCCGAAGACGCTCAGCGCGCCGAACACGGCCGTGAACCCGGCGGCCAGCAGGTTGTCGTCCAGTTCGCCGCCCAGGTATGTGGTGACCCCCGCCGCCGCCAGGACCACCCACAGCGACGCGACGATCGTCTGCCGCACGGTGCCCAGCCCGGCCACGATCGCCGGGAGGAAGATCAGCAGCGGGAACAGCCGCACCGCCGTGCCCGAGAGGGTGTCGAGCGCGGCCACCACGGCGGTGATGACGACGAGCCCGGCGACGAACGCCGGTGTCGAGAGATTCGGCCCTTCGTGTCGCCCGCCATCCGTCACGAGTCCTTCATCCCCCGTCATGGAACGGCGTAACGGCGGTTTTCTCGAACGTACGGAAGAAAACCGTGAAATGAGCGGCCGAATTCGGGCCGTCGCACCCGGATCTGGCCTCTGTGCAGGGCGGATAAGGGGATGAAAACCAGAAGTAAACGACTCTGCATCTTATGGCGGGATTTACAGGTGTCGGTGGTCAGGGTCGTCATGACTGCTCATTGATTTCTCATCGACGGTCTCATTGACAAGCAAAGATGATCTTGTAAGCATTTTGAGTTAAGACGTGCCGGGTGTAATTCCGCGCGAGAAGGGGTGGCCGTGTGAGCGAGCAGGACTGGACTTTGCTGCCGGCCGTGACCGTCCGGAGCGCGGGCTTCGCCTGGGAGCTCGTCCGATCCCTGGCCTACCCGCGGGCCGCGGCGGCGGCCGCCGCGGTCGTCCGGCTGGAGCGGCGGGCGCTCGACCTGCTCGCCGAGGCCCCGGCCCACCGAGCCCCGGCCGAGAACCCGGCCGAGCGTCCGGCCCGCCGTGCCCCTGCCGAGGCCCCGGCCCGCGGTGCCTCGGCCGAGGACCCCCGTCCGGCCCGCAGCGCCGTAGGCGGGGACGCCCGTTCCGCACGCGGGACGGGCAGCGGGCGGCTGCCGCGCGGTCTGCGCAGCCGCCTGCGTGACCTGCGCCCGCTCCCGGGCGACACGCCCGCGCCCGCCGGCTGGCTCGCCGCCTGGAACGAGGTGACCGGGTCGCTGGAGGACGCCCGGCTCGCCCTGGCGGGCACGACGGCCGCCGACGCGGCGCTCGCCCGCGCGGCCGTGGCCGGGATCGCGGCCGACGAGCGCTTCCTCGACGCCCTCGTCCGTTCGGCGCCCGGCCTCTACCGCGACCTGCGGCGCGGCGTCGCCAAGGGCGGCCGGCTGCGGCGCCTGGTCGGCTCGGTCCTGCAGGGGCTCTGCGCCACGTGCTCCTTCGGTCCGCTCGACCACGGCCGGGTCGAGCCCGCGGCGGCCGGCGGCCACACCTGGTCGGGCCACCGGGAGCGGCCGCGGCGGGTCGCGTACCCGGCCGACTGGGTGGGCGAGTCGCTCCAGCAGCGCGTCCTGGCCGACCCCGCGCTCGTGGCGGGGCTGGTGCCGCGCCGCCGGACCTGGACGGGCGCCGTGCCGGACGCCGTGCCCGACGCGGCGCCGTTCGTCGCGCTGTGCGACGGGAGCCGGACGCTGGCCGAGATCGCCGCCGAGTCGGGGACGGAGCTGGAGCAGGCCGCCGCGGCCCTGGCGGTGGCGGTGCGCCGCGGGCTGCTCACCCACGACCTCTGCCCGCCGGCCACGGTCGCCGACCCGCTGTCCTGGCTACGCGAACGCCTCCCCACCGAAACCCCCCGCCCGGACGCCCTCCACCGGGACGTCCCACGCTCGGACGCCCACCGCCCGGACGCCCCGCGCTCGGAGGCTCCCCGCTCGGAGGCTCCCCGTCCGGATGCGCTCCGGCCGGACGCCCACCGTTCGGGTGGCGACCTGTCGGTGGGGCGGCGCGTGCGGGAGATCACCGAGCTGCTCGCCCAGTATCCCGCCGCCTCTCCCGACGTGAAGCTGGCCCTCCAGCGGCGGGTCGAGACGCTGGCCGGCAGCGGGCGAACGCACGACGACCGGCCCGGCGACCGGCCCGGCGACGACCGCGTGGTCGTGCACGAGGCCGCGGCCGGCACGCTCCGGGTGACCGTCGGCGAAGGGCTGGCGGCCGACCTGGAAGGTCGCGTGCCCCAGGTGCTCGACCTGCTCGCCGCCGACGCCGAGCTGACCAGGCAGCGCACCAACCGGCTGCTCGCCGGACGGCTCGGCGCGGGCACGTTCGGGCTGGCCGAGGTGCTGGGGGTGACCGGCGACCTGGAGATCCGCCACGGTGACCGCCTCGCCGAGCGGATCGCCGCGATCGTGCGCGCCGCCCCGCCCGGCGCCGCCACCGTCGACCTCGCGGGCCTGCTGGACGACCCCGAGCCACCGGCCGCGCCCGTGCTCTGCTCGGCCGACGTCATGGTGGCCGCGCCGTCGCTGGAGGCGTACGAGCCGGGGGTGACCCCGCTGGTCCTCGGTGACCTCCACGACGTCGCGCTGCTCACGCCGTGGGCCCTGCAGTTCCACCCCGACGGCGCCGCGCTCGTCGCCGAGCGGGACGCGGCGATCGTGCGGGCGCTCGGCGGCCGCACCGCACTCAACGTCATCTCGCGCCGCGCCACCGGCAGGCCGCCGCTGGAGTTCCCCGGGCCGGTGCTGGAGCTGGGCGGCGTGACGGCCGACGGCGGGCGGCGCCGGATCGGGCTCGACGAGCTGTACGTGCACAGCGACGGGCGCCGGGCCGTCCTGCGGGCCAAGGGGGTGGACGGGCCGCTGCTGCTGCACAACGGCGAGCACGACGACACGGCGTTGCACACGGCGCTCGCCCTGCCCAGGGTGCGCCGGCCGGACCTGCGGCACCTCTCCCGCGTGCCCCGGCTGACCTGGGACAACGTGGTCATCTCGCGGCGCGCGTGGCGCGTGGGCCGGGCGTCGTTCGAGGCGCTCGGGCAGGCGGTCGGGGATCGCGAGCTGCTGGTCGCGATGGCGCGGCTGCGGGAGACGCACGACCTGCCCGTGACGTTCTTCGCCGCGTCCCCCCGCGAACGCCGGCCGATCCACGTGGACACCCGCTCGCCCGCGCTCGTCGAAGGGCTGGGCCGGCTGGCGGCCACGGCCGAGCGGCTCACGCTGACGGAGACCCTGCCGGGGCCGGAGGGGTGCTGGCTGCGCGACGGCGGGCTCCGGTTCGCCGCCGAGCTCCGCTGCGTCTACCTGCGCCCGGCCGGCGGCAGCCCGGCGTCCCGGCCGAAGCCGGAGGCGGCTGACACCTGCTCCCCGGCTCCGGTGACGCGCTCGCGGGCGGTCGCCCGCTATCCGGGGCCGGCGGACGTGCGCGCGGACGCGTGCTCGCGGGTGGCCGACCCGGTGGCCCCGGGCGCGCGGGCGGCGCATCCGTACCCGTGGCAGGGGGAGTGTCGCTGATGGAGCTGCTCGTCGTCCCGCCGCTCACCGACTTCACCACCGAGGTCGTGCCGCCCCCCGGAGCCGAGGTGCTCGACCTCAACGAACACGTCGTCGAACGCCTCGCCGACCCGTCCCGGCTGCGGGCCGCCGCCGAACGGCTCGACGGCGGCCCGCTCGCGGCGCTGCTCGAGCGGGCGGCGGCGGCCGTCCTGGAACGGCAGGCGTTCGACGACGCCCGCCTCAGAGCGGTGGGCACCGCGCTGCGGCTGGCGGCCGACCCTGCGGTCCGGCTCAGCATCGACGACCTCGAGTTGGCCGAGGGCAGCATGCAGAGCAGCAGGGACGTGCTCGGCGCGGCCGGGCGGTGCGAGGTGTTCCGGCCCGAGGTCGAGCTGGCCGCGGAGGTCGCCGACGGGCGGCGGGCGCACGTCGCGCTGGACGGCGCCCGGCAGCTTCCCGCGGCGTTCGCGCTGGTGGGAGCGCTGGGAGCGGGGCGGGTGACGCTGTGCGGGCGGCTCGTGGCCGAGCACGGCACGGCGCTGCGGCGCGTGCCGGAGCTGGCCGGGGTCGAGTTCTCCGCGTGGTCGCCCGAACGGGTGATCCGCCCCTTGTGGCGCGCCGGCAAAGGGAAGGACACTGACGCCGGGCCCGTCGAGGGGGCACGGTCGCGGGACGCCTCGGACACCCGGCCGGGGAAGCAGGTGCGCTGGGTGACCGGGGCGTGCCGTCCGCCCGCGGGCGGGCCGTGGGCCGGATGGCTCGACGCGGAGCGGGTGGCCGCCTTCCCCAGGGACGTCCTGGCCCGCTGCCGCGGCCTGACGATCGCCGTGACGCGGATCGACTTCCTGGCCGCCGTGACCGGCCTGAACGGGTGGACCGTCAACCTGCGGCGGCTGCTGGCCGCGATCCCGCCGGGCGTGGCGGTGGCGTGCGAGCTGGTGCTGGGCGCGCCCGGCGTGGCCGCGGGCGCCGCGGGGGAGTCCGTCGAGCTGCTGGCGGCGGGCGCCGGCGGGGTCCGGCTGGCCGGGCTGCGGCCGTACCGGATGGCGATCCGCTCGGAGTGGGCCGGGCAGAGCGTGCGCTTCCCGCCGAGGGCCGGGGACGACCTGGTCAGGTGGGTGGAGTTCGACGCGCCCGACACGATGCGGGCCTACGAGGTCACCCGCATGATCAAGGAGTGGCTGGAGCGGCTTCCCGGGCTGCCGCCCGGGCGCCTGGCCGCCTGTTCCGTGGCCGGCGCGGAACCCGTTCCCGGGTGGGACCCGTGCGCGCAGGTGGTGGCCGGCGGCGCGGGGCCCGACGGGTGCGGGCCCGGGACGTTCGCGGTGAGCCTGCGGTCGGGGCGGTCGTTCCGGCTCAACCCGTACCAGGTCGTGCCCGTCTCCCGGCTGGCCGCCGACGACCCGCACGCCCTCGACTGCCTCCCGGGCCCCGCCCGCGCGCGGCTGACCGACGGGCTGGCGCGGGCCGGGGTGCTGAGGGAGAGCGGGTAAACCGGTTGCCCCGGCCCGCGCGGGGCTGCTGTACTCCCGGGAGCGAGCCCATCGGATCAAGGAGGTCGGCGATGAGGACAACGTTCATGTCCCGCCAGAGCAATGAGACCTCCTATCCAAAGGGCATGACGTTTGTCATCGAGATCATTCGACCAACGGATTCCACCGCATAGCACCTCCGTCCTGCGCCTGCTGCGTCCAGGACCCCGCCGGAGCGCGGCGCTCGTCGCGGCCATAGCCGCCGCCACCGCGCTCCCGCTCGCGGCGCCGCAGATCACCCGCCGCTTCGTGGACGACGCGATCGGCGGCGCGAGCATCAGACAGCTGACCCTGATCGCCGTCGGCTACCTGGCGCTGGCCGTCGCCGGCCAGGCCGCCCGGCTCGTCACCGCGTGGCTGGCCGGCCGCCTGGCCTGGGACGGCACCAACCGCCTGCGCGAGCGCCTCGCCCGGCACGCGCTCGGCCTGGACCTGGCCTTCCACGGCCGGCACACGCCCGGCGAGATGATCGAACGCGTGGACGGCGACGTCGTGGCCGTGGCCGACTTCGTCGTCGCGTTCCTCATGGACGTCGTGGCCAGCGTGCTGCTCCTGGCCGGGGTGGTCGTCATCGTGTTCGGCGTCGACTGGCGCATCGGCTGCGCGCTGCTGGTCTACTGCCTGCTCATCGGATGGGGCATGGCCCGCGCCCAGCGGCTGGCCGTCCCGGCCGCCGCCCGGTCACGCGCGGCGAGCGCGCGGCTGTTCGGCATGCTGGAGGAGCGGCTGGCCGGAGCCGAGGACCTGCGGGCCAACGGCGCGGGCGAGCACACCGTACGCCGCTTCCACCAGGTCAGCGCCGCCCTCTACCGCGCCGAGGTCAGGGACGCGCGCATCGGGACCACGCTGCTGGCGGGCACGTCGGTGGCGTTCGCCGCGGGCACCGCGATCATGCTCGGGCTCGCCGCCTGGGCGCTGCGGTCGGGGACGCTCACGGTCGGCACCGCCGTGCTGATCTTCCAGTACACGCTGATGGTACGGACGCCGTTCGAGCGGCTCATCGACCAGATCAGGCGGTACCAGGCGGCGCTGGCCGGCCTGGCCCGCATCGCGGACCTGCTGGCCGAGCGGCGCACGCTGCCCGAGGGCACCCGGCCCCTGCCCGCGACCGGCCCGCTCGGCCTGCGCCTGGACGGCGTCGGCTTCGCCTACCCCGGCGACGACGAGCAGGTGCTGTCGGGAGTCACCCTCACGCTGGCCCCCGGCGAGACGCTCGGCCTGGTGGGGCGCACCGGCAGCGGCAAGACCACGCTCGCCCGCCTGGCGCTGCGCCTGTACGACCCGACCGAGGGCGCCGTACGGGTCGGCGGGCTGGACCTGCGCGAGGCCGACCAGGCGTCCCTGCGAACGCGGATCGGCGTGGTCACGCAGGACGTGCAGCTCTTCGCGGCGAGCCTGCGCGACAACCTGACGCTCTTCCGGCAGTCCCCGGGGGACGGCCGGCTGCGGGAGGTCCTCCACGGCGTCGGGCTGGGCGACTGGCTGGCCGGACTGCCCGGCGGGCTCGACACCGAGCTGCGCGAGGTGTCGGCGGGGGAGGCGCAGCTCATCGCGTTCGCCCGCGCGTTCCTCGCCGACCCCGGGCTCGTCGTGCTCGACGAGGCGTCCAGCAGGCTCGACCCCGCCACCGAACGCCGCATCGAGCGGAGCATCGACCGCCTGCTCGACGGCCGGACCGGCGTGATCATCGCGCACCGCCTGTCCTCGCTGTCGCGCGTGGACAAGATCGCCGTGCTCGACCACGGCAAGATCGTCGAGTGCGGCCGCCGCGCCGACCTCGCCGCCGACCCCGGCAGCAGGTTCGGGCGCCTGCTCGACCTGGCGGGGGTGAGCCGGTGAAGCCGGTCATGCTGGTGGCCACCAGGCTGGCCACGTTCGACTTCCGCCGATACCTCGTCGGCGCGCTGCTCTGGCTGCCCGTCCACGTGATCCCGCTGGCGAGCGGGCTCGTGCTGCAGCGGATCTTCGACGGGCTCGGCGGCGACCCGGGCTGGGCGCTGTGGTTGTGCGCGGCGTTCGTGGGCGTGGAGGTCGCCCGGGGCCTGATGATCGTCATCGCGTGGACGTACGGGGTCTACTGGTGGGCCGCGGCGGCCACCCTGCTGCGCGCCAACACCCTGCGCTCCGTCCTGACCGCCCGCGGCCCCGCCGCGGCGCGGCTGCCGCACTCGCCCGGCGAGTCCGTCGCCCGCCTGCGGGACGACGTGGCCGACGCGGTCGACTTCACCGACGAGAGCGTCAGCCTGGCCGGTACGACGCTCTTCGCCGTCGCGGCGCTGGCGATCATGGCGTCCGTCGATCCCGTCATCACGGTGGCGCTGGTGCTGCCGATGGTCGCGATCGGCGTGCTGAGCAGGCTCATGCGGCAGACCATCGGGCGGCTGCACCAGCGGGCCAGGACGCTCGGGGCGGCCGTCACGGCGTACGTGGGCGAGATCTTCGGCGGCGTGCTCGCGATCAAGACCGCGGGAGCCGAGGAGGCGGCGCTGGAGCGGCTGCGCGAGCACAACCGGCGGCGGCGCGCGGCCGCCGTCAAGGACCGCCTGGCCACCGACCTGCTGGACGCCACGACCGGCGCGACCGTCGAGCTCAGCATCGGGCTCGTCCTGCTCCTGGCCGCCCCCGCGATGCGCGGCGGCGAGTTCACGGTGGGCGACCTCGCGCTGTTCACCAGCTACGTCGGCTGGCTCACGGCTCTGCCCCGGTCGATCGGTACCGTTCTCTACCGCCTGCCGCAGGCCGCGGTCGCCACCGACCGGCTCACCCGGCTGATGGCGCCGCACGAGAGCGCCGGCGACCTGTCGCGCGGCGCCGACGTCTGGCTGCGCCGCGACCCGCCGGCCGTCGCGGCCGTGCCCCCGCACCCGGGTCCGCTCCGGGTGCTGGAGGTTCGCGGGCTGAGCGCGGGCGGGGTGCGGGGGATCGACCTGCGCGTCGAGCGCGGCTCGTTCACGGTCGTGACGGGCGCGGTCGGCTCGGGCAAGACCACCCTGGTACGCGCCCTGCTCGGCCTCCTGCCGCTGGACGAGGGCACGATCTCGTGGAACGGCGGGCCCGTCGGCGACCCGGGCACGTTCCTCGTCCCCGGCCGGGCGGCGTACGCGAGCCAGGTGCCGAGGCTGTTCTCCGAGACCCTGCGCGAGAACCTGCTCCTCGGCCGGCCCGCGACCGACGCCGAGATCGGGCGGGCGCTGGAGCTGGCCGCGTTCGAGCCGGACCTGGCCGCGATGCCCGACGGGCTCGACACGGTGGTGGGGCCGCGCGGGGTGCGGCTGTCCGGCGGGCAGGTGCAGCGGGCCACCGCGGCCCGCGCCCTCGTACGCGACCCGGACCTGCTGGTCGTGGACGACCTGTCGTCCGCCCTCGACGTCGAGACCGAGCGGCTCCTGTGGGAGCGGATCGCCGGCCACGGCACCCTGCTGGTCGTCTCCCACCGGCAGGCCGCGCTCGAACGCGCCGACCAGATCGTGGTGCTCGACCGCGGCCGGGTCGCGGGGCGCGGGCGGCTCGGCGAGCTGCTGGAGAGCTGCCCGGAGATGCGGCGGCTGTGGAGCGCCGAGCGGATCGCCGAGGCCGAGGAACGCACGGGGGACTGAGCGTGACCCGCCCGTCCCCAGGGCCGGGGGACGGGCGGGCGCGGAGATCGGGCACCATGGGGGGTGTGACAGTGACACGACTGGCCGAGCTGGTCGCGGGCGGAGGCGTGGCGGTGCTCAGCGGAGCGGGCCTGTCGACCGAGTCCGGCATCCCCGATTACCGGGGGCCGACCGGCCGGGCCCGGCGCGCGGAGCCGATGACGTACCAGCGCTTCGTCGGCAGCGCGCAGGCGCGGCAGCGATACTGGGCGCGCAGCCACGTCGGCTGGCGGGAGATCGGCCAGGCCCGGCCCAACGCCGGCCATCAGGCGGTGGCCGAGCTGGAGCGGCGCGGGCTGCTCGCCGGCATCGTCACCCAGAACGTCGACGGCCTGCACCAGGCCGCCGGGGCGCGGCGGGTGATCGAGCTGCACGGCGGGCTCGACCGGGTGGTGTGCCTGTCGTGCCGCGAGCGCACGCCCCGCGCCGAGCTGGAGCGGCGGCTGCGGGCCGCCAACCCCGCCTGGGAGGCCGCCGCCGCCCGGATCAACCCCGACGGCGACGCCGTGCTCACCGACGCGCAGGTCACCGGGTTCCAGGTGGTCGACTGCGTGGCGTGCGGCGGGGTGCTCAAGCCCGACGTGGTGTTCTTCGGCGAGAACGTCCCCCGGCCCCGCGTGGACGAGTGCTTCGCCCTGGTGGCGGGCGCGAGCCTGCTGCTGGTGCTGGGGTCGTCGTTGACGGTCAGGTCGGGGCTGCGGTTCGTCACCAAGGCGGCCTCGCTCGGCATCCCCATCGCCATCGTCAACCAGGGGGAGACCGGCGGCGACGCCGATGCCTCGCTCACCCTGGACGCCCCGCTCGGCCCCACGCTGACCGAGCTCACGACCCGGCTGCCGGTCCCGGCACAATAGGGGTCATGCCTCGTACATGCCCGTGCGGCCTGCCCGCCTCCTACCAGGACTGCTGCGGCAGGCTCCACCGGGGCGAGGCGGCGGCCGCCACCGCCGAGCAGCTCATGCGGTCCAGATACAGCGCGTTCGGTGTGGGCGACGCCGCCTACCTGCTGCGCACCTGGCATCCGTCCGCCCGCCCGGCCCGGCTCGACCTGGACAGGAAGACGCGCTGGGTGCGGCTGGAGGTGCTGGAGACGACCGGCGGCAGCGTCGTCCACACCGAGGGCACGGTGCGCTTCCGCGCCCACTACGTCGAACGTGGCAATCCGGGGGAGATGGAGGAGAACAGCAGGTTCGTCCGTTTCGAGGGCCGCTGGGTGTACGCGGGCGCGCTGTGATCCCTCATCGGGGCTTGCGCGCGACGGCGCCGGCCAGGGTGTGACGGGACAGGCCGGGCCGGGCGAGGTCGGCGGAGACCGGACGCCATTCCGGCAGCGGCACGAGCCCGGGCTCCAGCAGCTCCAGGCCGTCGAAGCAGGCGAGGATCTCCTCGCGGGTGCGCCACCGGCCGGTGCCCAGGGTCTCGTTGAACAGCTTCTCGGCCGCGTACGCCTGGGCGGACGCCTCGGGGTGCTCCGTGCCCGGGTCGTAGAAGTGGGAGACGGCCAGGTGGCTGCCGGCCGGGAGGCGGGCCATCAGGCGGGCGGCGATCCCGGCCGGGTCCTCGTGGTCGGCCAGGTGGTGCAGGATGCCGAACATCAGCAGCCCCACCGGCTCGCCGAAGTCGATGAGGCGTCTGGTCTCCGGGTCGTCGAGGACCGCGTCCGGGTCCCTGACATCGGCCTCGACGACGGTGGTGTTCTCGTTCACGGCCAGCAGCGCGCGGGCATGGACGAGTACGATCGGGTCGTGGTCGACGTAGACGACCCGGCTGCCGGGAGCGGCCGACTGGGCGATCTGGTGGACGTTGTCCCGCGTGGGCAGCCCGGAGCCGAGGTCCAGGAACTGGCGCAGCCCGGCCCGTGCCGCCAGGAACCTGACCACCCGCCCGAGGAACTCCCGGTTCGCCCGCGCCGCCTCCGGCGCGTCCGGGACGATCTCCAGCGCCCGCAGCGCCATCTCGCGGTCGGCCTCGTAGTTGTCCTTGCCGCCGAGCATGAAGTCGTAGACACGGGAGACGTTGGGCCTGGAGGTGTCGATTCCGCGCGGCGCGCGCTCAGGCCGGCGGTCGACCATGGGGCTCCTTCGGGTACGCACCGTGGTGCGGAGGTGGCGTAAAGCGATCATAGTGTCGCGGTAAGCCAGATTTCCGCAATTTCGGTAAATGCCGGTCATGGAATCCGGTCAAACCCCCGAGGTGACGCGCACGCTGACGGCGCCCGGGATGAGACCGGGCGCCGTCAGGGGCCGGGATGGACGGTCAGGCGTGGCCGAGGACGCGCATGGCGGGCAGGGCGCGGTCGGCGTAGTCGAACAGGGCCTGGTTCTCCCAGCCGTTGCCCGACGCCGGATCCGCCGGGTCCCAGCCGTTGCCCTTGACGCCGGTCCAGGTCGCCTCCCAGGTGAACAGGCCGAGGCCCAGCCCTTCCGGGACCTGCCGGACGATGTCGGCGACCCTGGCCAGCAGCGCGGCCTGGCCCTGCGGGGTCGCCGGGTAGCCGGGGTACGGCTCGGCGGAGACGATGATGTTCGGCCAGCCGTCGTCGTCCTCCGTCGTGAACGGGTACGCCGTCTCCACCACGACCACCGGCCGACCGTAACGGGTGGCCACGTCGTTGATGTTGGCCTGGAACGTCTCCAGGGTCCCGTGCCAGTACGGGTAGTACGACAGCCCGATCACGTCGTACCGGATGCCGTGGGCTGCGGCGTTGTCGAACCACCACCGGTACAGCCCGTTGTCGCCCCCGTTCGCCAGGTGCAGCACGACCTTGGTCGCGCGCGAGACCCGCTTGACCGCGTCGTACCCGGCGTTCAGCAGGCGGGCGGTGCCCGGCCAGTCGGCGTTGGAGCCGTCCGGCCAGAGCAGGCCGCCGTTGATCTCGTTGCCCACCTGCACCATGTCCGCCGTGGTGCCCTGGCGGCGCAGGGCGGCGAGCACGTCGTAGGTGTGGTCGTAGACGGCCCGCGCGAGCTGGTCGAGCGTGAGCGACTCCCACGCGGCGGGCTTGAACTGCTTGCCCGGGTCCGCCCAGGTGTCGGAGTAGTGGAAGTCCACCAGCAGCTTCATACCCTGCGCCTTGGCCCGCTTGGCGACCGGGAGGATCCGCGCCTTGGTGTTGTAGCCGTCGGCCGGGTTCACCCAGACCTTGAGCCGGATGTAGTTGAGCCCGGCGTCCGACAGGATGCGCAGCGCGTCGCCCTCGCGGCCGCGGGCGTCGCGGTAGACGCCGCCGTACGCCTCCGACTTGGCGAGGCTGGAGACGTCCGCGCCCCTGATCCGCAGCACCCCCGCCTGGGCCGGGTGCGCGACGGTCAGGGACGCGAGCACTAACAGGAGCGTGGTCAGGATGCGTTTCATGGAGGTCTCCCTAGGGGGTGGTGGCGACGACCGTGACCGCGCCGGGCGCGACGGTGACCGACCCTTCGTGCCGTACGCCGTCGAACACGCTGGTCCCGGTCACCCCCTCGACCGTCACGGGCTCGTCGCCGTGGTTGATCAGGAAGACGTGGCGGCCCCGGCGGACGAGTTCGAGGGTGTCGGGGAGGCCGCGCGGCCGGGACACGTCCGCGTGGTCGAGCACCTGGCCGAGGAGCTCGCGCAAGCCGGTGACGGGCGCGGTGGCGAGGTACCAGGCGGAGCCGGCGCCCAGGTCGTGGCGGGTGACGGCGGGGTGTCCCGCGTCGGGTCCGGTGGCGAAGTCGCGTACGGCGACCGCGCCCGCCGGGTGGACCCGCTCGGACCAGATCCGGGCCGTGCCGCCGCCCGCCAGCGTCACCGTCTCGTGCTCGCGCAGCGGGTGGAACTCCTCGATCGACAGGCCCAGGAGCTCGCGCAGCGCGCCGGGATGGGCGCCCGGGTGGATGGTGTCGTGCTCGTCGACGATGCCGGAGAAGTAGGAGACGAGCAGGTTGCCGCCCGCCTCCACGTACCGGTGGAGGTTCTTGGCGGACGCCTCGGTCAGCAGGTACGAGCTCGGCGCCACCACCAGCCGATATCCCGAAATATCGGCGGAAGGGTGGACGAAGTCCACCGTGACGTGCTCCCGCCACAGCGCCTCGTAGAAGGCGTCCATCCGCTCCCTGAACGTCAGGTCCACCGACGGCCGCCAGTCCAGCTCCAGCGCCCAGTACGACTCCCAGTCCCAGACCACCGCCACCTCGGCCCGCACCCGGCTGCCCCGCAGCTCGGCCAGCCCGCGCAGGTCGGCGCCCAGCCGGACCACCTCGCGCCACTGCTCGGAGCCGGTCCCCGCGTGCGGCACCATCCCCGAGTGGAACTTCTCGGCCCCGAACCGCGAGGCCCTGAACTGGAAGAACAGCACGCTGTCGGAGCCGCGGGCCACGTGCGCCAGGCTGTTGCGGCGCATCTCGCCGGGGCGCTTGGCGATGTTGCGCGGCTGCCAGTTGACCGCCCCCGCCGAGTGCTCCATGAGCATCCACGGCGCGCCGCCCGCCACCGAGCGGGCCAGGTCGGCGGACATGGCCAGGTCGATGTGGTTGTCCGGCCGCTCGGCCCGGAGGTAGTGGTCGTTGGCGACCACGTCCAGCTCGCGGGCCCACTGCCACAGGTCGGTGGACTTGCAGTTCACGGTGCCGGCGAAGTTCGTGGTCACGGGGATGCCGGGGGTGAGCTCGTGCAGGATGTCGCGCTGGAGCGCGTAGTGCTCGCGGTGCTGGCCGTCGCTGAAGCGGGCGTAGTCGAGGCGCTGGGCCGGGTTGACGACCGTGTGGTTGAACCGGGGGGCGTCGATCTCCGCCCAGTCGGTGTACGTCTGGCCCCAGAATGTGGCGCCCCAGGCCTCGTTCAATGCGGAGACATCCCGGTAGGTGGCTTTCAGCCAGCCGCGCCAGGCCGCCACGCTGTGCTCGCAGTAGCACTCGCCGAGCGGCGCCCCGTACTCGTTGTGCACGTGCCACATGACCACGGCCGGGTGCCCGCGGTAGTGCTCGGCCAGCGCGCGCACCAGCCGCGCGGTCGCCTCGCGGAAGGCCGGCGCGCTGGAGCAGGCGCTCTGCCTGCCGCCGAACCCGATCCGCGTCCCCTCCCTGGTCACCGGCAGCACGTCCGGATATTTCCGGATGAACCAGGCGGGCGGGGCGGCGGTCGGCGTGGCCAGGTCGACGGCGACCCCCGCCTCGTGCAGCCGGTCGACGATCTCGTCCAGCCAGCCGAACTCGTAGCGCCCCTCCGCGGGCTCCATCAGCGCCCACGAGAACAGGCCCAGGCTGACCAGGTTGACCCCGGCCTCGCGCATCAGGGCCACGTCCTCCTCCAGGATCTCGCGTGGCCACTGCTCCGGGTTGTAGTCGCCGCCAAAGGCGATGCCGGCAGGACGCTCCGGATACATCCATCCCCCTAGAGAAGCTCTTCTGTGAACGTGCACAGTAGCGCCCACCCGGTCTCTCCGGGAACAGTCGCCCTGACTTATCCCGATAATGGCTGATTAACGAGAGCATAACGACCCCTTGACTGGCGTTTCGCGCCTGTTTCACTCTGTGCACGTTCACAGAACTTTCTGGAGGTACGCATGCGCGCCAACCGCCTCGGAGCCGCCCTGGCCGTCGTGCTCACGGCTGCTCTCGCGAGCTGCGGGTCCAGCGAACCCGCCCGAAGCACCGAGGCGGCGCAGAGCCCCACGGCCGCCGCCAAGGGACCGGTCAAGCTGACGTACTGGACCTGGGCCCCCAACATGGACAAGATCGCCGCCGTCTGGAACCAGTCGCACCCGGACATCCAGGTCACGGTCAGCAAGCAGGCGGGCGGTGACGACGCGGCCGCCAAGTTCCTCACCGCGGCCAAGGCCGGCAACCCGCCGGACCTGGTGCAGGCCGAGTACCAGCACCTTCCCTCGTTCGTCGCCGCCGACGCGGTGGCCGACATCAAGGCCGAGACGGCCTCGATCAAGGGCGAGTTCGCCGAGGGCCTGTGGGGCCTGGTCACGCTCGGCACGGAGGGCGTGTACGGGATCCCGCAGGACAGTGGCCCGATGATGCTCTTCTACCGCAAGGACCTGTTCGACAAGTACGGCATCGCGGTCCCCAAGACCTGGCAGGAGTACGCCGACGCCGCGCGCACCGTGCACAGGAAGGACCCGAAGGTGTACCTCGGCACGTTCTCCAGCAAGGATCCGGGAGCGTTCACGGGCCTGGCCCAGCAGGCCGGGGCCCAGTGGTGGTCGATCAGCGGCGAGTCCTGGAAGGTCGGCATCGCCGACGAGCCCACCAAGAAGGTCGCCGACTACTGGGGCGGCCTGGTCAAGGAGGGCGTCATCGACGACATGCCGTACTTCACCCCCGAATGGAACAAGGCGCTCAACGACGGCAAGCTGCTCACCTGGCCGTCGGCGGTCTGGGCGCCGGGCGTGCTGGCGAGCAACGCGCCCAAGGCCAAGGGCAAGTGGGCCGCCGCGCCGCTGCCGCAGTGGAACGCGGGCGAGAACTTCAGCGGCTTCTGGGGCGGCTCGTCCACGGCCGTGTCCGCCAAGACGCCGAACAGGGACGCCGCCGCCCAGTTCGTCACCTGGATGAACACCGACCCCGCCGCCCTGGACCTGCTGGTCAAGGAGGCCGCCATCTACCCGGCCGCCACCAAGGCCCAGTCGTCGCTCGGCCAGGCGCCCGACTACTTCTCCAACCAGCCCGACTTCTGGCAGCAGGCCGCCGTCGTCTCCGCCGTCGCCCGCGGCTTCACCTTCGGCCCGAACGTCGGCGTGACGTACAACGCCTTCAAGGACAACTTCGACAAGGCCGTGCAGAACAAGTCATCGTTCTCCGACGCGGTCCAGGGCATGCAGGACGCGACCGTCGCCGACATGCGCAAGTCCGGATTCCAGATCGCCTCATGAAGAAGTCCGGGAGGGGGGCGTGGCCGTACCTGTTCCTGACCCCCGCGATCGTGCTGTTCACGCTCTTCCTCGCGGTCCCCATCGGGTACACCGTCTGGCTGGCGACGCGCCGTACCAAGGTGTCCGGGCTCGGGCTGGGCAGGGGCGCGCGGAAAGAGATCTTCGTCGGCTTCGACAACTTCTCCGCCGCCCTGTCCGACCCCGAGCTGTGGCACGGCTGGCTGCGCGTGCTCGGCTACGGCGCGCTGGTGCTGGTCGTGATGCTGGGGCTGGCCCTGCTGTTCGCGCTGCTGCTGGACTCGGCGCGGGTGCGGCTGGCCCGGTTCTCGCGGATCGCGATCTTCCTGCCGTACGCGGTGCCGGGCGTGGCCGCCACGCTCCTGTGGGGCTTCCTCTACCTCCCCTCGCTCAGCCCCATCAGGGACGTCCTGGACATCGACTTCCTCGGCGCGAGCACCGTCACGTTCTCCATGGCGAACGTGGCGGTGTGGGGCGGGACCGGCTTCAACATGCTCGTGCTCTACACCACGCTCCGGGCGATCCCGCGCGACCTGTACGAGGCCGCGCGGCTGGACGGCGCGTCCGAGCTCCAGATCGCCCTGCGGGTGAAGATCCCGATCCTCACCCCGGCGATCATCCTGACCACCGTCTTCTCGATCATCGCGACCATCCAGGTGTTCACCGAGCCCACCGCGCTGCGGCCGCTGACCAACACGATCAGCTCCACGTGGAGCCCGCTCATGAAGGTCTACCGCGACGCCTTCGTCACCGGCGACCTGTATTCGGCAGCCGCCACCTCGATCGTCATCGCGGCGATCTCGCTCGTCATGTCGTTCGGGTTCCTGCGCGTGGTCCGCAACCGCGCCTTCGGGGAGGGCTGATGGCCACGACACACCGCGCGACGGTCGCGCGCACGCCGTGGGGAGTGGCCCCGACCGGGCTGCTCCTGCTCGGCGCGATCTACTGCCTGTTCCCGGTGCTCTGGGTGCTGATCGCGGCGACCAAGTCGCCGGGCGAGCTGTTCACCACCTCGACGCTGGCCTTCGGCACCGGGTTCGCCGACAACGTGACCGAGCTGTTCGCCTACCGGGACGGGGTGTTCTGGCTGTGGGCGGCCAACACACTGCTGTACGCGGGCGGCGGCGCGCTGCTGTCGACCGCGGTCTCGGCGATCTCGGGGTACGCGCTGGCGAAGTTCCGCTTCCGCGGCCGCGACCTCATCTTCAACCTGCTCATCGGCGGCATCCTCGTGCCGGCCGTGGTGCTGGCGATCCCGCAGTACCTGCTGTTCTCCAAGGTCGGGCTGGCCGACACCTACTGGGCCGTCCTGCTGCCGCAGATCCTGCACCCGTACAGCATCTATCTGGCCCGCATCTACGCCACGGCGGCCATCCCCGACTCGCTGCTGGAGGCGGGGCGGATCGACGGGGCCACCGATTGGCGGCTGATGTACCGGGTGGCCCTGCCGCTGATGGTGCCGGGCATGGTGACGATCTTCCTGTTCCAGTTCGTGGCCATCTGGAACAACTTCCTGCTGCCGTTCATCATGCTCGGCGACGACGGCAAGTTCCCGCTCACGGTGGGCCTGTTCACGCTGCTGGAGTCGGGGGCGAACCAGCCCTCGCTCTACAACCTGATCCTCACCGGGGCCTTCCTGTCGCTTGTCCCCTTGATCGCGCTCTTCCTCACGATGCAGCGATACTGGAAGACCGACCTGTCTTCCGGAGCCGTGAAGTAGCCGGATCCCCGCCCGAAAGCGGGGTTTTCATGCCAAACGGAGTGAAAGCCCAAGTGCTACCAGCACCAGCCAACTATTCGAGGAGGTGACCGACGTTGGCTACGTTCCACGTACGACAGAAGACCGACCACGCTGTGCCTCACCAACAGCGCGCTCTCGAATTCGAGTCAGCAGACAACCCCGGGATCAGGGACGAAACGGGGCTCGAAGGCCGTAAGGCACCGGGCGCGGGACATGTGCGAGGTGAGACCCCCGGCAGTTCACCTGCTGCCAGAGGCGTCACCCCGGACCACCCGGTCCGGGAGAAGGGACGTGAGTCCCACCCCTATGTGTTCGTGCTTGACAGGCACGGGCGTCCGCTTCAGCCCTGTACCCCTGCCAGGGCACGTCAACTGCTCAAGAAGGGACGTGCTGTTGTTCACCGGCATACGCCGTTCGTCATCCGTCTCAAGGACCGTTCCATTGACTCCTCAGAGGCCGATGGCGTAGAAGTGGGCGTTGACCCCGGCTCCCGGCACACCGGCATCGCGGTGTTCACTGCGCAGGCACGCGAGCGACGCGCCAGATTCGCGATCCGGCTCGACCACCGCGGCGCCACGATCCGGAAAATGCTGCAGCAGCGGGCTGCCTACCGGCGTCGCCGCCGTACCCAAAACTTGCGCTACCGCGCCCCTCGGTTCTCCAATCGCACCCGGCCGTCAGGCTGGCTCCCGCCATCGCTGCGACATCGGGTGGCAACTACCATCTCGTGGATCGACCGGCTGGCCCGCTGGGCACCGGTGCGGGCGGTACATATGGAACGGGTCGCGTTCGACACCCATGCCATCGCCGCCGGCAAGTCCCTGGAAGGCGTCGAGTATCAGCTCGGAACCCTGCACGGAACCGAGGTCCGCGAGTACCTGCTGGCCAAGTGGGGGCGGGCCTGCGCCTACTGCCGTAGTAGCGGAGTGCCGTTGAACATCGACCACATCCACCCCCGCAGCAGGGGAGGATCCGACCGCGTCTCCAACCTCACCTTGGCCTGCGTGTCCTGCAACCAGGCCAAAGGCAACCGCCCCATCGAAGACTTCCTTACCCGCAAGCCAGAACTGCTGGCGAAGATCATCGCACAGGCCAAAGCACCGCTTGGAGACGCGGCAGCCGTGCAGTCCAGCCGCTGGGCGCTGTGGCGAGCACTCGATATCCGCCTGCCCACGCACGTGGCCTCGGGAGGTCGTACGAAGTGGAACCGCACCCGCAACCATCTACCGAAGACCCACACGCTGGACGCCCTGGCCGTGGGCAAGCTCGACTCGATCAGCGAGACCGTGTCCACGGTCCTGGTCGCCGGATGCGCCGGCCGCGGAACCCACGCCCGCACCCGACCTGACAAGTATGGCTTCCCCCGCCTCCGCATGCCCCGCCGGAAACTGTACTTCGGCTTCCAGACCGGAGATTTCGTCCGAGCCATCGTGCCCACCGGCAAGAAGCAAGGGACCCATACCGGGCGCGTCGCCGCCCGCACAAACGGCTACTTCAACGTCACGACCGTCCATAGAACCGTCCAAGGCGTCCACCACCGTCATTTCCGTCTCCTCCAGAGAGCGGATGGCTACGCCTACACCACGCAGAAGGAGGGAAGGGCGTCCTCCTCGGGCTGAAGCCCGGGGGTTTCAGCCCCAGACATCTGATGAAGCGCCCTACGATCCATGACGTCGCCGCCGCCGCGGGAGTGTCCCGTGGCACGGTGTCCCGGCTGCTCAACGGCGACAAGTACGTCAGCCCGGCGGCACGCGTGGCCATCGAGCGGGCCATCTCGGAGACCGGCTACGTGGTCAACCGGGCCGCCCGCAGCCTCGTCACCCAGCGCACCGGATCGATCGTGATGGTGCTGTCGGAGCCGCACGAGAAGCTGTTCGAGGACCCCAACTACAGCACGACCATCCGGGTCGCCATCAGGATGCTGGCCGAGCGGGACCTGTCGCTGGTGATGATGCTGGCGGGCGACGAGGGCGACCGCGAGCGGGTGGTCCGCTACATCCGGGGCGGCCACGCCGACGGGGTGCTGCTGATGTCGACGCACGCCGGCGACCCGTTCATCGACGCGCTGCGTTCGGGTCCGCCCGCGGTCTCCTGCGGCGCCGTCATCGGCAGCGAGGGCGTCATCCCGTACGCCGCCGCCGACGAGCGCCTGGGCGGCCGCCAGATGACCGAATACTTCGTGAACCAGGGCCGCAGGCGCATCGCCATGATCACCGGCCCGATGGACACCCCCGGCGGCATCCAGCGCCTGGAGGGCTTCGCCGACGTGCTGGGCCGCAAGGCGACGAAGAAGCTGATCGCGCACGGGGACTGGACGCAGGCCAGCGGCGAGCGCGCGATGACCGAGCTGCTGGCCCGCACGCCCGACATCGACGCCGTCTTCGTGGCCTCCGACCTGATGGCCGCCGGCGCCCTGGCCGCCCTGCGGGCGGCGGGCCGCCGGGTGCCGGACGACGTGGCGGTGGGCGGCTTCGACGACTCGTCGGTGGCCCTCTCGACGCACCCGCCGCTGACCACGATCCGCCAGCCGCTGGCGGAGGTGGCGCAGGAGACCGTACGCCTGCTGCTCGCGCTCATCGACGGCGCCGAGCACGTGGATCCCGTGGTGCTGCCCACGGAGCTGGTGATCCGCGAGTCGGCCTGATCCGGTGAGCCGCCGGGCGCGTGCCGGACGGCCCGGTCAGCCGGCGTTCGCGTTCTCCTTCCTGCGGGCGTACCAGGTGAGCACCCAGAGCACCAGGCCGAGCGCGAGCAGCACGCCCGCGATCTCGTACTGGCCGGAGGGACGTCCGGAGGACCACGGCAGGACCAGGTACAGGCAGGTGATCGCGCCCACCACGGGCAGGACGCGCCCCGCGCTGAAGTGCTCGGTCGCGGCCCGTTCCCTGCGCAGGACGAGAACGGACACGTTGACCAGCGTGAAGACCGCCAGCAGGAGCAGCGAGGTCGTCCCGCCCAGCAACGACACGACCGGGCTGTCGGGACTCAGCGAGACGAACGTGATCAGCCCGAGGGCGATCACGGTGGTGAACACGATCGCCGCCTGCGGTGTGCGCCGCCCCGGGTGCACCTTGGCCAGGAAGGGCGGCAGCACGCCCTGCTTGCCCATGCCGTAGAGCAGCCGGCTGGCCATCAGCATGTTGATCAACGCGGAGTTCGCCACGGCGAACATCGAGATGAACGGCAGCAGATCGGAGATCGGGAAGCCGGGGGCCGCGGTCTGCACCACCGTCGCGAGCGGGGTCTCGCTCTCGGAGAGCTGTCCGACGGGGACCACGGCGACGGCGCAGATGGACACGAGCACGTAGATCAACCCGGTGATCCCGAGCCCGGTGAACATCATGCGAGGGAAGATCCGGGCCGGATTCTTGGTCTCCTCCGCCATGTTGACCGAGTCCTCGAACCCGACCATGGCGAAGAAGGCCAGCGACGTGGCCGTGCTGACCGCCAGGAACACGCTCTTGTCGGAGGCGGTCTCGAAGGTGACGACGCGGGAGAAGTCGGCGTTCCCGCCGAGGATGAAGAACAGGCTGACCAGGATGACGATCAGCAGACCCGAGAGCTCGACCGCGGTGAGCAGGACGTTGATCTTGACGCTCTCGCCGACGCCGCGGAGGTTGACGGCCAGGACCAGGAGCATGAACGCCAGCGCGATCAGCAGGATGACGCCGTTGCCGACGTCCAGGCCGAAGCCGGTGGCGAGGTTGGCGGCGAAGGCCCGGGACGCCGCCGAGGCAGAGGTGATGCCGGAGCACATCACCGCGAAGCACACCAGGAAGGTCAGGAGGTGTTTGCCGAAGGCCCTGTGCACGTACAGCGCGGCTCCCGCGGCCTGCGGGTATTTCGTCACCAGCTCCAGGTACGAGCACGCGGTGATCAACGCGACGGCGAAGGCGATGGCGAACGGCAGCCAGGCGGCGCCACCCACCTCGCCGGCGATCTCGCCGGTCAGCGCGTAGATCCCGGTGCCGAGAATGTCGCCGACGATGAACAGCAGCAACAGGCCGGGGCCCATCACCTGCTTCAGACTCGGCTCGTCGGCGCCGCTGGTCTCCTCGGCCGGACTGGGGGGTCTGGTTTGGGACATGCGTTAGTCCTTCTCGCTGGGAGCCGCGGGGAAACCGTGATCGCGGGGGGCATGATGGCCGTATGACGATCGAACTGAGCCCGGACGAGCTGCTCACCACCACGCGCAGCGTGCGCAAGCGTCTCGACCTCACCCGCCCCGTTCCCCTGGAGCTCGTGCGCGAGTGCCTCGAGGTCGCGCTCCAGGCGCCCAGCGGCGGCAACCGGCAGGGGTGGCACTGGATGGTGGTGACCGATCCCGAGCTGCGCAAGGCGATCGGGAGCTACTACGAGCGCTCGCACCAGGCGTACTTCGAGTCCGCCTCCTCCGCGCGGGCGCTGTTCCAGGACGACCCGGCCCGGGCGGCGCAGCAGCGGCGGGTGGGCGACAGCTCGCTGTACCTGGCCGAGCACATGGGGGACGTGCCCGTGCTGGTGATCGGGTGCATCACGGTGTCGGGCGACGGGCTGCCCCAGGGGAACCAGGCCGGGCTGTGGGGGTCGCTGCTGCCCGCCGCGTGGAGCTACATGCTGGCCGCCCGCGCCCGCGGGCTGGGCACGGCGTGGACGACGCTGCACCTGGCCTACGAGAGCGAGATCGCCGAGCTGCTCGGCATCCCCGGCGACGTGCGCCAGGGTGTGCTCGTCCCGACCGCCTACTTCCTCGGCGAGACGTTCGCCCCGGCGAAGCGGCAGCCGCTCGACGAAGTGCTTCACGTCGATCGCTGGTAGGCGCACAGTAGGAGGATCCGGGAGAAGGAGGCGATCAGGGCCCAGGAACGCGCCGGGCTCGACATCCTCACCGACGGCGAGATGCGCCGCGAAAGCTACTCCAACCCGCCACCGCCCTGGAGGGCGTCGACCTCGACAACCCGGGCACGGCGCTCGACCGCAGCGGCCACCCGAACCCCGTCCCGCGCATCGTCGGCCCGATCCGCCGCCCGGCCCCCGTCCAGGTGGGCGACCTGCGGTTCCTGCGCGCGCGCACCGATCGCCCGGTCAAGATGACGGTGCCGGGGCCGTTCACCATGAGCCAGCAGGCGCAGAACGACCACTACCCGGACGCCGAGGCCGCCGCGATGGACCACGCGGCGGCGGTCAACGCCGAGATCCGCGACCTGTTCGCCGCCGGGGCCGACATCGTGCAGATCGACGAGCCGTACATGCAGGCCAGGCCCGAGGCCGCGCGCGCCTACGGGCTGGCCGCGCTCAACGCCGCCCTCGACGGCGTCACCGGCACGACGGCGGTGCACATCTGCTTCGGGTACGCCGCCATCATCCACGAGCGGCCGGAGGCGTACTCGTTCCTGCCAGAGCTGGCCGGATGCCCGGTGCGGCAGGTGTCGATCGAGACCGCGCAGTCGGGGCTGGACCTCGGTGTGCTGTCCGACCTCAAGGACAAGACGGTCATCCTCGGCGTGATCGACCTGTCCACGCCGGAGGTCGAGCCGGTCGAGGTGGTGGCCGGGCGGGTGCGCAGGGCGTTCGGCCACGTGCCGCCCGATCGGATCGTCATCGCGACCGACTGCGGAATGAAATATCTGCCGCGCGAGTCGGCCGAGGGCAAGATGCGGGCGATGGCCGAAGCCGCCCGCCTGTTGCGTCACGAAATATCGGCATAAATCGGGGGTTGCCAATTAGGATCATGGCTCCACCCATCCGACCAAGGAGCCGACAGTGCCCGAGAGCGAGCAGGAGCGCGCGCCTCGCGGGATCGACACCAGCAAGCCCAGTGTCTCCCGCGTCTATGACTACATGCTCGGCGGCAAGGACAATTACGAGATCGACCGCCAGGTGGCGGCGGCCGCTCTCAAGGTCGCGCCCGACGCGCCCGAGGCGGCCATGGCCAACCGGGAGTTCCTGCGGCGCACGGTCCACTTCCTGGCGGCCGAGGCGGGCATCCGCCAGTTCCTGGACATCGGCTCCGGCCTGCCGACGCAGGGCAACGTCCACGAGATCGCCCAGGCGGTGGCGCCGCAGTCGCGGGTCGTCTACGTGGACCACGACCCGATCGTGCTCGTCCACGGCCGCGCCCTGCTCGCCGTGGACGCCAGCACCACGATCGTCGAGGCCGACGCCCGCGAGCCGGGGAAGATCCTCGACGACCCGAAGACGCGCTCGCTGATCGACTTCAGCGAGCCGGTCGGGCTGCTGATGTTCGGGATCCTGCACCACCTGGGCGACGACGAGGACCCGGCCGGCGTCGCGGCCGCGCTCATCGGGCCGCTCGCCCCGGGCAGCCACGTGGTGATCTCGCACTTCCACAACCCGGGCGAGGAGCACCCCGAGGTGTCGAAGCAGGCGTACGAGGCGGAGCGGATCTTCAACGAGCACCTCGGCACCGGCCGGTGGCGCACCCGCGAGGAGATCCTCGCCTACTTCGACGGTCTCGAACTGCTGGAGCCCGGCCTGGTGCCGCTGCCCGAGTGGCGCCCGGGCCCCGACGACCGCGCCACGCCGGGCATCACGTACCACACCTTCGTCGGAGGCGTGGCCCGCAAACCCTAGCTAGGCGGGCAGTTTTCCGGTGGCGACCACGTCGCGGTACCAGTGGGCGCTGTCCTTCCAGGTGCGCTCGAGCGTGTCCGGGTCCACCCGTACGATCCCGAACCGCTTGGCGTACCCGTGCGCCCACTCGAAATTGTCCATCAGCGACCACACGAAGTATCCCCGTACGTCGGCCCCCGCCGAGATCGCCTCGGCCACGGCGGACAGGTGACGCTGCAGGTAGTCGACGCGCCGCTCGTCCCGGATCCGCCCGTCGGGGTCGACGACGTCGGCGAAGGCCGCGCCGTTCTCGGTGATCATCGTGGGCATGGACGGGTAGTCGCGGTGCAGCCGCAGCAGCAGCTCGGTCAGGCCGGTCTCGTCGATGTTCCAGCCCATCTCGGTGTACGGGCCGGGCTGGGGGACGAACTCGATGTCCTCGCAGGCGATCCACGGCGACGCGGCCCCGTCCTGGTGCCCGTCGGCGGTCGCCCGCTCGGAGGACCCGTCCCACTGGCGGACCAGCGTCGGGTTGTAGTAGTTGACCCCGAGCACGTCCAGCGGCTGGCACGCGGTGGCCTCGTCGCCGTCGCGCACGAACGACCAGTCGGTCACGGCGGCGGTGTCGGCGATGAGGTCGCGCGGGTAGGCGCCCTCCAGCATGGGGCCGAGGAAGGCCCGGTTGGCCAGCGCGTCCGCGCGGCGTACGGCGTCGGCGTCCTGGTCGGACACGCCGCGCACATGGTGCAGGTTGAGCGTGACCGACATCTGGGCGGCCGGGTCGACGACCGCGCGCAGCGCCTGCACGGCCAGGCCGTGGCCGAGGTTGAGGTGGTGGACGGCGGCCAGGGCGGCGGCGGGCTCGGTCCTGGCGGGGGCGTGCACGCCGGAGGCGTAGCCGAGGTAGGCCGAGCACCACGGCTCGTTCAGGGTGATCCAGGTGCGGACGCGGTCGCCGAGCGTGCGGCCCATGAGGTCGGCGTACTCGGCGAAGCGGTGGGCGGTGTCGCGGTTCGGCCAGCCGCCCGCGTCCTCCAGCTCCTGCGGCAGGTCCCAGTGGTAGAGGGTGGCGACGGGGGCGATGCCGCGGGCGAGCAGCCCGTCCACCAGCCGCGAGTAGAAGTCCAGGCCCGGCTGGTTGGCCCGGCCGCCCGGCCGCACGCGCGGCCAGGAGATCGAGAACCGGTACGCGCCCACGCCCAGGCCGGCGAGGATGTCCAGGTCCTCCTCCATCCGGTGGTAGTGGTCGCAGGCCACGTCACCGGTGTCGCCGCCCGTCACCAGTCCCGGGGTGTGGGAGAAGGTGTCCCAGATCGACGGGCCGCGGCCGTCCTCGTTCCAGGCGCCCTCGACCTGGTAGGCGGCGGTGGCGGTGCCCCATACGAACGTCTCGGGGAAGATGGTCATTCAAACTCCTTTTATGGATGCTCAGGCTTTCAAACCAGAGAGAAAAGGCACACCTGCATAGCGAGGCAGGAATGGTGGTTCGCCGTCAGGCGGACCACCGTCTACGACAATCGAGCAGCACTTGGCTGGTCTTCCTGCAAAGATGTGAGGCGTGGTGCAGCTGGTGAAGCGGGCCTACAGGTACCGCTTTTACCCGACTCCCGAGCAGGCCGGCGAGCTTGCCCGGACGTTCGGTTGCGTGCGCCTGGTCTACAACAAGGCATTGGAAGAGCGGACCCGCGCCTACGCCCTGGAGGGCAAACGGGTTTCCTACGTGGAGTCCTCCGCGGCGCTGATGGCGTGGAAGAAGACGCCCGAGTTGGCGTTTCTGGGCGAGGTGTCGTCGGTGCCGTTGCAGCAGGCGCTGCGCCACCTGCAGGCGGCGTTCGCGAACTTCTTCGTGCGCAGGGCGAAGTACCCGACGTTCAAGAGCAGGAAGAAGGCGCGCGCGTCGGCGGAGTACACCCGCTCGGCGTTCCGCTGGCGCCAGGGCCGGCTCACCTTGGCGAAGATGGATGCGCCGCTGGACATCGTGTGGTCGCGTCCGCTGCCCGAGGGGGCCGAGCCGTCCACGGTCACGGTGTCGAGAGACGCGGCCGGGCGGTGGTTCGTGTCCCTTCTGATCGAGGAGAAGATCTCGCCGCTGCCACCGGTCGAGGCGTCGGTGGGCCTGGACGCGGGCATCACGGCGCTGGCCACGCTCTCGACCGGCGAGAAGATCGTCAACCCGCGTCACGAACGTGCCGACCGGCGCAAGCTGGCCCGC